>CAXBGJ010000065.1:0-14980 GCA_963975045.1 uncultured Marinomonas sp. | reverse complement strand
CATCAAAATCTTGTGGTTGTAGTAATTCACTTAGACGCTGCCAAGCTTCAATACGATCCACTTTAGGACGCATTACGCTGTCGATGCCGATGAGTTTAACACCTCGCAAAATAAACGGTGCGACGGACGCAGGGAAGTCCATGCCTTGCGCTAAACCACAAGCCGTTACGACACCACCATATTGTGTACTCGCACAAGCATTGGCTAAGGTATAACTGCCGACGCAATCAATCACGCCAGCCCAACGCTCTCTTTGCAATGGTTTACCAGGCTCAGAAAGCGTACTGCGATTAATAACCTCACTCGCTCCAAGCGCTTTTAAATAATCCACTTCTTCCATTCGCCCTGTTGATGCCACCACGTGATAACCAAGACGATTAAGCAAACGAATCGCAAAGCTGCCCACACCACCATTAGCACCCGTGACTAAGATTTCTCCAGAATCTGGTGTAACACCTTGTTTTTCAAGGGCTAAAACCGAAAGCATGGCAGTGTAGCCCGCTGTACCTATTGCCATGGATTGCTTAGCTTCTATACCTTTTGGAAGCGGGATTAACCAATCGCTTTTTAGCCGAGCTTTTTCAGCAAGTCCACCCCAGTGCATTTCACCCACCCCAAAACCATTCAATAATACCCAATCCCCTTCAGAAAAAGCGTCTGAGTCGCATTGAGTCACTTTGCCGACCAAATCAATACCCGGCACCATAGGAAAAGACCGCACAACAGGGGATTTACCGGTAATCGCTAAACCATCTTTATAATTTAACGTACTGTAATAAACATCAACCAAGACATCGCCTTCAGGCAACTGACTTTCATTTAATTCTGTCACAGACACTGAATTTTTTTTATCTTCTTGAGTAATCAATACACCTTTAAACATATTACCTCCACTTTTAGACCGATCGTCTAATTAAATAACTAAAAAAAGCCAAGTAATGATGCTTGGCTCCAGCGGGCAACAAGGCTATTTCACCTTAATCGCCTGTATAAAGAAGTCTAAGAAAAGACTTAAGGGCTGAGTGTCTTTCATTAATCGTGTGCGGTGAACCGCACCTTCCCAGCCAATCCAAAACGCTTGAGAAGTATCTTCAATAGAATTATGCAGTGTAATCTCACCTGCTTTCAATGCCAGCAGAAGGCACTTCGCGACACGAATTTGCCAGCTTTGATAAGCCTCTTGAAGTTGCTCACGAAACGCATCAGATAAATTCGGTGATTCTTGCTCTAAATTACCCACTAAACAGCCTCGTTTAAAGTCATGACGCACAATACCGTCCTGGGCATCCTTCGCAAACCGCTGTAATCGCTCTAAAGGAGGAAAAGCTTCATCTAATAAAAAACGGTCTAATTTCGCTTCAAAGTAACAACGATAGCGCTGAAGAACAGCAAGTCCAAACACCTCTTTACTAGAAAAATAGTGATAAAAAGACCCTTTAGGCACCCCTACAGACTTTAAAATAGGGTCAATACCACTACCAGAAAAGCCGATTTCCGTCAGCATTAACATGCCAGCTCTTAGCAATGATTCACGCGTATCAACAGAATCAGTAGACAGCTTTTTTGGCCGCCCTCGACGAGGCTTGTCGGGGGCATTTATTATTAAGTCTTGTTCATTAATGAAATTGAGCAAATTGCCACACCTGTACGAATAAAACACGAGAGTGATAAATTTAGACCAGTCGTCTATTAAAATCAAATTTCAATAGCATTTATTTCACACCGCCACTTCTTCTCTTTGCTTATCTTTGGTCGGTGGCGCACCAAAATACCGCTTATAATCTCGACTAAATTGATGAATGCTTTTGTAGCCAACGACTAAAGCAATTTGGCCAACATTCAAATGACCTTGATTAAGTAACATTTGCGCTTTCAACAGGCGAAGTCGCTTTAAATATTGCAAGGGAGAAGAGCCTGCAATGGCTTTAAAATGATGATGAAAACTGGAAACACTCATATTGGCGCTTTCAGCGAGCTGCTCAACTCGCACCTCTTGATCTAGTTGCAACTGTAGCTGTTTCAAAGAGTGAACAATTTGAGAAAAACGGCCCTGGTTTACAACAAGAGCCCGTAAAGCATCGCCTTGCGGGCTTTGCAATGCTTCAAAAATGACTTCTCGTACTCGACTTTGCCCCATGATTTTTGCGGTTTTCGGATCATGTAACGCTCTAATAAGCCGTTTTACCGCTTCTTCCATGTCTGGACTCATCGCAACCGATGACATAGGAAAATAAGGTACAGACAGCTTAAAGTTACTTTCAGTAGTATCAGAAACCAACTCGGATAATAACGCAGGATCAATCGTAATCGACACCCCAAAAAGTGGTTCTTCTTTACTGGCAAAGGTTTCACATTCAAAAGGCAAAGGGAGGGTTTGCACTAAATAATGACCCGAATTGTAGTGAATTTCACGATCACCTAAATACCCAATTTTTCGACCTTGAACAATGATGGTCAATCCCGGGCTGTAAATAAGCGGCATCCTCGGGAAGGATTTTTCACTGCGCATTAATCGAACATTGGGTATTGAGGTATCTAAAAAACCATCTTCTACTACCAGAGGTTTGATCAAATCAACTAAGTTCCTATCGGTCATGTTCGATCCGCCTGTCTATGAAAATCAATGAACCTATTATCTACTCAAGATTGTGTAGGAAAAATTAAAATTTCTTTATTTAGAGAAATAGGCAAAACTATAGCAAAAATGCACAACACAAAACGAGAAAAATTACTCTAGACTAGATATCACCTATTTCATGTTAAACACTGGAGTAACATTGATGAGTCAAACAAAAGCGTACGCTGCAAAGTCAGCAACAACCCCTTTAGTTCCATTTTCATTTGAACGCCGCGATCTACGTGACAATGACGTCAACATAGACATTCTTTACTGTGGCGTTTGCCATTCAGATATTCATGTAGCAGAAAGTGATTGGGGACCAAGTGAATACCCCGTCGTTCCAGGTCATGAGATTATCGGCCGAGTAACAGAGATTGGTAACAAGGTTAGCAAGTATAAAGTAGGCGATATGGTTGGTGTCGGCTGCATGGTTGATTCTTGCCAAACATGTTCATCGTGCAAGCAAGATTTAGAACAATATTGCGATAATGGCATGCTAGGAACTTACGGTGCCCGTGATGTAATCGATGGCAGCTTAAACCACGGTGGTTATTCCGATCACATTGTGGTTCGCGAAGAGTTTGTTTTGTCCATTCCAGAAGCACTTGATGCCAGTAAAGCGGCACCATTATTATGCGCAGGGGTTACCACGTATTCACCACTACGTCATTACGGCGTCAAAGCTGGCGATAAAGTAGGTATTCTAGGCATGGGCGGTTTAGGTCACATGGGGGTTAAATTCGCCAAAGCATTGGGCGCGGAAGTCACTATTTTTACTCGCTCTGAAAGTAAAATAGCAGAAGCAAAGAAACAAGGCGCCGATCACGTTATTGTTTCAACCGATGATGCTCAAATGCAAGCAGCGGCAATGAATTTTGATTTTTTACTGGACACCATCCCTGTTCAGCATGATTTAAACCCCTATCTAAGCTGCTTAAAAGTTGATGGCATGCATATTTTAGTAGGTTTGATTGAGCCTATGGAACCTGCTGTTCATGCAGCAAATTTGGTATTAAAGCGCCGTATTCTGACAGGTTCTTTGATTGGTGGTATTGCAGAAACTCAAGAAGTATTAGATTTTTGTGCAGAACATAATATCGAATGCGATGCTGAGATGATTAATATTCAAGATATTAACGACTCTTATAAACGCATGAAAAAAGGCGATGTGAAGTACCGTTTTATCATTGACATGAAAAGCCTTAAAAACAGCTAATCGTTAAATTTCTTCGTTCTTCTTAGGAACAAAAAATCTAGCAACAAAAAGCGTTCTCTATCAAGTGTAGAGGGCGCTTTTTTATTTGTCTTTCTCCCCTCAAAGCAAACCTTCATTTTTACGTGACTTTTTGAAAGACATGCCCGCAAAGGAGATGCCTTCATTGCTAGTCAGTGACATTCCTATCAATCACGACTCATTCAGCCTTCCTTTCCGACCGACAAGTAGCCATTTTTTATGGCTCTATACAAACGAGTCTTCATTTTGGCAGTAAGCCTTCATTGAAGTCACTTTTTAAAGAGTCAAAAAATTCAACTTATTCACAGAGTGGCCTTTTTAAAAAATTGTCTTTCTTTCTCCACAATGCTTCAAACCCTTTGAAAACCTGCATTTATGGAAACTATTCACATTATGAAGTCATAAAAAAAACAATTAATTAAGTTTTTTTTATTTTTTTGCTTGTGGATTGTTTTTTTTAAACAAAGGCAAAAAAATGCTTATAAAATAAATTAAACTGTTAATAATCAATAGCTTAAATTCTAATGTTTTTTAAAAAACACCTGTTGATAAGTACGGTAATAGGTTGATAAGAAGTTTTGCACAGTTTTTAACAACTTAGAGGTAAAAATCAGGTCGTGTATAAGTGGCACTTTTATACACAGGAATAGGTTACCCACAGCACAGGAAGAGAGGGGGGTCGTTAACAAGATGTTATCGCTGTATCAATATGATTTATATGTATAAAAAATACTTACTAACAGATTTTTGCTTCCTATATAAACATAACAATAACAAAAGACCTTATATACTACTTATATATATTAATATTGATGACCGGGTAAATAGGATTTCACTCACTTTCTTTTTAGAATTTTGCCTATATACTAAGCGGCCTTATCGATAGTTGATCGTTTTTCATTCATTTTTCTATTTAGTAATACCGAGGTTCCTGTGGATTTCCCGAGTCGCTTTGATGTGATTGTGGTTGGTGGTGGACATGCTGGTACAGAAGCTGCTTTGGCTTCAGCACGTATGGGCGTTAAAACATTGTTACTTTCCCACAACATTGAAACTTTAGGACAAATGTCCTGTAACCCTGCTATTGGTGGCATTGGCAAATCCCATTTAGTAAAAGAAATTGATGCTTTGGACGGTGCCATGGCATTGGCAACCGATAAAGCCGGTATTCAATTTCGTACTTTGAACTCTCGAAAAGGCCCAGCTGTTCGAGCAACTCGTGCTCAAGCTGACCGCATATTATACAAAGCGGCTATTCGTTATAAATTAGAAAACCAAGAAAATCTTTGGCTTTTCCAACAATCCGTAGAAGATCTCATTGTTGAAGACGGTGCCGCTCGAGGTGTTATTACCCAGACTGGTATTCGTTTTAATGGCAAAACCGTTGTATTAACCGCGGGGACTTTTTTGGGTGGCATCATACACATTGGTTTACAGAATCATTCTGGTGGCCGAGCGGGAGATCCACCTTCAATTGGTTTGGCCGAAAAATTACGCGCTCTGCCATTTCGAGTTGATCGTTTAAAAACAGGCACACCGCCTAGAATTGATGCACGTTCAGTTGATTTTTCTCAAATGCAAGCGCAACCCGGAGATGACACAACGCCCGTTATGTCATACATGGGGAATCGTGCTATGCATCCTCGTCAAATTGAATGTTTTATTACCCATACCAATGAACGAACTCACGACATTATTCGTGCAGGTATGGATCGATCTCCTATGTATACCGGTGTGATTGAAGGTGTAGGCCCGCGCTATTGTCCTTCTATTGAAGATAAAATAGTGCGCTTTGCCGATAAAAATTCACATCAGATTTTCATCGAACCAGAAGGTTTAACAACACACGAGCTTTACCCCAATGGTATTTCGACGTCCTTGCCATTTGATGTTCAACTTGAACTAGTTCGTTCGATGAAAGGCATGGAAAATGCGCATATTATGCGTCCTGGTTACGCCATCGAATACGATTACTTTAACCCTCAAGATTTAAAATATTCTTTAGAAACCAAACACATGCCTGGTTTGTTCTTTGCTGGACAAATCAATGGTACAACCGGCTATGAAGAAGCGGGTGCTCAAGGTTTACTGGCTGGTTTAAACGCCGCGTTACTAGCACAAGATAAAGACGCTTGGACACCTCGTCGTGATGAAGCCTATCTTGGTGTGTTGGTGGATGATTTGATTTCTATGGGAACCAAAGAACCTTACCGTATGTTTACCAGTCGTGCTGAATATCGTTTGATCTTACGTGAAGACAACG
Organism: uncultured Marinomonas sp.; assembly: GCA_963975045.1. Classification (GTDB taxonomy): domain Bacteria; phylum Pseudomonadota; class Gammaproteobacteria; order Pseudomonadales; family Marinomonadaceae; genus Marinomonas. The sequence continues at coordinate 8,863 of CAXBGJ010000065.1, read as the reverse complement.
CCGACATGCGCTTAACAGAGAAAGGCCGTGAATTGGGTCTGGTGTCTGATGAACGTTGGGCGGCATTTTGTAAAAAACGCGAAGCGATTGAACTTGAAACACAACGATTAAAATCAAGCTGGATTGTACCTAATTCACCTGAATCAGATATTATTAATCCAAAATTGGAAACGCCGATTACGCATGAGTATAACTTACTCGATTTGCTCAAACGTCCCAATATTGTGTATTCCGATGTGGCTGATTTAAAAAATGCGCTTGATGAACCCGTAGATGAACAAGTATCTGAACAAGTTCAAATAGCGGTAAAATACGCGGGCTACATAACTCGTCAAGCGGAAGATATCGAGCGACTACGTCGTCAAGAAAATACGGCATTGCCGGATGATTTGGATTATTCAAAGATGGAAGGTTTGTCAAATGAGATCAAGCAAAAGCTGACTCAGTTGCGTCCTGCGACATTGGCGGCGGCGTCTCGTATTCAAGGTGTAACACCAGCCGCGGTGTCCTTACTGTTAATTCACTTGAAAAAACGTGCGATTGCGCGCAAAAGTGCCTAGAATCATCAGCCGATAATCCCTAATTACTCATTCTTTATAGAAATGGATCGACTGTGACACACTTTGACACCATTCAAAAAGGCGCCCAACAAATGGGCGCTGTTCTCTCTGATGATACCATTCAGACTCTTGTTCGCTATCTTGCTATGCTTGAAAAGTGGAACAAGGCTTATAACCTGACCGCCATTCGTGATGTTGAGCAAATGATTTCTTTGCATTTGTTTGATAGTTTGGCGACGTTACCTTATATCACTGGTGAACATATTATCGATGTCGGCACAGGCCCTGGTTTACCTGGTATGGTGCTTGCTATATGTTGTCCAGAGAAACGTTTTACTTTGCTTGACAGTAATGGCAAAAAAACACGTTTTCTAACTCAGGTTAAAATGGAACTGGGGATTCATAACGTAACGGTAGAAAATGAACGGGTTGAAAAGCATCGTCATCAAGGTGAATACGATCACGTTATCTCTCGAGCCTTTGCTTCTCTACAAGATATGATTCGGTGGACTCTGCCTCTGCCTAGTAATACGGGTAATTTTTTGGCCATGAAAGGGGTTTACCCTAGCGAAGAAATAGCGGCACTACCGAAAGAGGTTGATTTAGTATCAGTAGAGCCTCTTAATGTGCCAAATATTCAGGCAGAGCGTCACATGGTAGTAATGACCCGTAAAGGATAAAGCATGGCAAGAATCATCGCAGTTACAAACCAAAAAGGTGGTGTTGGTAAAACCACCACCTGTGTCAATTTAGCGGCCTCTCTTGCGGCGATGAAACGCCGAGTTTTATTAATTGATTTAGATCCGCAAGGTAATGCTACGACAGGTAGTGGCTTGACCAAAGAAGAATTAGACACCAGTGTTTACGATGTATTAATTGGCACTCATGGCGTAAAAGAAGTCATGAAAAAAACCATGCCTGGAGATTATTGGGTATTACCCGCTAATGGTGATTTAACTGGTGCAGAAGTTGTTTTATTAGACTTACCAAGTAAAGAAACACGGCTACGAGCAGGCTTGTATGAAGTCGATAATGACTTTGACTTTATCTTGCTTGACTGTCCTCCTGCATTGAACATGTTAACTGTCAATGCGCTTGCCGCCTCGCAAGGTGTGCTTATTCCAGTACAGTGTGAATATTACGCTTTAGAAGGGCTAACGGCCTTATTGCAAACCATAGAGCGTATTACTCAAGCGTTAAACCCATCGCTAGTGGTCGAAGGGATTTTACGAACCATGTATGATCCTCGTCCAAGCTTAACTCACGATGTTTCCAATCAGCTTCATAAGCATTTTGGGGATAAGGTTTACGATACGGTTATCCCTCGAAATATTCGCTTAGCTGAATCGCCAAGTTATGGCTTACCTGTTTTACACTATGAAAAACAATCTCGTGGCGCCATCGCTTATCTTGCTTTAGCGGGTGAGTTTATTCGAAAAACTGTTGTGTGATGATTGCTTAATATAGCGTATTTATAATACCAATTAGGGTTAATGAAATGACGATGAAAAAAAGAGGTCTAGGTCGTGGCTTAGATGCATTATTAGCGCCTCAAAAGGCGGCGACTCACGATGTTGATCGTGGCGCCAATAATGAAGAAATAAAAGGCCTGACTTACTTGCCTGTCGAGTGGCTTTCGAAAGGAAAATTTCAGCCTCGTCGCGACATGAACCCTGCGCAATTAGAAGACTTGGCATCGTCGATTCGCAATCAAGGTATTATGCAGCCTATCGTGGTCCGCCCCAGTGGTCATAACCAATATGAAATTATTGCGGGTGAACGTCGTTGGCGTGCTGCCAAATTAGCTGATTTAACCCAAGTGCCTGTTATTGTTCGTCATGTTGAAGACGCCGACGCAGTCGTATTAGCGTTGATCGAAAATATTCAGCGTGAAGACTTAAACCCAGTTGAAGAAGCGTTAGCGTTACAGCGTTTGGTTGAGGATTTTCACCTCACGCAGCAAGAAGTGGCTGATACTGTGGGGAAATCACGTTCAACCGTGGCAAATTTATTGCGTTTATTAGGATTAACACCCGAAGTTCGTCGTTTATTAGAGCATGGCGATATTGAAATGGGCCACGCTAGAGCGTTACTTCCGTTGGAGCATGACAAACAAATCCAGGCAGCATCACAAGTTGTGACTAAATCTTTATCTGTGCGTGAGACAGAAAGATTGGTGAAAAACTTTCAAGTGATTGAAAAAGATGAAGATAGCAAACCTGTCTTGCCTGATTTAAGTGCAGAGGCTGAACGAATCAGTCAAAAAATGAATGCCGCTGTTAAAATTCAGCCTTCCTCCAAAGGAAAAGGTAAGCTTATCATTGAGTATCGCAACCCCGAACACCTAGAACTCTTGATTAGTGAGCTACTCACCGGAAAATAAAGTAATTTACGTTTGGTGCTTTTCAATTTAGACAAGATGCTCTGAAAGTGATCTTGCTGTCTAGTTTAAGTTGAACACAGTCGCCATTACCCATATAATGCCTCGAATTTTGTAAATCATCACATTGATTGCACTTTTAGAGTGCAGCTAGAGAGTTAGGTAATGGAGACAAATAAGCCGTTAAGCGCGAGTGCAATCATCAGCGCCAGAAAGAAGGCTGTATTTCGTTTTCTCTTGTTACAATTATTTTTAACTCTTTTTGTATCATTGGGAATTTTTTACATTGCGGGTTGTCTGTATGGGTACTCTTTTATATTGGGTGCATTGACCAGTATATTACCCAGCATTTATATGGCTTGGCGGATTTTTGGCTCTAAGGGCGTCCGTCCAGCAAAAGAAGTTGTTAGATCATTCTATCGAGGAGAAGCCGGTAAGTTGGCTATGACAGTGGTTTTGTTGTCGCTGGTTTTTCTTTTGATAAAACCATTAGCTGCAGGTGCTTTTTTTGCAGGTTTTGGGGGGGCAATTTTGAGCCATTGGCTCAGTCCTATCGTACTAAGAAATACTTAATACGATAGAGAATAGAATTTTAATCATTGAGAGAGCGTGGATATAAGTATGGGTATTGAAAGTCCAACAGCTTCTGCATATATAAAGCATCACCTTCAGAATTTGACTTATGGTCAACATCCTGACGGTACATGGGGTCTTGCCCATGATGCTAAAGAAGCAGCAGATATGGGATTCTGGGCAATTCATGTAGACACTATGGCGGTTTCTATCGCCTTGGGTATATTGTTTTTGTGGTTGTTCCGTAAAGCAGCAAAGAAAATTTCGACAGATACACCAACAGGACTGCAAAACTTTGTAGAGCTTATGGTTGAATTTGTGGATGGCAGCGTTAAAGAAACCTTCCATGGTAAGAGTAAGGTCATAGCACCTTTGGCTCTGACTATCTTTGTTTGGGTTTTCTTGATGAACTTCATGGATTTGATCCCAGTTGACTTTTTGCCAGCTGTTGCACAATGGGTGGGCGTGTCTATATTTGGCGCTGATCCTCATAATGTGTATTTCAAATTTGTTCCTACAACAGACATTAATGCCACGTTAGGCATGTCACTTTCTGTTTTTGCGTTGATTGTGTTCTATAGCATCAAGGTAAAAGGCATTAGTGGGTTTGTTGGTGAACTGACGTTACAGCCTTTCGGCAAATGGATGATTCCTTTCAACTTCTTGCTTGAAGGTGTGGGTCTACTTGCTAAGCCTGTTTCATTGGCATTGCGATTGTTCGGTAACTTGTACGCTGGTGAATTGATCTTCATTTTGATTGCTATCTTACCTTGGGGTCTACAATGGGCTCTATCGGTACCATGGGCAATCTTCCATATTTTGATTATCGTGCTTCAAGCCTTCATCTTTATGATGTTGACTATCGTCTATTTAAGTATGGCGCACGAGGATCACTAAAAGTGTGTTCTTTAAAGTAATATTTTTTAAACCTTATCTAAAACTGTGAAAATGTAGGAGTTAAAATGGAAACTGTAGTTGGTCTTACTGCGATCGCTGTAGCCCTTCTAATCGGTCTAGGTGCCCTAGGTACTGCGATTGGTTTTGGTATATTGGGTGGAAAATTCTTGGAAGGCGCTGCGCGTCAACCAGAAATGGTTCCAATGCTGCAAGTTAAAATGTTCATCGTAGCGGGTCTTCTTGATGCCGTAACTATGATCGGTGTAGGTATCGCATTGTTCTTCACTTTTGCGAATCCTTTTGTTGCTTTGGTCGCTGGTTAATATTCTGCAAAATTCTGCGGGAATGATTTTTAAACGACTAAAAGCGAGGGTATTAGCGTGAACTTAAATCTCACACTTCTAGGCCAAGCTATCTCGTTTGCCATTTTTGTCTGGTTCTGCATGAAATACGTGTGGCCACCAGTAATTGCTGCGCTCGAAGAGCGTAGTAAAAAAATTGCAGACGGTTTGGAAGCAGCGAACCGTGCTTCACGTGATCTTGAGTTGGCACAAGAACAAGCCTCTCAAACTCTACGTGCAAGCAAAGAGAACGCGGCCGAGATTATTGAACAAGCCAACAAACGTGCGAACCAAATTATCGACGAAGCAAACGAACAAGTAATTGCCGATGGCAAACGCTTGCGCGAAGCAGCTCAAGCAGAGATAGAACAAGATGTATTGCGTGCTAAAGAAGCATTGCGTTCACAAGTTTCTGTCCTTGCCTTTGCTGGTGCCGAGAAGATTTTGGGAGCCACTATTGACGAAAAAGCACATAGCGAGATCGTTGAAAAACTCGCTAAAGAGCTTTAAGCGAGGGTCTAATGGCTGAACTAAAAACAGTCGCGCGACCGTACGCTAGAGCAGCTTTCGAAGTTGCCCGTGAGCAAGGCCACGTTACAGAATGGGCTGATATGCTGAGCATATTAGCCGCTGTAACAGTGGAACCTAAGCTTAAGGTGGCACTTGGAAATCCAGCTTTTAGTGCGGAAGAGAAGGCAAACGCTCTAGCGGACGTTTGTGCGGAAGTAACAACAGAGCAGGGCAAAGCATTTTTGCTAGCCCTAGCTGAGAAAAAGCGTTTGACGCTTATTCCAGCGATCTCTGTGTTATTTCAACAGTTCAAACTGAATTTTGAAAAAGCAGTGGATGTTGAATTTACCTCGGCTTTTGAATTATCAGCAGAACAGGCACAAGCATTGGCCGCAGCATTGGCGAAAAGGTTGGATCGTACTATCAACCTAACCAATGCAACAGACGCGAGCCTGCTTGGTGGCGTGGTTATCCGTACAGGTGACTTAATCATCGACGGTTCAGTTCGCGGTAAACTGGCGAAACTGTCCGAGGCGATAAACTCCTAGTGTTTCGTTAAATCGAAAACAGGGTTGAGGAATTTAGCATGCAGCAACTGAATCCATCTGAGATCAGCGAGATTATCAAGAAGCGCATCGAGAATCTCGATGTCACTTCTGATGCCCAAAATGAGGGCACAATTGTCAGTGTAGCAGACGGTATCGTTCTGGTTCACGGTTTGGCAGATGTTATGTACGGAGAAATGATTGAATTCTCCGGTGGTGTTTATGGTATTGCTTTGAACCTAGAGCGTGACTCTGTAGGTGCGGTAGTACTAGGTAAATACCAAGACCTTGTAGAAGGTCAAAAAGTTAAATGTACCGGTCGTATATTGGAAGTTCCAATCGGTCCTGAATTGCTTGGTCGTGTTGTTGACGCATTGGGTAACCCAATCGACGGCAAAGGCGATATCAATGCAAAATTAACGGATAAAGTTGAAAAAGTGGCACCAGGCGTTATCGAACGTCAGTCAGTTGATCAACCTATCCAGACTGGTTACAAAGCCATTGATGCCATGGTACCAATTGGTCGTGGTCAACGTGAGTTGATCATCGGTGACCGTCAGATTGGTAAAACGGCGTTGGCTATTGACACCATTATTGCGCAGAAAGACAGTGGCATTAAGTGTGTGTACGTAGCGATTGGTCAGAAACAATCTACTATTGCCAACGTTGTACGTAAGCTTGAAGAAGCGGGTGCAATGAGTTACACCACAGTGGTAGCGGCTGGTGCTTCTGATCCAGCGGCGATGCTTTACCTAGCGCCATACACTGGTTGTACTATGGGTGAATACTTCCGTGACCGCGGTGAAGACGCTTTGATCATTTATGATGATTTGACCAAGCAAGCTTGGGCTTACCGTCAGATCTCTTTGCTTCTTCGTCGTCCACCAGGTCGTGAAGCTTACCCAGGTGATGTATTCTATCTTCACTCTCGTCTTCTTGAGCGTGCTTCTCGTGTAAACGTTGAGTATGTTGAGAAATTCACCAATGGTGAAGTGAAAGGCAAAACCGGTTCTTTGACTGCGTTGCCAATCATCGAGACACAAGGTGGTGATGTATCTGCATTCGTACCAACCAACGTTATCTCCATCACAGATGGTCAGATATTCTTGGAAACGAGCTCGTTTAATGCGGGTATTCGTCCAGCGATGAACGCCGGTATTTCGGTTTCTCGTGTTGGTGGTGCAGCTCAAACTAAGATTGTCAAAAAACTTGGCGGTGGTATTCGTCTTGCATTGGCTCAGTATCGTGAATTGGCGGCTTTCGCTCAGTTCGCATCTGACCTAGACGAAGCGACTCGTAAGCAGCTAGAGCACGGTAAACAGGTTACTGAACTGATGAAACAAAAGCAGTTCTCTCCTATGGCTGTAGCTGATATGGGCGTAGTTCTTTACGCTGCTAATGATGGCTTCCTTGTAGATGTTGAAACAAGCAAAATTGGTAGTTTTGAAACAGCATTGTTAGGTTATATGAACAGCGAACACGCTGATCTTATGGCTGACATCAACAAAACTGGTAATTTTAACGGCGAGATTGAAGCGACACTTAAAGCGGCAATCGAGAAGTTTAAAGCGACGCAAACTTGGTAATGACTTTGGTGACAAGCTACTAATCTAGCCTGTCACCACTTTCTTGCAGTTTGTGAAATAACATTCTCACAAGGGCAGTTCTATTATGGCAGTCGGAAAAGAGATACGTACTCAGATTTCGAGCATTAACAATACGCGTAAAATTACTCGTGCTATGGAAAAAGTAGCGGCGAGTAAAACGCGTAAAGCTCAGGATCGTATGGCCGCTTCTCGTCCGTATGCGGAACGAATTCGCCAAGTAGTTGGTCATTTGGCCAACGCGAATCCTGAGTATAAACACCGTTACCTTACCGAACGTGAGGCGAATCGTGTTGGTTATATCGTAATCTCTTCTGATCGTGGTTTATGTGGTGGTTTGAACGTTAACGTGTTCAAAAAAGCCATTAAAGATATGAAGCAGTTCGCTGATACGGGTGTTGAAATCGACATCTGTGCTATTGGCGGTAAAGCCGTTTCATTCTTTCGTAACTACGGCGGAAATGTAACAGCAGCGTTCACCGGTTTAGGTGATGCACCCAAAGCTGACGACTTAGTCGGTAGTGTAAAGGTGATGCTAGACGCATTTGACGAAGGTCGCATTGATCGTTTGTATGTGGTTTCTAATGAGTTCGTGAATACGATGACTCAGGTACCAACGGTTGAGCAACTTTTGCCACTAAAAGCGGAAGAGAATACAGAGTTACAGCACCACTGGGATTACATTTATGAGCCAGAAGCCGTTGAAATTTTAAACGAATTATTGGTTCGCTATATTGAATCTCAAGTATATCAGTCAGTAGTTGAAAACATTGCGTGTGAACAAGCATCTCGTATGCTTGCGATGAAAAACGCAACGGACAACGCCGGCGATATCATTGATGAATTGCAGTTGGTGTACAACAAGGCTCGTCAAGCAGCGATTACTCAGGAAATTTCTGAGATAGTCAGCGGCGCGGCAGCGGTTTAAGGTATTTAGGTATTTAAGAGGATCCGAACATGAGTAGCGGACAAATCGTACAAATTATCGGTGCTGTTATCGACGTGGAATTCCCACGTGATAGCGTGCCAAAAGTATATGATGCCCTGACCATTGAAGGCAAAGAGTTGGTGTTGGAAGTTCAACAACAACTAGGCGACGGTATTGTTCGTACCATCGCAATGGGCTCTACCGATGGTATGAAGCGTGGATTGGTTGTAGAAAATACAAACAAACCTGTTTCTGTACCTGTTGGTGTTAAAACACTAGGACGTATTATGGACGTTCTAGGTAATCCAATTGATGAAAAAGGCCCAATCGGCGAAGAAGAGCGTTGGTCAATTCACCGTGCTGCGCCTTCTTATGCTGAGCAGTCTTCTAGCAACGAATTGCTAGAGACAGGTATCAAAGTAATCGACCTTGTTTGTCCTTTCGCGAAAGGCGGTAAAGTTGGTTTATTTGGTGGTGCCGGTGTTGGTAAAACCGTAAACATGATGGAGCTTATCCGTAACATCG
>CAXBGJ010000064.1:0-15175 GCA_963975045.1 uncultured Marinomonas sp. | reverse complement strand
TACTGACTCAACATATTCACCGCTACCAACAGTTTCTCATTGAGCACTTACCAGATAACGCAAACATCAGTACGCCACAGGGCGGAATCGTGCTTTGGGTACAAATCCCCGGCTTGAATGCGGTACAACTTGAAAAGGACGCCCAGAAACAGGACATAGACATTCGTAGCGGCGCTTGTTTTAGCACCCACGACTTCTATCACGACTGTTTTCGTATCAACTGCGGCTGGCCATTGGAAGGTAACAAAAAGGAAAACACTGTTGATAAGCACAGTATTTATCAACAATTGAAGACATTATGTGCGTTGATAAAGGAAGCGTGTATAAACACGGCCTCCCTACCCTTATCGCTATAAATCAAATTGCGACGGCAATATCACCACATCGCGAATAGTCACATGACGAGGACGAGTCAGCATAAATAATAAGGCTTCGGCCACATCACTGGCTTCCATCAAACTGCCTTTGTCTTTGGCTTCTTGAAGCTTTTCCGCGGGCCAGTCAGATAATAAAGACGTAATGACAGGGCCAGGAGAAACAGAACCGACGCGAATACCGTGTGGACAGACTTGCCGACGCACTGTCTGTACAAAGCAATTCATTGCCCACTTGGACGAGGCGTAAACCGGCTCCCACGGCGTTGGATAATGCCCAGCCAAAGAACTGGTGACCAAAATATCGCCCATACCACGCTCAATCATATGCGGCAGTACATCTCGCACGTTTTTAATAACCACATTGATGTTCAAATTCAACATACGGTCGATGGCATCGTTATCTGCATCCACCAAATCGCCGCCAACATAAAGCCCCGCGTTGGCGTGAAAAATATCGATCACCTTGGTTTTTTCAAGGATACGGGGAATCAAAGCACGACAGCTTTCAGGGTCTAGCAAGTCCGTCTCTAATGTCACCACAGCATCACCGTGCTTTTCTTGTAATGCCTGCAACGTCACTGCATCTCGATCGACAATGACGACCTGCGCGCCTTCCGCGATCATTGATTCCACACTCGCAAGGCCAATTCCTGACGCGCCACCAGTCACGACAGCGACCTTCCCTATTAATGCTTTAGACATGATTTACCCTATTGTTGTTATTGGACGATAAAAAAATTGATCTAACGACACGCTATCATTCAATCCACCTCCAGCTCTGCTACTTTTTTGCCTATAACCAAACTAAAACCGTACTTATTTTCTGGTGTTAGATAAAACAATAATCTGATCCCAACATTATGCTAAACGCCAATAAACAGACTCGCTAAGCAAAAAAAAACTCTAAATGACTCGTTTTCATGAACGTTCAATTTTTTTGAACATTCACCTCAAAATACTCCGTTACTTTATCGACGATTTTTTATATATAGTGCCTATATCGTAAACAACCCCCACAAAACACTAAGGTAAATAGACATGAACGCATTCATTCAAAAAATCACTAGCACAACCTCAGGCATCGCCAGTACGATCTTACGCATTCCAGTCGGTATTATTTTAATGGCCCATGGCGCACAAAAACTGTTTGGTGCGTTTGGCGGCTACGGTTTAGAGGGCACGGGTCAGTGGATGGCATCTATTGGTCTAGAACCTGGCTACTTGATGGCTTTATTGTCGGGCAGCGCAGAATTTTTTGGTGGTTTGGCATTAGTCGTTGGCTTACTTGTTCGCCCTGCGTCTGCGGTGATTGCATTCACTATGTTGATGGCCATCGTTACTGTGCATATTTCTAATGGATTGTTCATGGCAAATAACGGCTATGAATACGCTCTAACACTATTGATTGTGGCTGTCTCTTTGGTCTTTAGCGGCGCTGGTTCTTTTTCTATCGACAAAGCCATCTCTGCAAAAAGCTAAATGGCACTAGGCACAAACAGATCCTATCCAGAACCTCGATACCTTGGTATCGAGGTTTTTTTATTGTTAGGAAATACTTGTTCAAGTCTTACAATATTCACCCTTCATTCACATCGAAATGGGAGAGATAAACTCAATGGGTTTAACGGCCAAAACTGAACATTTCAGTTGTGAAAGTATGGTTTCCGCTGTATTTCCTATAATGACTCCAGCAACACCTGATCTAGCGACAGTTCCCATTACCATCAAATCGGCATCGATTTCATTCGCGAATTTCGGTAATTCTTGATCTGGGTACCCCTGAATAATATGAGTTTGTGGTGACAAATATTGAAACGCTTCACCACCTAACTGTTTCTTCAGGCCCTCCATCATGGTGTTCATTTGGTATTGCCTATTTCTAAGCTCACTTTCAAATAATTGTTTTTCAACTTTATCTGGTTGCTCGACCCACAAACCAATAAAACCAGCATGAGGCACATTGTAAATATTAACAATATGTAAAACAGCCATTTCCGACAAAGCCAATAAACTAGATAATTCTAATAATATTTTATTAAGTTCATAATTTTTTTCTCGGCCGTTTAATTCAAACTCTTCTTCAAAATCAAGTGCTACGATAATGCGCTTATAACTTGTTTTTCCATTTCTGTTCATCATCCATACTGGACATGGACATTTACGTAACAAGTGCATGTCATCACTGCCCAAAAAGCGATCTAGCCAATCGGTATTAGTTGCTTCTTTAACAACCAAATCAAACTCATTTTCATGTACCGCTCGAATGGTCTCTATGTATTTTTTCCCAAACTTAATGTCAATAGTCATATTAAGATTTTGATAGAGAGGCTGAATGAGTTTCTGTAGCCTTGCATTCTCTTTTTCCAGTACTTTAATCTTAATCTCACTCTCACTTAAACCAGTTAAATGTGAAAGATTCGCAGACTTTACGTCTGGGAGTATTTGCAATAGCGTTAAATTAGCTTGATTAGCCTTTGCTAAATTAACCGCCTGAATAAAAGATGGTGAAAGTGTATCCGTGTCGTTATTTGGTATGTACACAATGTTATTAAATCTTTTCATAACAAAACTCCCTTTGTAGGCAATGACTGACTAACTTCAATATCTAAACTTTCAAATAACATTTCAACGGCACGATCTGCAGCATCCTGAAATGGCTCTAAGACAAGATCAACGCCAAGGAGCGTTAGCTCTTCTGTTTCCAACACGCTTTGTGATACGACTGCGAGTTTACCGCTAAAGTTCGTCGCCTTAACCAGCTGAAAAATCGTTTTTCTAATGTCTTCAAAAGACACGCCAGTCTGATGATGTGGAATCGTAGAAATAATCCAGGTTGCCTGATGTAACGGTAACTCAACCATAAACTCAGCATCGGTCACATCACCGTATTCTGTATGAAGCCTTAATAGCCCACCATTTTTTATTGCAGATGGACTGAAATCGACACCAAGCACCCTAACGCCTTGATCAGATAACCTTTTCGCAATGGCCGTTCCTAAACGCCCCAAGCCAAAAATCACGACTTGAGGATGATTGTTAGATTCTGACGTTAGGTTTTGCTCACGAGTGGTATGTTTACGCTCAAAGACACCCAATACAGGTTCAAAAAAAGCATACAGCTGATGAGAGTAAGTAATCATATAAGTTGATATCGCAATTGTTATGATACCGACCAACGTCACCAGCCCTAAAACATCTTGCGGAACATGACCTAATCCAATCCCCATCGTGATGAAAATAAGAGAGAATTCACTAATTTGTGCAACCGTTAAACCCGCTAAAAAAGCCGTCCTTTTTCGATATCCCATGCCACCCATAATGACTAAAACAATTAATGGATTACCAATCAATACAAACAAAGAAAACAGAATAGCGCCATAAAGGTGAGAACCTAATAGAGACAAATCCAACGTGGCGCCTAAAGCAATAAAAAAGAATAATAATAAAAAATCACGTAAAGGAGACAATCTGGCCGCAATACTTTCCCGATAAGGCGTTGAGGCAAGGGCAACACCGGCAAGCAAGCCACCCACCTCCATACCAAGACCGACCATATTTCCGACAGCGGCAAATAATGCAGCTTGCGCAATCGCATAAATAACCAACAGTTCAGGTATCCTCGCCAGAACACTCGTCAGAGGCGTGGCAATGTAACGAACAAAGACAATAACAAAGAGCAACAAGCCAATGCCCGACCCCGCAACTTGCCAAATAGCAGAATAACCTAAATCATCGGCTCCGGAACGGCCATGACCAGACCCAATACCAATGGTCGCCAAAACAATCATCGCCATGACCACAACAAGATCTTGAACAATCAAGAAACCCAATGCAATTTGACCATGCAACGAATCAATTTCTCTTTTATCTGAGAGCAGTTTTACGATAATAATCGTGGATGAGAAAGTAAGGGCAACCGCGACATAAAGACTTGATGTAACGTCTAAACCAATCATCAACCCAATCGCATAGCCAAGAATAGAAGTAAACGCGACTTGACCTAACCCTGTTAGAACAGACACCCAACCAATGGATTTGATTAATTTTATATCCAGTTTGATACCAACAAGAAAAAGCAGAATGGCGATACCCAATTCAGAAAGCAGCTGAATTTGTTCTTTAGAATGAACAATGTCTAAAACGGAAGGCCCTGAAATCAAACCAACCGCAATAAAACTCACAATCAAAGGCTGCCTTAATAACAAGCCTACAAAGCCAATCAGTGCGGCCAGCACCAATAAAGCGGTAATTTCATTGAAAGAAGATTGTGTAATTAATTCAAACAATTTTAGCTCCTTGTTTTGATGCACTTATCTAGATGTACTTATCTAGATGCGATAGACGAGATAAAACATCGTGTTTATCCCTTAAAAATCCCTATAGCAACACGCCATTTCCATTCTTTTATTACTGTAATAAAGAGGTAACACTGTTGACTAGAGAGACTTCATACAAGTTCCCAGACAATTCAAAAGATGCTTTTTATAATGATCTAGATCAAAAAAACCACCCGCTGAATCGTCAACGTAGGCGCGGGACAATCGAATTTATACTACCGATGTGAAGAATGAGTTGTTCTTAAAAATGCTAGAGTGAGGAGGAAATCAAACGCTAATAAAACAAAAAGGACGAGTGTGGTGTGAACATATTGAAGAGAATCTAACTGGCGAGTGTAAACGTTTTTTTAAACAAATAAAAAGCCCTCGATAGTTTCCTATGAGAGCTTTTACATGTTTTATTCGTTCTCGCTATAGATAAATGTCTTATCTATTTTATGAGAAGTAATTACTTACCCGTTGCGCGGGAAACGTATTCGCCTGTACGTGTGTCTACACGTAGGATTTCACCAATATTGATGAATAATGGAACACGAACCATCGCACCTGTCACCAAGTAAGCTGGCTTAGAACCGCCGTTAGCAGTATCGCCTTTCACACCTGGGTCGGTGTCTTTTACTTCAAGTTCGATAAAGTTAGGTGGCGTGACGGCCAATGGTGCACCGTTGTATAAAGTCACAAGGTATTTTTCTTGTTCTTTGAGCCAGTTTTTCGTGTCGGCAATCGCATTTTCATCGGCAGCATGCTGCTCAAATGTGCCATCTACAGCCATGAAGTGCCAAAACTCACCGTCGGTGTACAAGTACTCCATGTCGGTATCCATGACGTCTGCGCCTTCTAGAGAATCGCCCGATTTAAAGGTACGTTCCCAGACACGACCACTTTTTAGATTACGCAGTTTAAGACGATTAAAGGCTTGGCCTTTACCCGGTCTTACGTGCTCGTTCTCCAAGACAGAACATGGATCACCATCAACCATTACTTTCGCGCCACTACGCATATCGCTGGTAGAAATATTAGCCATACATCCTCACAGTATATTTTTAGAGAAAAGGCTCTGACTGACGTATCATGTCAGCCCTAAGATCTATTCAAGAGCCACAGGCCTAATCGGCCTAGAATAAGTTGGCGCAATCATAACCTAAATGAACATAATTTTGCAGATATTTGACGTGATACCGATTCAAACAAAGAACAATATAAGCTGGTCGCAGCACCTATCACAGGCTCTAACGTCCTTGCCGGAACTGGTGAAGCACCTTGGTTTATCTGAAAAACTGTCTCAACAAGGGATTGAGGCACACCAAAGCTTCAAATTATTGGTGCCTCGACCTTATTTGTCTCGCATTGAATATGGAAACCCTAATGATCCGCTGCTGTTGCAAATTTTGCCCAGCGCCGCCGAGATGCAAAACGTCATCGGTTATACGAAAGATCCATTAGAAGAAGCTGATCACAACCCACAAAAAGCCATCGTACACAAATACAAGCGTCGTTTATTGGTGATCACCACAGGCACTTGCGCGGTGAATTGCCGTTATTGTTTTCGTCGCCATTTTCCTTATGGCGATAATCAATTGGCGCAAGCTGAGTGGCAATCTGTGATTGAGTATCTAGAAAATCATCCAGAAGTGAACGAAGTGATTCTAAGTGGCGGCGATCCATTGATGATGAAAGATGCCCTGCTCGCAGACAAAATTCGGCTTCTCGAAGCCTTGCCTCAAATAAAACGACTGCGCATTCATTCACGATTACCCGTGGTGATTCCAGCTCGAGTTTGCGATGACATGCTGGAATGGATAAACAAAAGTCGCCTCGACATTATTATGGTGTGGCACATCAACCACGCTAATGAAATGGACAACGAACTCGCTCAAGCTGCGTTCAAATTAAAGCAAGCCGGCGTCACTCTGTTAAATCAGGGCGTGTTATTAAAAGGGATAAACGACACGGTCGACGCCCAAGTAAACTTGAGTGAAGCCGTATTTGATGCGGGAATTTTGCCTTACTACATGTTCACTTTGGACCCCGTCGAAGGCGCGGCGCATTTTGATATCGCCATTGAAGACGCCCAGCGATTAATGGGCAAGGTGGCTGCCGAGCTACCTGGCTATTTAGTACCAAGACTCGCGAAAGAAATCCCCGGAAAACCCGCCAAGAGCGTATTTGCACCGCTGCTTGACGCGTCTGTTTAACTTATCTTAACAGCGCAATACGGCCGACTTTCACCTGTTGACGCTGTACTTTCACGCTTGGAGCCAGTTGGTACAAATCCCCATTTCGGCCAATCAATTGTTGAGGTACATGACTGCGTTTTGCCACCTCCGCGTTCGCGTCCAAATGCTTCGGTTCGCCATGACAGGGAATGGCCAGTTGCGGCTGAACCCAAGTATAAAGCTGTTTCAATTCTTCTTGGCAAGGATGACCACTCACATGAATCGTTACGTCGGTTTCATGAGCCTGTAAGGTGCGTATTTTTCGACCCTTGAATTGTTCGGCTAAGCGGTCTATCGCTGGTTCGTTGCCCGGAATACGCATGGCGCTGAAAATCACTAAATCGTCTGCTTCAAGACTCAAATCAAAACAATTGTCTGCGGCCAAACGGTTTAACGTCGCTCTTGATTCGCCTTGACTTCCGGTGACGACGACCAGCACTTCTTCTCTTGGTAAATACCCAAGATGCGCCGCATCGATAATAGGCAAATCATCAGGCCAATGACCTGTTACTCTGGCGGCGCTGACCATGTTCGTTAGCGATCGACCAATTAACGCGAGATAACGCCCCGTTTCTTTGGCGACTCGACCCAATCCCACTAATCGCGCCACATTACTGCTAAAGCAGCCCACCACAACACGATTTTTTTCTGTTTTGATGGTTTGCAATAAGCCGCGATAACAATCACTTTCGGATTCGGAGTAACCGCTTTTCAACGCGTTGGTTGAATCACAAACCATCGCCAAAATATTTTCTTTGGCTAGGGCTTTAAACGTCGCAGATGAAAAACCGTCTCCAATAATCGGCTGGTTATCAATTTTCCAATCACCCGTATGAAAAATACGCCCTGCTGGCGTGTCGATGGTCATCGCAAAGGGTTCGGGCACAGAATGCGTGAGCGCCAACCATTTCACATTAAACACACCAATTTTTTTGGTTTCGTTTTCCTTCACTACAATCACTGGCACGTCGTCGACCAAACCCACTTGCAGCAATTTTCGACGCAGTACTTCGGCAGTAAACGCCGTGGTGTACACCGGACATTTAAAACGGCGCCATAAAAAAGGCAATGCGCCCACATGATCTTCATGAGCATGGGTAATCACGATGCCTGCGAGGCGCTCCTTCTGCTCGCTAATAAAGCGAGGGTCGGCGCACACTATTTCGGAAGTACGAAGGTCATCCGGCGTTAACGGTTCATTAAAAGACACGCCACAATCGACCATTAACCATTGACCGTCATGACCATAAAGATTCATGTTCATGCCGATCTCGCCTGTACCGCCTAAGGGCAGAAACCATAAATCCTCTTGCGAGGGAATCAAAGATGAGATAACTCACTCCTTGTGAATAAAATGGAATAATTAGTAAATGGTCTCTATAGTACGCATTTTTAACAAAGACCTCTGCGTACCATTACAGATAAATCGAAAGAATCACCAAGAGATACAAAGAAAATAGTAACGAAGGCGAGAGGTCTCTCTCGATGTAGTTCGTAGAAAAAGGCTTTTTTACACTGCATTCAATTGCCCTTTATTAGATAATGTCATGAATGAATCAGTCATTCTTCAACGACAGTAACGTCGCTTAATTAAGACAGCGTGTTTTATTCCAACACGAAGACATCTTTAAAAACGTAGGACTATAAACTTGAACCTTAATATCACCACGAAACTCGCCAAGGCTTTAACCGCTTTGATTTTACTTTCTTGCTTGGCGATATTCGCTCTCTATTTGGTTCAGCGCTATGGCGCACAATACGCAGAACACAAAATACAAGAACAGTTAGAGCTCTCGGGGTTAACGCCTTTTATTCATTATGAAAGCATTCACTTTGATCCGTTCACGTTAACGCCTTCGCTGGAGAATGTTCGTTTTGGAGCAGACAGTGCGCCTTGGTTGCGATTCGCACGGATTTCGCTCAACCAATACCCGATTAAATACCCAGATTTAGATGTGGATTTCTGGATTCAAAGAAGTCCAATCGACAGCGTTTCTCATGATGTAAAACGATGGATGCGTGCCGCAGGCATTGAAACACTGTTAGGGAAAGGGTCTTTTTCTTCAAAGGCTGAAGGTGAGAACGTATCGACACAATTCAAATTGGACATCAAAGACGTCGGAAAAATATCCCTGTCATCCAATATTAATCTATTAGATCAAACTATTAACATGCCAGAGTTACGCTCCGATATCATTGCGTCGTTTGCCTTAGGGCAACCTGAAGCCATTCTCATTATGTATGGTGAGGCCATTGAACTTGGTTCTTTAGAGGTGACATACACAGAGTTTGGATTAATTAATCACCTGTTTCCTCAGTCTGCTATCGTGCAAGAGTCGAAACAGACACAGCTAGACCTTCTTGCATTTAAAAGCCAAGCATTAGGGCTCGCCTCTGCAGATTCAAAAGAAGCCAAGCAGATTGCTGATGCCATTCGGGCTTTCTTAAATAAACCGGAAACATTAACCTTGTCTTTGTCACCTTCTTCGCCAATTAGTGTAAAAGAACTGGCTTTATCAACAAGCGAAGAAAGGCTGTACCAAAACAGTAATATGAAAATAACCAACAATTAGTGGTTTTTTAAAACTGCCGTCGCGCTTCAAGAGTAACGGCATTTATTGAAGATTGATTACCTAAAAGGGGTTGAACATTGCCTGGTAGGGCTGGTTAGACGTGGCTCTGGCAATGCCTTTCACCATTCTAAAAACCGACCAAACCCAAACGCCAAATAACAAAATATAACCAATGAAAAAGAAAGCCAATACCACGCCAATCACACTCAAAAAGATTCCCCACCAAAATGTACTAATAATATTGATGTAGTGATCTTCAAACAGTGTTCCGCGGGCTTCATTTACTTTTACCATTGCCCAAATAGCACCAATTAACCAAAAAACACCGGTAAATATTCCTAGCAACATAAAAACATACGCAATCACAACGTTGCTTTTGGCATTTTCTTCTCTTGGTGTTAGCGGTCTAACGCGGTTTTCGGGTTCAAATCCTGACATATTCAACGACTCCTTTATTCAATATATTATCCAGCCAGAAGCGGACTCTCTATGCATTATGGGGATTATTTTTCGTTTATCTCCCTGCACTCACCTAGCTTTGTCATTTCTTTTCAATACGAATACTTGTAACGTGTTCTCTTCTCACACCATCTCTAGGAAAAGCATGAGCAATGTTACGATTTTAGTTGATGTTCAAAATGTCTATTACACTACTCGACAGGCTTTTGGGCGCTCTTTCGATTACAACACGTTTTGGCAACAAGCCACACAAGGTCGAAACGTCGTAAAAGCCATTGCTTACGCCATAGACAGAGGCGATGAAAAACAGCGTCAGTTTCAGAATATCCTTCGAGCTATCGGCTTTGAGGTGAAATTAAAACCTTTTATACAACGATCCGACGGGTCCGCAAAAGGAGACTGGGATGTCGGTATTGCGATCGATGGAATCGAGCATGGTAAAGACAGCGATGTGCTCGTATTGGTTTCTGGCGATGGGGACTTCGACATATTAGCTAAAACGCTGAGAGAAAAATATCAAACCAGAGTTGAAGTTTATGGTGTAGAAGCCCTAACGGCGCAGTCTTTGATCAATTCTGCCGACACCTTCACCCCTGTTGATAACAAATTGTTACTTAAATAAATATAACTTGCCTAGATTTTTAAGAGAGAATATGGCGCGTTAAAAAATAACTGACTATTATATATGTAATAAGCGGATAGATGAGCATTCAAACAAACTCTTTATTATTAGAAACGAGACACACTTTACATAAGTGGCTTAGCCTCTGTACGGGTGTCATCATTCTTTTTTTCAGTTTTCTGAATGTCATCATTTTAAAGCAGACAACTATTGGCTTAACGGAAGCATTTTTTGGTCTATTAAACCTGTATTTTTTCTATTCCGCGTATCAAGAGAAGATTAAGAAATGGCATGGCTATATGTTAATTACGTCTTTAACAGCCACTGTTTTTTACGTGTTCTATTCTGCTGACCTAAGGGCTGGCTCCATTTATTGGCTCATTATTTTACCGCCGTTATACTGCTTATTAGCAGGACCTAAGTTAGGTCTTGTTTACACCATTTTACTCTCTCTTCCCGCTATTGCGCTCTTATTCATCAAGTCAGACATAGAAAGTTATATTCCCCATCGGTCCGTACTGAATTTTTCGCTCGCGTATTTTCTGTCTTATGCCGTCTGTTATTTATATGAAACGCAATACACAAAAAGTAGTCAAATACTGCATGATATGGCGTTTTCTGATCCATTAACGGGCGCTAAAAATCGTCATGCATTAAAATTTTTCTTTGATGATTTTAATAAGAAGGCAATGGACCCTTTTCAAGATAGATACAATCAAGAGCTAAATGAAACAAGATTACTGATGATTGATATTGACCATTTTAAAAGCGTGAATGACGAATTCGGACACGATGTTGGTGACTCCGTTCTGGTGGAAATGGCAGAGTTACTTCAAAGTTGCACAGAGAACCATCATGTTTATCGAATTGGTGGAGAAGAATTTCTTATTATTCAAAATAGCACCTCAACGCAAGCGTATGAGTTTGCAGAGTCGATTCGCAAACGCATTGAAAAAAATATTTTTAGATCCCACCAAAACAACATAGAAATAACGGTTAGTATTGGTATCGCAGAGCTCAAAAAAGGGCAAACTTTCGGAGAATTTTTGCGTATTGTCGATAAAAACCTCTATTCTGCAAAAAATGAAGGGCGTAATCTAGTACACTACAGTTCTATTAGCCTTGCCGAGACGGTATAACTGTAGCATCCTAGATATCCGTATTAATTACACAACACTGCGTTAATTTACACACCTATTGTTTTTAAGCGAAGCCGTTAATGAACATCAAACCACAGCTACAAGCTTCTGTTCCTCCTGAAGCATTACATAAATGGTTTAGCATTCTAGTGTGTGTATTACACAGCGTGTATTTCTTTCTAAATATGTTGTTGATGCAAAAAATAGGGCTCGGCGCGGTACAATTCATTGTGGCGATATTTAGCGGATATTGCTTTTATTCTACATTGAAAGAGCATTATAAACCGTGGCAAAGCTACATGTTAATGGCGCTTTTAACCTTCAATATTCTGGCATCTGCATCGTTAATGGAATTATGGGCAGGCGCTTTTTTTTGGATCCTTGCCTTACCCCTTTGGTACTACAATTTATTTGGATTGAAAAAAGGCTTTTACTTTAGCATTATAATTGCCACTCTATCAGTCACCATTTTATTCCTTCGTATAGACACCAGTCTTTTTATGCCCTATCGAACTGTCCTCAACTTCACTTTGGCTTATTCTTCCGTATGGTTAATGTGCCATATTTACGAAGTACAACGCCAAAAAACAAGCCTATTCCTACGTTCTCTTGCATTACAAGACGCCTTAACCGGCGTAAAAAACCGCCACGCACTGAAAGCAGATTTCAGTACAGTTCGTAAAGAAGCGGAAAGCCTTCACATGCTCATTATTGATATTGATCACTTTAAAAACATCAATGATAAATTTGGTCATGACATTGGCGACTCTGTACTGATCAAAGCCGCCAATGTACTTAGACAATCTATTCAAGGCCTAAATATCTATCGTTTAGGGGGTGAGGAGTTTGTTGCTTTATTGAAAGGAGTAAATGATAAACAGGCCTATTATCAGGCTGAAATAATTAGAAAAGCAGTCGAACAAGCCACATTCTATAGCCACACGGAAGAAATCGCACTCACCGTCAGCATTGGTATCAGCTCATTACAAGCAGAACAAGAATTTACTGACTTTCTACGGGCTGCCGATGTAAAGCTTTATCAAGCAAAGCATGAAGGGAGAAATCAGGTTCGTAATTAACCCATAAATGTTTCTAAAAACAAGGCTTCTACTTTGTCTCTCGCCCAAGGCGTTTTACGTAAAAATTTCAAACTGGATTTCACCGATGGATCGCTTTTAAA
Organism: uncultured Marinomonas sp.; assembly: GCA_963975045.1. Lineage (GTDB taxonomy): Bacteria > Pseudomonadota > Gammaproteobacteria > Pseudomonadales > Marinomonadaceae > Marinomonas. Next base: position 2,272 of record CAXBGJ010000064.1, on the reverse strand, counting down.
ACAATTAATATTGATACGAATAGACAACTCCTCCCAGCCATAATGCTCTACTAGATCCGTTACGACCTTCTCTAACTTCACGCCATGCAAAGGGTTATTAACTTGTGTTTCGCTCATATTAATCTAATCCTGTTCTTCAATTAACGATTTTGGAGAAGTATACAGCAAGCAGAAGCAAACTCATTTTTTCTTTAACCTTACCTCCTCGCTGAGGTCAATTTGTTTAAAAAAACAAAATTACCTAAGAACATTTGACTAATACGCAAAATCCCCAAACAATAGCACCAAACATAGGAGAATAAATTAATGGGTATTTTATCTGGCCTTAAAGGTCTATTTTCAAGCGGCGAAAGCGCACCAGAAAAAACAGAAGACACCGTAGAATATAAAGGTTTTTCAATCGTCCCCGCACCAATGAAAGACGGCGGTCAATTTAGAGTTGCAGCGATTGTCACTAAAGGGGAAGGCGAAGATCAAAAAACACATAAATTCATTCGCTCAGACTTAATGCCAAACCGTGACGAGTGTATTCAAATCACACTTCGAAAAACCAAGTTGACCATAGACCAGCTAGGTGACAATATTTTCGGCTAACGCAAAAGGAATGTAAGATGAGCGCACCAATAGGGCAACATTGGAAACAGGTTAACAAATGTGAAGACCTATTAGGTGCTAATTTTATCGCTCGTACTTATGTCTTTCCTGGACCCAAAACCCAAGTTTATAGCACGCTTATTCATCATATTGGCAACCCGAATGCTGCAAAAGCCATTTTGTATGTCCATGGTTATACCGATTATTTTTTTCAAACGGGTCTGGCTGAGCATTTCATTAGCCTCGGTTATCGTTTCTATGCAGTAGATCTACAAGGCTACGGCCGCTCTATTCGCCCTTCAACACCTCCTAACTGGTGTGATTCGATTGAACAATACAGCCAAGATTTAGACATTGCCTTAGCCACCATGAAGCAGGACGGCGTTAACGACGTTGTCATACTAGGACACTCCACTGGCGGCTTAGTCGTGTCTACTTACTTGGCGCAACCCTTCGCATTGCCTGAACGAGCCAGTCATTACAACAAAGCGTTTCCAACCGTCAGTGGGTTAATACTAAATAGCCCATTTCTTGCGCTTCCCTTTCCACCGCTGGTACTCAATCGCATCAGTTGGTCCATTCGGGCTTTGGTTTCTGCTTTACCTTTTTTGTATTTACGAGCCAAAAAAGTCAACATTTACTCGAAAACACTGCACATGAAATTTGGTGGTGAGTGGGATTATCGGCTGGATTGGAAGCCAGCAGAAGGCTTTGATTTGTCTTTTCATTGGCTGCGAGAAATCATCTTCGCACAGCGTAATCTTGCCCATCAAAAAATAATCATTCCAACTTTATTGTGCCATTCAGACATCAGCACAATTGGGAAATCAACCATAGAAGAAACCCAACAAGGCGATGGTGTATTAGACGTCGACAGCATGCAAGACGCGGCCAACAGAACCTTTAACAACCTAACAACCGCCTCTATTCCAAAGGGCTTCCATGATTTGTACCTATCACATCAGCCCGCTCAAACCGCCTATTTGTCGGCCATCACCGATTGGCTAAAACCGGTTGATGAAAATCAACAAGAACCCTAAGCGCCTTGGCGACGCATCACCCAGTCTAACAAACAGGTTGGCAAAACACGTTTCATGAAGACCGCCGCATAGGTTGGCGTTGTTACGTAATAACGCGCTCTAGGTCGTTTTGATTCTAAGGCATGAATCAATTTTTTAACCACCGCACTGGCTGGCAATGTTTGCGATGACGTCGCACCTTCTTTACTGAGCCGTGCTATCGCCTCTTCGTAACCTTTTTGATGGCGACTGTTCACCATATCAATATTGTCCTTTAGCGCGGTCAACGCATTGGCACGAAAGTGACTTTCGATTGGGCCGGGGTCAATCAAACTCACCTTTATCGGTGTATCAAATAACTCTAAACGTAACGTGTCTGTTAACCCTTCTAAGGCAAACTTACTGGCGTTATAAGCCCCTCTAAACGGCGCAGCAACTAAACCAAGCACCGAACTGTTATTGATGATCCGGCCATAACCTTGGGCTAACATGATGCTAAGCACTTTTGTTGTCAGTTCATGAGTGCCAAAGAAGTTACTGTCAAACTGCGCTCTTAGTATATCAACAGGCAAATCTTCCACCGCTCCAGGCTGACCATAAGCGCCATTATTAAACAGGGCAAACAAATGCCCATGAGTAATGGCTAATGTCTCTTCCAG
>CAXBGJ010000063.1:0-15177 GCA_963975045.1 uncultured Marinomonas sp. | reverse complement strand
ATTTGGCTATTGTAGCCTCGTTTTCGTTTTGATGAGTAGCGCTAATGTCTTTTGACATTATAAATGAGCGCAAGTGCGAATAAAAAAGCACAACAGATTGTTTATTTTGTTTTTCTGGTATGAAATATGCTTCAGTTTGTACTGATGAACTCAGTACCCGATTTGGCTGTTGTTATCCGCTTCCACAAGAAGTGGCCGTAGCCAACTTTTGTTATTAACCAAAAGTTAATACCGTTCTAGTTAAGGACTTGTTATGAAATTTACCCATCGTTGGCTCTCTATTGTTGAGGGTTGTCTGCTTGTTGCATTAGGGTTACACATTTTAAATTCTGCTGGGCTGCTTATTAGTGGAACAGCGGGTGTTGGAATGATTCTTTTAAGGCTCACCGATTTATCCTTTGGGCAATTGTTTTTCTTGCTCAATATTCCTTTTTATTTTTTAGCTTGGTACTCACTGGGGCGCGATTTTATGGTGCGCACTTTTTTGAGCGTAAGCTTGCTGTCTTTGTTATCTGAACTTATGCGGCAGTATGTATCTTTGTCCATTCATCCTATTTTGTCTGCTGCGTTAGGCGGTTTGTTGGTCGGTTTTGGGTTGATTATTTTATTTCGCCATAATGCGTCTTTGGGTGGTCTCAATATATTGTCTGTTTATTTGGAAAGGCGCTTTGGAATTCATGCGAGTAAAACAACACTGACAGCCGATATTTTTGTTTTGTTCGCCGCTGTGTTTTTTCTTGATTTGAGTCAGTTGGGGTACTCGTTACTCGCATTCTTACTTTTGAGCTCTGTGGTTGGTCGTTATCATCGACCACCAAAATGGGCTCAAATATCAACGGTTGATAGCAATAGTTAGCTTTTAAATACGCCTTAGTCCTTTTTCTTTATATTGAATTTTAAACGAGCCTCTGTAATTTGGTGCTTAGTATTTGTCATAGTGTCTTTTTAGATACATAACTTATACAGATATTCGATGAAAAACAGAGCAATATATTGCATATTAATTGTTCGATTACAGTGGTTTTATCTACGTTGTTTGATAATTCTGAAACCATAGGGAAGGTATAACTAGGTATGAAGCAATCTCCAACAGTGTTAATTGTCGACGATGTACCAGAAAATTTACGCGTTTTACAGGATGTAATTGCTGCATTGGATTGTCAGGTCGCTGTTGCTAATTCAGGGGAGCGTGCCCTTGAGTTATTAGAGAGAACGCAGCCATGTTTGATTTTATTAGATGTCATGATGGGCGGGATAGATGGTTTTGAAACTTGTCGTCGTATTCGCTCTCACCCGAGATACAAAGATATTCCTGTTATTTTTGTAACGGCATTAGCGGACGATATTAGTCGTGGCTTTGAAGTCGGTGGAAACGATTACATCAGTAAGCCCATTCGTATTGAAGAGGTACGCTCTAGGGTTCAGCATCAATTAGAAAAATTTCACTTAGTTCATGAATTAAGAGAGCTTACGTTTTCATTGGAAGAAAAAGTAAGAGAGCGTACGTCTGATCTGAATCTAGTGAATCGAAATCTTCGTAAAGAAGTCAGCGAAAGACGCTATATGCAAGATAGGCTGAAGTATCTTGCTCAGCATGATTTTGTTACACAACTTTATAACCGAGATGCACTCGACGAACACATTTCCCATATTATTTCAGATGTTCAATCAGAAGCGTCTGAACACACTCCTTTTTTTGTTTTGATTGATGTAAATGAATTTCGTTTGATAAATGATTCATGCGGCTGCATTGCCGGTGATGAGTTGTTGCATCAGCTGGCCGCTTTAATCAGTGAGTTTATTGACCCTCAACGTGATTTCTGTGCGCGATTAAGTGGCGATAAATTTGCCATAGTGGTGAGTAAGGGTGGAGACGAATCTGTTGAGTCTTTATTTCGTTTACTTCAAAAAGGGATTGAGGATTTTTCTTTCGTTTGGGACAAACGCCAATTTAGAATGAGCGTGACACAAGTAGCAATACCAATAACACTTGAAATGGTGTCATTTGAGCAAGTCGTGATGTTGGCTGATGAAGTTTGTTACGCAAGTAAAAAATCAGGAGTACATTCTCGAATTATAAAGAATGCAAAAGACCTTTCCTATGACGAGCATCGTGGCAACCTAAATTGGGGGCTACGTATTATCGATGGCCTTGAAAAAGATTTGTTTGAAGTGCATTTTCAACAAGTTTGTTCGTTGACCAGCGATGAACCGAGAAAAAAGATAGAGATCCTAGTAAGGCTGAAAGATGAAGAGTCGGGTGGGCTGATTTACCCTAATGACTTTATTCGAGCGGCGGAGCGATTTGGAATCATTTCTAAAATTGATCGCTGGGTCATTAACCATACCATGAAGCAATTAGCAGAAAGGGAAGGCTTATGGGAGCAAGTTGATCAAGTGGCGCTAAATGTATCGGCCTTATCTGTGCGCCAATCAGGTTTTGCCGAATTTATTATTGAGCGGCTGGCGCATTATCAATTAGATGGTCATAAATTTTGCTTTGAAATTACGGAAACTGAAGCGTTAAATAACTTTTCAGATACGCGTAAGTTCATGGCGCTGCTTCATGGAAGCGGTTGTAGTATCGCTTTGGATGACTTTGGCACTGGCTTTTCGTCGTTTGCTTATTTAACGGATTTGCCTTTCGATCTTATTAAAATTGATGGCATGTTTGTTAAAGATATGCATGTTAACGACATTCACTACGGTATGGTCGACTCCATTGTGAAGCTTGCAAAAATGCTGGATAAACCAGTGGTCGCTGAGTTTGTTGAAAACCAAGCCATTGTCAATAAACTCAAATTGCTCGGTGTTGAATGGGGGCAAGGTTATCACTTCCATAAGCCCGAAAAATTATAGCAAAATGCCTTTCAGGACGCTTAAGTATGGATGTTGAGTTCCCTGCACTGTTTAAAGTGCTTGTCGTTTTATTTTGCATAACGGCTTTGTTTTTAATTGTTTTACAGCTGATCTTTTTAGTACGTTTTAAACTCTTACAACGCCGCTATTCGAGAGCCATTCTGGCGACAAATGCAGGTATTTGGGAATGGTTTCCCGAAAGTAATCGATTGTACACTTCCTCTGAATTTTTCATGCAGCTTGGGTTTGATGAAAGAAAAACCCCTAAGCATTTAAGTGAATGGCTGGCTTTTTTATCCCCTAATGACCAAGTCACGTTTGAACACTGGAAGAAGGCATTGCTAGAGACAGAAATGGGGGCCATGCCCAGCTCAATCAGATTAAAGATTAAAAATCCAAACAATGATTATTTTTGGGTCGAAATGCGTGGCAGCGTTACTCGTATTGATGGGCGTAATCGAGTTCGAAGTGTTGCCGGTATTTTTGAAGATATAGGTCATTTGGTCGCAACAGAGAATGAGCTAATTGCAGCTCGTGAAGAATCTCGGGGTCGAGAGTTAATCTTATCTTCTTTACTTAATAACATTCCTGATATCGTCTGGTCGAAAGATGAGCAAGGAAATTACCTCGATTGTAATCAGGCTTTTTTAGATTTCAATTCGATTTCAGATGAAGTTATTAAGGGGAAAAACGACCAAGACTTCAACCTAGATGGCAAAGGTGAGTATTATCAAAGCAGAGACAACGAAGCGCTACAAACGGGCATAACCTTACATGAACAAAGTTGGGGATACCCTAAAGATGGCGGCGCACCGCGTTTATTTGAGGTGCATCGAGTGCCTGTTATTGAGCCTTCGATTCATTTTCGAGGCACCTTAGGCATCGCTCGAGATATCACTGAGCACCATCATCTTATTAATCAGCTCAAACAATTTAAAAGTTTTGCAGACAACTCCGCTCAGGGTTTTGCGATGGCGACTTTAGATGGAAATATTACTTATTTTAATGAAAAAATACGTACGATGCTTGGTGTCAAAGACGAAATAAATGAATCGTCGCTGGGGTCATTGAACTATCTTGAATTCTACCCAGAAGTCAGTCAAAAATTCTTGCAAGAAACCGTCATACCTTACCTTAAAGCACATGATGTCTGGGAAGGGGAATTGGAGGCAAGAAGTAGGGATGGACGTGTTTTTTCTACTTATGAAACGTATTTCATATTGCGTGATGAGAACGGTAGGGCAACATCATTCGGTAATATCATGAGTGACATCACCGAACAAAAACATGTTTCTATACAACTGGAACAAACGAAAGAAGCCGCAGAACAAGCGAACCAGGCCAAAAGTCATTTCTTGGCCAATATGAGCCATGAAATTCGCACCCCTTTAAATGCCATTATTGGTTATGCCCAGCTAATTGGAGAAGACAATCAACTTACTGGTGTTTCTCGAACGCGTTTTTTATCAATAGCGAGTGCTGGCGATAGATTGTTGGGGTTGATTAATAGCATTTTAGACATTGCCAGAATTGAATCTGGGCGGCTTGTGTTGCATGAGCAAAAAATCAATCTCTGTAAAGAGGTCAGCCAAATTGGCAAGCTGCTTCAAGGTCAGGCACAGGAGAAAGGGTTAAGTCTAAGTGTTGAATGTAATATCGACGATCAGCAATTTGTGTGGATGGATCCGGTTAAGCTCCAGCAAATACTCACAAATTTACTGGGTAATGCGGTGAAGTTCACCACGAAAGGGTATGTGAAAGCAGTGGTTCTGATCGTAGAGGAACGCATTCATATCAGTATAGAAGATACTGGACCTGGAATAGAAACCGAGTTGATGGAGCACCTCTTTATCCCTTTCGTGCAAGGCAAAGCCGGCGAAATATCTGGCGGTACTGGTTTGGGGTTGGCGTTGTCGATGACCTTGGTTAAATTGATGCAAGGTTCGTTATCGGTCAAAAGTAGCGAAGGCGTGGGGACACAAATCATCATTGATTTACCACTACTACAAGTTGCCAGTGATGATATAGAGGATTTTTATGAGCAGGGTACTGTTCTTAATAGGCGATTAAATAATCCCATCACAGTGTTGGTGGCAGAAGACGATGAATGGTCGAGAGATATTCTCGTGTCTTTACTGGAAAAAGCCGGTTGTCAGGTGATTGAGGCAGAGGATGGCGAACAGGCCATAAAGGCCATTAAGATGAATCCGCCAGATTTGGTGATGACAGACATTAGAATGCCAAATAAAACCGGTATAGATTTACTAAAAGCCATTCAAAAAGACGATGTATATCGCGATATTCCTATTGTCGCTGTGACCGCTTCGACCTTAACCCATGAACAGCAAGCATTACTTGATGAAGGTTTTTGGCAGGTCATTGGGAAACCTTATCGAGCAGAAGAAATTTACAAATCCTTGGTGACGCATCTGGATGTACAGTTTGTTCCTTTGCTTGAACCATTACTTCCTCAACAGGAAAAGAAATATTCTGCTATCACTGAAGTGAGTGGTGCTGAGTTGAATCCGCTGACGGCAGACAGCTGGCTGCCTTTGTTGTCGGCCGCCAGAAATGGTGACATGCAGCAAACAGAATATGTGTTTGAAGTGTTAAAATTTATATTGCCGTTGGCGCATAAAAAAGCGATTCAAGGTGCCATTACGCAATTTGATTTAGGTTTGGTTGAGGAGCTGGTGGTGCAATACCAAAAGCTCGAGTAATTGTTATCCAGCATGGCTTATATTCAATTTCACCTGAAGGCTTTGCGTTTGACATGAATACGAGGCAAAGATAAGGTCACACAAGACAAAACACAGCAAAAACACCTACAATAAAGGGCTTGAGCATTTCCTTTTTAGACAGCATGTTTCAGACAACGCCTTTTCGATTTTATTTAACCGCTACAGGTAGCCCAATGACCCGTCTAGCCCCTAACGATTTTCCCTTTACCGCGGTGGCTGGGCAAGAGCTGCTGAAATTGGCTTTAATTCTTTGTGCGATTAACCCACAAATTGGCGGAGTGTTAATTAGTGGCCCTCGCGGTTCAGCAAAATCTACTTTGGCTCGTGGTTTGTCTGGCGTCATGCCGGCATTAGACGATGCAGAACAGGTTCCGTTCGCTACTTTGCCGCTTGGTACCAGTGAGGACCGTTTACTGGGCGCTTTAGATTTAGAGCAAGTATTACAAGACAAACACGTTGCGTTTAAACCTGGCTTACTGAGCCGAGCCCACGGCGGCGTATTGTACGTTGATGAGGTGAATTTACTCGCCGATCACCTTGTTGACCAACTGCTTGATGTGGCGGCCAGCGGTGTGAATCGAATCGAGCGCGATGGCATTAGTCACGAACACGAATCTCGTTTTCTGCTTGTTGGCACCATGAACCCAGACGAAGGGGAGCTGCGCCCACAGTTGCAAGATCGTTTTGGTTTAATGGTCGAGCTTGGTAATCAATACAGTCTTGAAGAGCGAGTGCAAATTGTACGACTGCGTGATGAATTCGACCAAGATTCAGCCTCCTTTTGTGATGCGTTCAAATACAAACAACGTAATTTAAAAAACAGCATTCGATTAGCCCGAAAAGCATTGAGCAACATAAGCTGTTCTGATGCATTGCGCATGGACGTGGCAACGCGCTGCCAAGGCGCCATGGTTGATGGCGTTCGAGCTGACATTGTTTGGGTTCGTGCCGCCATGGCGCATGCGGCATGGCGCGGTGCTAAAACCGTCGAAAAAGAAGACATTCAAACGGTTGAAGACCTAGTGTTAACGCATCGTCGACAAACGAAAGCACCGCCTCAACCTACTATTCCTCCTTCTCGTCGACCAGAATCATCACAGGCTCAATCGCCGTCATTGCCGCAACACCCTCGTTCAGATTCGAGCGACGCGCAGAACACGCCGCCAGAAGAAAAAGGACAAGGTGATTGGGGAAGAATGACACCACAAACATTGGCGACGAGTGCGCAAATTAAAGTAACGCTTAACGAAGAACCGCAAGCCAGTTCAGCGATGAATCGATTGAGTGAGGTGGCGCCGGGAAAGCATAAAGGCAAGCAGCAGGGCGGTTATCGTCCTGATGCCGCACAAACGACCAATGGTATTGATTGGTTTCGTAGCATCATTAGTCAGCCGCAAGAATGGCCGCCAAAGCAGCTGACTCAAAAAATGGATAAAACCGGACAAACGGTTTTGCATTTGGTGTTGCTGGATACCTCGGCATCAACGCTTAGCCAAGGGGTGTTCGCAAAAGCCAAAGGGGTGATTTTAGACATTGCCAATCGTGCGTATTTAGCCCGTGAACAGATCGCGATTTTGGGCTTTGGCCAAGATAGCGTGTCGTCCATCTTGCCAAGAGTCCGGGCGCCAAAAGAAATTTCAGTGTTATTAGACGATCTCGGCGCGGGCGGCGGCACGCCGTTCCGCATTGCCATAGAAAACGCCAGCCAATATTTGATGCAGCAACATCACACAAACGCGGGATTACACAGCCAAACCTACATATTGACCGACGGTCGCACTCAAGCCGATGTGTCAGACCTCGCACTGCAAGGCAATACGGTATTAATTGACACCGAAAATGCGCCGATCAAGCGTGGCCGAGGCCAAGACATTGCCCAGCATTTGGGCGCACAATACGTTTTATTGAGCTCTCTTTTAGAGAACTTTTAGACACTTTTTAGAGACTGCTTTATGACTGCTTCAGTTGTTCATTGCCCTGCGTTGTTTTTGACGGCGCCGGCGTCAAATCAGGGTAAAACTACCATTACCGCTGCTTTGGCGCGTTATTTCACTAACCAAGGAAAAGTGGTTCGAGTGTTTAAAACCGGCCCTGATTACCTAGATCCACAAATTCTCGCGCAAGCGTCTAAACAACCGGTGGAACAGCTCGACATCTGGATGGCAGGAGACGACTACTGCCAAGATAAGCTTTACCATGCCGCGCAAGTGGCTGACTTGATTCTTATCGAAGGCGCAATGGGCATGTTTGATGGTGATCCATCCAGCGCCGACCTTGCGGCTCGCTTTGGTATTCCCATGGCGATTGTCATGGACGTAAAAGGCATGGCGCAAACCGCCGCTGCGTTAGCGACAGGTTTAGCGAATTTTCGTGACGACGTACAAGTCGCGGGACTTATCGCCAATCGTTGCGGAAGTGAACGTCACGCGGAATTGATCCGTGATGCATTGCCAGAAAATTTACCGTTATTGGCAGCACTCAAACGCGACGAAGCGATTACCTTGCCAGAGCGTCACTTAGGGTTAGTGCAAGCGGACGAAGTGAAAGACGAGTTAGAAATTCGTTTTGAAGCGGCGGTCGAATGGTTAAAAGAAACCAAAGACACTGGCTTATTAGCACTTCCGAAGGCCGTTGCATTTTATTCTATTAATAAGAAAGTCTCTGTGAATAAGCAAACCGATGCAGAACAAACCATTGAGCAACGCTTAGCGGGTAAAATTATTGCGGTTGCAAAAGACGCAGCGTTCAGTTTTATTTACGATGCGAATCTTATCGCGCTGCAAAGCATGGGCGCTAAAGTGGTGTTTTTCTCACCATTACAAGACCAAGTCTTGCCTGAAGCCGATGCACTCTGGTTGCCGGGTGGTTACCCAGAATTGCACGCCAAAGCCTTGTCGGACAACACCGCCATGCGCCAAGCCATTCATGCGTTTTATCAAACGGGCAAAGGCATCTTGGCCGAATGCGGCGGCATGTTGTACAGTTTGAACGATTTAACCGATTTGAATGACGATTGCTACCCGATGCTCGGCATTCTAGAAGGGCAAGGCGCGATGCGCGGCAAACGTGGCTGCCAAGGCATGCAAACGGCGGTGATGCCTCAAGGTGACATTCGTGGACACGCACATCATCGATCTCGCAGTGCCAACACGCCAGAGCCTGTCGGCCATGGTCGACGTCAGCGACATCCCGCACCAGGCGAAGCGATTTATCAGCAAAAAGGCTTAACCGCCAGTTACTTGCATTTGTTTTTTCCTTCTAATCTTGATGCGACCGCTAAGCTTTTTTTAGCGGATCAGCAGGGCTAGCGCATTATGTGGCCTGAAAGTGCTGAATCCCCCGCACCGCTGCGTACTGGTTTAACCACCGGAACCTGCGCGACGGCCTGTTGCGTAGCCGCGGCGCAAGCACTTTTTGCCCAGAAACAAGACGCCACGGTCAGCGTCACCTTACCCAAAGGTAAAGTGGTTGATCAGCCAATCATCGAATACCAAGTCATTGAGGGTGGTTTTAAAACAGCCACCATCAAAGATGCAGGAGACGACCCGGACGCGACTCATGGTGCGACCTTGTTTGTCGAACTTCGCCTCGCGCCAGAACAAGGTGTGCGTTTTCATGCGGCGCAAGGTGTCGGCACGGTAACTCGTACTGGCTTATTGCTTGATGTGGGCGAACCAGCGATCAACCCTGTGCCACGTAAAATGATGACAGATCACCTAGCAGGTTTCGCGCAAACCTACCAATATCAAGGTGGATTTGACGTTTCTGTTGGCGTGATCAATGGCGAGCAAATTGCGCAAAAAACCATGAACCCTCGATTGGGTATTTTGGGCGGTTTATCAATTTTAGGTACTACGGGCATTGTTCGGCCGTTTTCCTGCGCGGCGTACATCGCCTCTATTCACCAAGGCATCGATGTCGCGCGAGCCAATGACATCACGCACATTGCTGCGACCACCGGCAATGCCAGCGAAGACGCGATAAAAAATCATTACCAGCTGGATGACATGGCACTTATTGAAATGGGTGATTTTGTCGGCGCCGTGTTGAAACACATTAAAAAAGTTGAACAAGATGGTTCAGTTCAGTTAAGGAACGCGACTCAATTAACCAAACTCAGTATTTGCGGTGGTTTCGGTAAAATCAGCAAGCTGGCGCAAGGTAATATGGATTTGAATAGTCGAGTGTCGAGCATCGACCTTGGTGCCTTAGCCGAGCTTGCCGCGACCTTAGGTGCCGATCAAGAGTTGCAAGAACGCATGACAAACGCCAACACCAGCGTGGAAGCCCTATCTTTTGCCTCTTCTGCAGGGTTAGAGCTCGCCGATGCTATTTGCCAGCAAGCCTTAACCTTTGCTCGAAAATACATTCCTGATCACATGGCATTGGAGGTCTGGGCGATTGATCGCAAAGGGCAATTTGTCGGTAAAGCCGTAGACAGCAACATAGCTAGCCTGGGTGAAATACCATGAAAATTTTATTGCTTGGCGGCACCGCTGATGGCCGACGTTTAGCGGACGCCTTTTATCAAGGGCAGCATCAATCTGGGCTAAACGTCATCTACAGCCTAGCGGGTTTGGTTCGTGTTCCAAAAGTCGATTGCCAGCTCGTTGTCGGCGGTTTTACGCAATTTGGCGGCTTAGCGAACTATTTGCGAGATAACCAGATTGGCGCGATTCTCGATGTCACCCATCCTTACGCGCAAACCATGAGCAGTAAAGCGGTGGATGCAGCGCGCGACGTTGGCATTCCTTGCTGGCGTTTTCATCGTCCCGCTTGGCAGCAAAAAGACGGTGATGTGTGGAAAAACTATCAGACAGACGATGACTTATTGGCGCAATTGGATGGTTTTCATACGCCATTATTAAGTGCAGGCCAGATGAGTGAAACCTTACTAACACGAATTCTACAACTGCCGAGTGTGGAACGAATTGTCTGGCGAACGGCCGTCGAGCCCAAATTTGCATTGCCAGATAACATTGATTGGATAAAAGCCATTGGGCCATTTGCGCTAGCAGACGAACACCAATTATTAAGTGAGCAAGGCATTGATGTCATCGTCAGTAAAAACAGCGGTGGTTCCGCAACCTATTCAAAACTGGACGCCGCGCGTGAATTATTGATTCCCGTTTTACTGCACAGCCGACCAACATTACCAGATGCCGATCGAGAATTCAGCGACACACAAGATTGCCTACAAGCCTGTTTAGCGGCGTGGGGCAATACTCATTCTAAGAATCAACAAAAAGACAGCCAACAGTGACTCCTTCAGAAGAATATAAATACGAAAACAACCCACAAGCCATCGAGCACGACAGTTTTAGACAAATCCGTGAACTCACCGATTTGTCGGGTTTAAGCCAAGATCAGCAGCAAGTGGTGATGCGCGTGGTGCACAGCCTTGGTTTGCCTGATGTGGCTGAAAAAGTGCGATTCAGCGTCAATGCAACCCAAGCCGGACGTGACGCATTAGCGAACAATTGTGCGATTTTGTGCGATGTGGAAATGGTCAAACAGGGCGTGACCAAACGGATGATCAGTCGTGAACCTTTGTGTTTTTTGAACGATTCGCGAACCGCTGAGTTAGCCAAAAACAAAGGTGAAACGCGCTCTATGGCGGCGCTGAGTTTGTGGCAAGAGGATCTTGCTGGCAGCGTGGTGTTAATTGGTAATGCGCCAACAGCCTTGTTTCGCTTATTGGAAATGATCGAAAAAGGCGCGCCTAAGCCTGCGTTGATTATCGGCATGCCGGTGGGGTTTGTCGGCGCGGCAGAGTCGAAAGACGCTCTTTGGCAAGCGCACAAAAAGTTGGGCATTGAATGCATTACCTTGCTTGGTCGTATGGGCGGCAGCGCCGTAACATCGGCCAGCTGTAATGCTTTGTTGCGCTGTAATCTAGGCGAGTATTATTGATTGGGAACTAAGCTCGTTTTTTTTGTTCCTTCCCCTTATCTTCAAGGGGAAGGTTAGGATGGGGTTGTTAGCTTTTGACCCCCTCCCAGCCTCCCCCTTGACAGGGGGAGGAGCAGACTGCGATGTTCTAATGAAGCACAGATACCTCGTTCCTTGGTGCGGGGACATTGAATGGAAGTAGGTTAATGACAGAAACACAAATGCCAATCCATGTAATCGGCCTTGGTGTGAACGAACACGCGAACCTCGATGCGTCTGCGCAAGCGGCATTGGCGAGCTTATCTGAGCAAGACATCGTGTTGGGTTCGCCTCGTCAACATGACACCATTGCGGCGTATTCCCACAAGGCTCAGTGTTGTGACTTGCCCAAGCTCAAACAGCTAGAAAGTGACTTTGCAACGTGGCAAACCCAAGGCGCAACACAGGTGGTGGTCTTGGCGTCTGGTGATCCTTTGTATTACGGCATTGGCGCTTGGGTAATGCGTACTTTTGCACCCGAAAACCTGAGTTTTTATCCGAATGTCTCCAGCATTCAAGTGGCGTGTCATCGTTTGGGATTGTCCTTGCAAGATGTGAATGTGGTCAGCCTTCATGGTCGCCCCTTGTCGAGTTTGCGCCGTCATTTGCAGTCGAACAGCACTTTAGTGTTATTGACCGATCAATACAGTCAACCGAAACACATTGCTCAAGAGTGCGTGCAAGCGGGTTTGGATCAAAGTGACATCATCGTTTGCGAAGCCTTGGGTTACGAGCAGGAAAAAGTTCGCTCCTTTGTTGCCCAGACCTTGGTTAAAACCGAAGTAGAGTGTGATCCACTCAATGTCATAGTGGTGAAAACCAGCCAGCAAACATCACTTTACCCAAGCGCGGTGGGCATTCCCGATGCGTCTTTTGTCACCGACAAAGGCGACGGAAAAGGCATGATTACGAAGCGAGAAGTACGCTTGGCGATCTTGTCTTATATGAATATCGAACAGGGCGATACCGTGTGGGACATTGGTGCGGGTTGCGGTGGCGTAAGTGTGGAAATGGCTTATTGGCATCCGCGTAGCCAAATTATTGCCATTGAACATCATCCAGAAAGACTGGCTTGTTTGGCGGCCAACCAAGATCGTTTTGGCGTGGTGCAAAATTTGTCTATTGTCGCGGGTCGAGCGCCCGATGTGCTGGTGGATTTACTTTCTCAAAATAAAGGGCTAAATAGAGCGCCAAACAAAGTTATCATTGGCGGCAGCGATGGCGAATTAAACGCCTTAATGGCGCAAGTGTGGGATCTATTACCTGCTGGCGGCAGTTTGATGGTTAGCGCGGTGACGGAAGACACCAAATTTCAGGTGATGCAATTCGCTCAAGCGCGAGAAAGCGCTGACGACGCAGACGAGCAAAGTCTGCAAGTGTCCATTGCCAAAGGCGAACGCTTAGCAGGGCAGCGGTTATTTCGACCCAATTTACCAGTAACGCTTCACCATTTTAAAAAGCATTTTGCAGAACATATGATCAAGACAAACAATAAGACAATCTATAAGGAAAGCGCACAATGAGTGCCTCTGCTACAGTTCAAAAAACAGGCCGATTCATTGGTGTGGGTGTTGGTCCTGGTGATCCAGAACTGATTACACTCAAAGCATTGCGTTTGATCCAGCGCGCGAGCGTGGTGAGTTACCTTGCCAACGACGAAGGCGGCTCCCAAGCGAAAACCATTGCCAGCGAAGCTTTTGCTGGCGTGACCCACGTGCAAAACGAAATTGCTATTGTTATGCCCATGTCGACGGATCGCTCTTTGGCGAATGAAGCCTACGACAATGGCGCAAAAGCTATCGCCGCCGAATTGGAACAAGGCAAAGATGTGGTGTTTTTGTGCGAAGGTGATCCGTTGTTTTTTGGTTCATTCGCGTATTTATTAGAACGCTTAGAAGGCGATTTTCAATGCCAAGTGGTGCCGGGCGTATCCTCCATCAACGCAGCGTCTTCGGCGTTAAATCATCCGCTCACCGTGCTAAAAGAATCTTTCGCCGTTGTCAGCGGTCGTCATTCGGCTTTGCAGATTGATACTGCTTTGGAACAACACGACAGCGTGGTCATCATGAAAGCAGGGCGCGCTCGCCCTCGTATTCTCATGGCGCTACGTAAAACCAACCGTATGCAGGACGCCAAATATCTAGAGTACATTGGTCGTGAAAACGAACGCATCGTACGCGATGTGTCGACCCTAGAAGACAAAGCTGGCCCGTACTTTTCCTTGTTTGTGGTGACAAAAAGCGAGCGAGGCACACGGTGATACGCATTGTCGCGTTAACCCCCGCAGGGAAACAACTTGCTGAACGCTTACAAGCGGAATGGCCTAAGGCGAATAACCTTGAGGTGAGTGTTGATTACAAACCCAAACCTTTTGCACCGTTTGTACAGACGGCGTTTAAGAATGGCGACTGGTTGGTGTTTGTTTGTGCGACAGGCATTGTCATGCGAACCCTCGCACCGGTGATTCAAGACAAGTATCAAGACCCGCCAGTCTTGGTTTTGGACGAAGAGGGTAAGTTTGTCATTCCGTTGTTATCAGGTCATGAAGGCGGCGCCAACGAGTGGGGCGCGCAAGTGGCAAAATCCCTTGGCGCACAACTTGTGATGACGACAGCGAAACCTTACCTGAACCCTTTTTATACCTTGGGAATGGGCTGCGAACGCAATTGCCCATTAGAACTTCTTGAAAGCCTCATGCTCGACGCCCTTGCGCAAAAAGGCTTAACGCCAAACGATATTCATTCCTTAAACAGCATCGACATCAAAGCCGACGAGACCAACCTCATCGCCCTCGCCGCAAAATACCACTGGGATTTCAATACCTACAGCGCACAAGAACTCACCCCAATGGAATCACTTCTTAGCACTAAATCCGACTACATTTTTAACACTGTCGGCGTCTACGGCGTCGCCGAATCCGCCGCGCTCTTGGCTGCGGAAAAAGCTGTCCAAAATGAAACAGGTACAGAGCCTGAACTCGTATTGAATAAAATCAAAAACGCCAAAGCGACTTGTGCTGTAGCGAGAGGGTTTATGGGGAATGAGTTTGGGGTCTGAGTTTGGGGTCAGATCAAAAACTAACCTGTAGGTGTGGTACCGTGATGCATGTTTTTCAAATACTCAGTGGCATCATGAGCCATTGTATCTCTAGTTTCTTGATCTGACCCCAAGACTTACTGAGAACCTAATCTAGAAGATTAAAAAAACCACTCTTACTCATAGTTCTTCTTTGCCTTGGTGACTTTTTCAAGGTACATCTGAGATTCAGATCGAGGGTGGTCGTATCTTAATTTCTTATAAACATTACTGGCTGAGTTCTGGTTGAGTTTTTCCATTGCGGTTGTTCTGTTGCTGTCGAATGTTTTCAGTACGTTTCCTGTGCCGCCGTTGTAGGCGGAGATCATGGAATATTCTTGGCTTATTTTATTGGAGACTTTAACGAGGTAGCGCGTTTGCAAAATATAAAGATAAGCACTGCCGATATCGATGTTGCTGGCAGGGGAGAAAAGCTCTTCTTTGCTTGGTTGACCGGATTTTTTCTTCACTAGGTTGTACACGTCTTTGCCCGCGGTGGAAGGCACTACTTGCATTAAACCATAAGCGTTTGCTGGGCTGACGGCGTAAGGGTTAAAAGAACTTTCGGTTT
>CAXBGJ010000062.1:0-15203 GCA_963975045.1 uncultured Marinomonas sp. | reverse complement strand
GAATTCAATTTTGATTTTTGGCAGACTGCGTCACCACGTCGCTCCACTTATCCCGCCTGCAGAGCGTGTTATGTGGCAAGAGACATGGGATTGGAAGAAGAGATGTACCACGCTATTCAAGAAGCCTATTACTTGAAAGCGAAAAACCCGTCGGATCTCGATACATTAACAGAGTGCGCAGAACACATAGGGCTAAACCCGAGCGGCTTTCAGAAAAATATGCAGCACGTTAAGAGTGAGCGATTATTGGAAGAAGAAATCGAACAAGCCAGACACCTTGGGCTGAATTCATTTCCTTCTCTCGCGTTGCTTATTGGCGATAAACTCACCCCGATCCCATTAGATTATAAAGATCATTCAAGCATGTTGAATGCCATAAAAAAGGCGCTGTCTTAGCGCCTTTCTACTCATCAAAACGGCTTAAGCAAAAACATAAAAACGGTGTTCTTAACCAAAGTCGTGATTGATTAAATCTAGCATCGGATTATAAAGTGGCTCCGTGGTCGCATTTCGAGGTTTTTTATCTTCTCCTTTTGTAGCGGCAACGGTCTTTTGTTCTTTTTCCACTTTAATAGCGTCAGACGGCGCTAAATCACTCTCAATGGCTTCGACTATTTCTTCTGTTTGCTCAGTCTCTTCAGTAGGATTACTTGCTTCAATAGTCTCGGAAACCACCTCATCAAGCGACTTTTCAACCGGTTGATTATCATCTGAGATTAAATGCTCAGCCAAGGCTTTTGCCAACGGCTGTACATCGTCTAATGTGACATTCACCGCCAACCAATATTTCGCATCAGGTTCATGGCTCACCAATGTCCCCGGCACAAAAGCATGTCTGAAATTGGCCAGTAAGGCCGTGGTGCCTGCAATGCCCAATGGCGTAGACAAATGCATCCAAAGAGACATGCCCCCTTTACTTGCAACAAAACTGACGTGTTCACCAAGACGTGCTTCCAAATGCGCCTTAACGCGCTCTGAATTGGCCCAGACTTCTCTCGCTCGTCGAGTTAATGATCGCTTACTATTTGGCTGCAAGGCATCGCTTAATGCCACCTGTTGAGCATCACTCAAAGACATATCGGCGCCTAAAAAAGCCCCTTCCAACAACCCATGATGTCGGCCAGGCAAACACCAACTAGCCGATCGACCCGCACCTTTCGATTCCACACCGCCGATATAAACAATATGATCAGACGAATCCAGTGACTTGTAGGTCATAATGGAGCCCGCGCGATAAGCCAAATGCGAGCACATATCCCACTCAATCACTGGGAGCTTGGTTTCTTCAATAATCGCAAGCCAACGACGTAGGCTTAAATTACTAATCAGTTGCCCAGCGGGAAATGAGAACTGGCTCGGTAAGACAATCAAACGAATCGAGTCATCGCGTAAACAACGAATCGCTAAATCCAAATCGACACCACGCTCACCTGCTCCTAAAGCAATAACGTGTCTGCCTAAGCTTTGTAATGTGGTGGTGATTCTTGGATCGCACGGCGTCAGGACTAAAACCGCATCACTTCGTTGCGTCAGCGTTTGCACACTCTGCGTAAACATTGCCAAAGGCGAATGGCCCAACCAAAGCTGCGACGCATGCACTTTGATACCCAGTCCTTTTAAATAGTCGCTGACCGACTCACGCGCCGCTAAATGCCCCTTGCCCAACACCGGTAAATGCACCTCTTCTTGGCGAACCGCTGGCGCTAAAAAGGTATCACTTTGATCGACTAAAGCGCCACGGTGAGCAAGGCAAGACCACGCAGGTTTAGTGCCGTCACGACTTAACTTTCTTAATGCTTCGCCCGTCAATAAAAGCGCGGGCTTCGTCTCACTGCGATGACAAACAAAATAGCCAGATTTGGGGCGTGATTCGATCCAACCGTCTTCGCTCAGCAATTCATACCCATGAATAATGGTGTTTAAACTCAGGCTCAATTGTTTCGATAAAACACGTAAGGATGGCATCCGATCGCCAGGCAAAATTGCGTCTTGCGACAATTGATCCAAAAACCAATCCACCACACCTTTGTATAAAAAATCCGCCACCGCTTTGTACCTTTTCTAGTTTGTTATCTAGTATCTGTTATCAATCATTATAGCTGTCTTAAGAAAACGCAAGTAAAAGGCCAATAATTCGCGATGTTGATGGGAGTTAAGGTACAATTTCACTCTGTTTATGGCTATTTTTACGGTTTTTCTTAAGCCGGAAGCCCTTTAAACACCCTGATTATTCAAATACAAAGTAGAGTATCCATGGCTTTTGATCCTTCATTGCTTCGTCACCTTTTTCCTATTTTGTCGCTGCAGGCCTACGATCATCCTTTGACCTATTTGGATAACGCAGCCACTACGCAAAAGCCGCTACCGGTATTGGATGCCATTCAAGATTACTATCGAAACACCAACGCCAATGTTCACCGCGGCGCACACTTCCTCAGCGATCGAGCAACCAATCGTTTTGAACAAGCACGAGACACCGTTGCGCGCTTTATCAATGCACCTGAGCAAAGTCATATTATTTGGACAAAAGGTGCCACAGAAGCCATTAACATGGTGGCCTTTGGCTTAGAGCATTTGTTGGAAGAAGGCGATGAAATCCTTATTACTAGCCTAGAACACCATGCGAATCTTGTTCCTTGGCAACAATTGGCTTTTCGAACCGGCGCACGATTGCGCGTTTTACCATTGACGTCGACGGGCGAATGGGAAGAAGAGTTTCGCCATTATTTCACCGATCGCACGCGTATTTTTGCGGCGACCCAAATATCCAATGCCATTGGCACCAGCACCCCACTGCAAACCATGCTTGATAATGCCAAGCAACAAGGCGCTTTTACTCTTGTAGATGGTGCTCAAGCCGTGGCGCACTATCCTATCGATGTACAAGCATTAGACTGTGATTTTTATGTTTTCTCTGGTCACAAAATGTATGGACCCACGGGCATCGGCGTCTTATACGGAAAAAATCATGCATTAGACGTTCTACTACCCTGCCAAACGGGCGGAGAAATGGTGCGTCACGTTTCGTACCAAGCGACAGAATTCAATGTTTTACCCTATCGATTGGAAGCGGGGACACCGAACATCGAAGGTGCTATCGGTTTAGCG
Source organism: uncultured Marinomonas sp. (assembly GCA_963975045.1). Lineage (GTDB taxonomy): Bacteria > Pseudomonadota > Gammaproteobacteria > Pseudomonadales > Marinomonadaceae > Marinomonas. Next base: position 12,095 of record CAXBGJ010000062.1, on the reverse strand, counting down.
GCTGCCTGTGACTTTCTCAATATTCAAGATAGACCTGCGTTATTGGCGTGGGAACAATCCCTCGCCGCGCACGTTTATTCTCGCCTACATAAAGAAGGCGGTATCGATATTTACTCTCCCGAAAAAAACACCACGTTAGTATCATTAAGTGTACCCAATATTCATATTTTGGATTTGAATGCGTATCTAGATAGCCAAGGGATCGGTGTTCGTGCGGGGAGTCACTGTGCCCATCCTTTAATGGCACAACTTGGCGTTGCCGGTACACTACGTGCGTCATTTGCTTGTTACAACACCCTGGAAGAAGCCAACCGATTCTGCGATGTTCTACTCGACGCGATTGATATATTGGGTGATGAGTAATGCACAACTCGAACCAGACACTAACCATAAAAGCACAGCTTCAAGCTTGCCGCAGCAAAGAAGAAACGTTTAAAACCTTGGTTACCTTGAGCAAAATCTTGCCGCGACTATCCTCGGAAGGAAAAACCGAAGAGAACAAGGTGAAAGGCTGCGAAAGTGCCGTCTGGCTCATCGTCGAAGAATCAAACGGTATCCGTCACTTCAACGCCGACAGCGACGCCAAGCTGATGCGCGGTGTCCTTGTCGCGATATTGAGCTTGGTAGAAGGAAAAAACGTAGAAGACATTCAGAAAATAAATCTTAAGTCTGAATTAGCAGCACTGAATCTCACCAGTTATCTGACGAGTTCAAGAACCAATGGGGTATTGGCAATACTGGAAAAAATAACCTCTCGTTAAATCTATTTCACTTCTCCATAGCAATATAATCATTCTTAAATTCGCGCATGGATTGAGCCACTTTTTGAATAGATTGGGTAAAACTGTATAAGGATTTATGTTGCCGTGCATTCGTTGGATACGCCAGCCCATAGGGATAATATATAGCAGGTTCAAAGGGGCGAATAACCACATCTTTTCCTTCCCAAACCCTTGCAGCAAAAGGCTCTAGCACACCGACGGCCATACCCGCTGCTATCATGGCATATCCAGTATGAGACGTGTCTATCATGATACTTTGTTTAAGCTGAGATTTTACGGAACTCAGAGCACCGCCCAATTCACTCCAATAGGCAGGTGAATTATCGACAACGGTCAGTACCGACTCACCGATCAAATCTTGCGCTGTAATAACGGCTTTTTTTGCCAAAGGATGATCAGACCGAGCCGCAAAAACAAAACGAGCATTACCAATAAATTCACGCTCAATACCAATTAACTGTGGCAGTTCTAAACCAATGGCTAAATCTACAGAGTTGGTTTGCAGTTTCATCACCAATTCAGACATTGCATCCGTATGAATCGTTACCCGCTCATCTGGAAAGTATTTTTTATGCTCCTGTAATGCAAGTGGTAACAAGGTACTGGCAATGGCGGATGTACTGGCAATTTTTAATTCACTCGGGGTTCGAGTACGAATTTTTGCCGCCACGGAATCCAACTTTTCCATCCCGAGAAAACTTTCTTCAACAGAGCGAAAAAACTCAGCGGCTTCTTGCGTCGGATGAAGGCGACCTTTACGACGATCAAATAAAGAAAATCCTAAGGAATACTCTAAATCATTCAATAAGCGGCTCACTGCAGGTTGAGAAACATGCATTTCTACCGCCGCAGCCGCCGTTGTTCCGCGTAGCATAATGTAGCGGAAAGCCTCTACCTGCCTGAACTTCATACACGATCCATCTATTTCAATAATATTTAGTTATCAACTATACGATAATATAAGTGGATGTCATTGAATTAAATTAACATTATGGAAATAGGCAAAGAATAAGAATCTTTACAAATACTAAGTTGTTTAGGCAAAACACTCACTTAAATACACGGTAATTGAACTAAAGTGCCAACAATCAAACGAACCTTGATAGTAAGGATTATTTAGTGACAGATATTTCATCTACTCCAATACTGACCGTCGAGAACCTATCCGTTGAATTTGGTCCTTCTCGGGTCATTGATGATCTTAGTTTTTCCGTTATGGCGGGTCGAACACTTGCCATTGTAGGGGAGTCAGGATCAGGAAAGTCCATTACATCGCAATCTATTATGCGTCTGGCAGAAACGAATGGAGCCAGTTACCCATCAGGTCGTATTATTTTTTCGACCGAGGCTGGAGAAGTTGACCTACTGTCGTTGTCACAAGACAAAATGCGGACAATACGTGGCAAAGACATTGCGATGATTTTCCAAGAACCTATGACTTCTCTTAACCCTGTGTTTACCATTGGTGATCAGATTTCAGAATCTCTTTCCTTGCATAAGAAAATCAGCAAAACGGACGCACTCGAAGAGAGCGTCAAGCTTTTAAAAATGGTTCGTTTACCTGATGCAGAAGACATGCTCAAACGCTACCCTCACCAATTATCTGGAGGCATGAGACAGCGCGTAATGATTGCGATGGCATTGGCTTGCCGACCAAAAGTATTGATCGCGGATGAACCAACAACAGCATTGGATGTGACGATTCAAGCACAGATTCTAACCATTCTTCATGATCTGCAAAAAGAATTGAATATGGCCGTGATTTTTATCACTCATGACATGGGCGTTGTGGCGGAAATTGCCGATGATGTCGTCGTTATGTGGAAAGGTAAAAAAGTAGAGCATGGGTCAGTAAAAGCGTTATTTTCCAACCCTCAACACCCGTATACAAAAGCCTTATTATCCGCCGTTCCAAAGCTAGGAAGTATGACCGGTGAAGCTTTCCCTAAACGTTTTCCTATTACCATAATGGAAGGAGAAAGTTCACGTTTAGTAGGGGAAGAAAAAATCCAGGATACCGCTTGCTATGATAAGGGGCCTTTATTATCTGTGCGAGACCTAGTGACTCGCTTTGACAGTAAAAAAGGTTTTTTTGGTGGTGTCACTCATCGTGTGCATGCCGTAGAAAAAGTCAGTTTTGATATATTTCGAGGCGAAACGCTTGCCCTAGTCGGAGAGTCTGGTTCAGGCAAATCCACCATCGGCCGAACTATTCAACAATTGCAAAAAGCCACCAGCGGCGACATCAGTTTTGAAGGGAATCCTTTTGTCGGTATGAGCAGAGCTGATCGGCAGAGATTACGTCAAGAGATCCAATATATTTTCCAAGATCCTCTGGCCTCTCTTGACCCTAGAAAAACAGTTGGATTTTCAATTGCTGAACCCATTAAAACCCATGATCTTATTCAGGGTGAGCAAAACATTAAGAACAGAGTAAATGAATTGCTAGAGCGCGTCGGGTTAACAGCCGAGCACGCTAAGCGTTATCCCCATCAATTTTCAGGTGGCCAACGTCAGCGTGTTTGCATTGCCAGAGCATTGGCGTCTAACCCTAAATTAATCATTGCTGACGAAGCACTGTCCGCTCTCGACGTGTCTATTCAAGCTCAAATTATTAACCTCTTTATGGAGCTTCAAGAAGAGCATGGCATTGCCTATTTATTCATAAGTCATGACATGGCGGTTGTCGAAAAAATGAGCCACCGTGTGGCCGTGTTATACCTTGGTCAAATTGCTGAATTAGGTTCTCGCCAACAAGTTCTTGAAACACCATCCCATTCCTACACCAAACGCTTGCTTAGCGCGGTGCCGATTGCAGATCCAACCATTACTCGAGATCTAGGTCGTCTCAGCGGTGAAATCCCAAGCCCTGTTAGACGAGTAGGCGATGAGCCCATTATTGTTCCGCATCGAGAAATTACGCCGGGACATTTTGTCGCAAATGAATAACAACAATAATTCCCCAACTATCACAAAAGAACGGAGAGTTGAAAAATGAGCAGTAAAAAATATTTAACGTCGGTATTAAAAACCCTCGTTGTAACCAGTAGCTTAGCCGCAGCGAGCGTTAGCTTTGCTAGTACGTTAACCGTATCTTCACCTCAAGATCCTGGCAGTTGGGATCCAATCGATACTTTTTTAGTAAATTGGGCTTCGGTTGCCACCAATATTTATGACGGCTTGACCTATCGTGGACCAGACCTAAAATTACAACCCGGTCTTGCTACGTCATGGGAACAACTGGATAACGGCACGCGCATTCGTTTTACGTTGCGTCAAGGTGTCAAATTTCATAATGGCGAATCCTTTAATGCGGCCTCAGTAAAGTTCACTTTTGACCGTTTAATGGGGGATGAAGGTAAAAAAGGCCCTCAGCGTTCTAATTACTCGGCCATTGATTCGGTAGAAGTCATTGACGACAACACGGTAGATTTTCATCTAAAAGCCGCTGACCCAGTATTACTCACTAAATTAGCAGGTTATGGCGCCATGATAGTGCCGCCAAAATATATTCAAGAAAAAGGCGAAGACTTTTTCAATACCCACCCAGTGGGTACAGGTCCGTTTAAGTTTGCTTCCTACGAGCCAAAAGTCGGTATCAAACTTGAAGCCTATGCGAATCATTGGGATGGCGCACCTAAGCTAACGAATCTTAATTATCGTTTCATCAGTGAACCTTCGACAGCCGTTGCAGAACTTCAATCTGGGCGCGTCGATCTAGTCATCCCGCCAACCATACCTATTGGTATGATTACCACCATTGAAAAAGACCCAAATCTAAAAATCGTCACGACAATCAGCCCTACTGTGTATGCTTTACGTTTTAACACTCAAAATGGCATCACAAAAGACGAAAAAGTCCGTAAAGCGTTAATTTATGGGGTAGATCGTCAAGCAATCATTGATTCGATTTTAGGAGGTCAGGCCGCTCAAATTGCGAGTTTCCAAAGTGCCATTTCATTTGGCGACGACCCAACCATGAAGCCATTACCCTATGACCCTAAAAAAGCCATGCAACTTCTGAAAGAAGCAGGGATAAAACCAGGGACCAAAATTCAAATCGACATCCGCGGTAATGATGCAACTTTTAATGAGGTGTCTCAGGCCGTTGCCAGCTACCTACAAATGGTTGGTCTAAACGCCTCAATTCAGCCTTATGAAACCAATGTCTTACTCAACGACATTATTCCAGCAGGTAAAACAGGCGAGATGTTCCAACAATCTTGGGGTGGTTGGACGCTCGACTACGATAATACCGCTTACTTCATGTACCACACAGGTGAGAAGTGGAACCCATATGACAGTGATTTAGCGCTAGATAAGCAACTAGAGTCTCAACGTTCAATTACTGATCGTGCTAAACGAGAAGAAATTCTCAAGTCGATTGCCAACTACACCGCAAATAGAGCGTTAGAAATGCCGCTTTACAGTCTAAATGCCATATTTGGTATTTCTAAAAGAGTAAAGAACTTCACTCCTGTACCTGATAGTCGCTTACGTTTAACGGATGTAACCGTTGAATAAATGCTTCTATTTCTCTTAGCTCACTAAGGTAAACAGCATTGTTCAGTCTATTCGGTAGTTAATAGCTGAGCAATGCCCATTGTTTTTTAAAGGAAAAGTCATGGCGAACTTTTTAATGAAACGGTTTTTGCAAGCGATTTTCGTGCTGCTAGCAGTAACCTTAATTGTTGCTTTTGCTATACGTCTAACAGGAGATCCAGCTCTTATGCTGACTCAAGGCGCAGGCAGTGTAACGGAAGCAGATTTGATGTTAATTCGAGACGCTCTGGGCATCAATAAACCTTTTTTTGTTCAGTATTTTGAGTTCCTAAAAGGGTTATTTAGTTTCGATTTTGGTCGTAGCTTTATGGGTGGAACCCCTGTTTCAGATCTCATTAGTAAGTCCTTACCGGCAACATTAATGCTCGCCGTATCGGTCATGGTCGTGTCTATTATTATTTCCATTCCATTGGGCATAAAGGCCGCCGTGTCTAAAGGGAAGTGGGCCGATCAAACGATACGAATCGTCTCTCTAATTGGTTTGTCTTTTCCAAATTTTTGGCTAGCACTTATGCTGGTTTTGACCTTTTCCATATGGTTACAGTGGTTACCGCCAAGTGGCATGGATGGCTTCGCCAGCTTCTTAATGCCTGCTTTTACAATGGCTATTATCCTGACCGCGACAAACGTTCGTCTTGTTCGCTCTTCCATGCTTGAAACACTCCAGGCGCAATACATCATGGTTGCTAGAGCCAAAGGCCTCAGCGAAAACACCGTCTTGTATAAACATGCTCTACGTAATTGCGCTATTCCACTTATTACCTATTTCGGTTTGCAGTTCGGTAGCCTATTGGGCGGTATTGTCATCATTGAACGAGTTTTCAACTGGCCAGGTCTTGGTACTCTTGCATTCGATGCGGTGAGCGGACGTGATTACCCTGTATTACAAGCTGTTATCACCATTCTATCCATGCTTATCGTTAGCGTAAATCTGCTGGTTGATATTGCCTATGGCTTAATCGATCCACGTATTCGTACGGAGTAATAAGATGTCAGCAAATCGTTTTAGTACAACTTTATCTCATTATAAAAGCTTTGAATTTATTCTTGGTACCCTACTCACTGGCGGCATCTGCTTTTTGGTGGTCTTTTCTGACTTACTATTCCAAAGCGCAGATAAAATTGATCTATCCGCTCGCCTTCTCGAACCATTTACGCATCCGGAGCATTTCTTTGGCACAGACCCACTTGGCCGAGATGTCATTGCTCGTGTAGTTTCTGGCGGTAAAGTGTCTCTACAAGTCGGCTTTTTATCGGTAGCTGGCGCGGTCGTCTTTGGCGTTATTATGGGATTAGTATCTGGCTACTATCGTGGTTTTTGGGATGTTATTGTGATGCGCTTTGCGGATGTTCAACTGGCGATGCCCTTTATTCTCTTAGCCATTACCTTCATCGCTATTGTCGGTGGCGGCTTAGCCAATATGATTTTTCTACTCATTATTTCCCAATGGGTACAATATGCCAGATTAGTACGAGGCTCTGTTCTGTCACTACGAGATCGAGAATTTATTCAATCTGCACAGGCCATTGGAGTCAGCCAATTCAATATTCTATTCCGTCACTTATTGCCTAACCTTATTGGGCCCGTCATCGTTTTGATGACCCTTAATGTCGCCAATAACATTCTATTAGAAAGCAGCTTAACCTTTCTGGGTCTTGGCGTAGATCCTCTTACCCCAAGCTGGGGCGGAATGCTGGCCGATGGCCGTACCTACATTCAAAGTGCCTGGTGGGTTAGCGTATTTCCTGGCCTTGCTATTTTATTAACGGTACTAGGATTAAACCTTTTAGGCGATTGGCTTCGCGACAGCCTTGACCCTACAGGCAGGACATCACGATGACTCATATTTTTTCCACGTCTATCACACCAACGAGCCATCAATTGATTGAAAGGTTTGGTAAGCCAGAATATCAAGGTCAGGTGATTGAAGCATGGCTATTTGATGATCAAGAGCATCGCCTTCAGACGGAAGCCATACTCTTAAGTTTAGGTGTAAAAGCCAAAATACGCTGTGCATACAAACCTCTACTGCATTTTTTTTTGGAAGATACAGACATGCTATCTAACCATATAAAACGAATTGAGGTGCATTACCCTCTGCACGACAAGGCATCAGAAAAACGTTTTTTATTAGAGACTTACCCTCTATCCGCCCTCGTAGGTAAAGCAAAAATCCACTTTGTTGCTAACCCTAAGTCGATGGATACATATGAGGTCATTCTGCGCTCATCAACAGGTATTCAAACGCAATATAAAGTGTTTGCTCCAAATCATCTGCATCTAGATCTTATTGGTCAAACTCACTTGTCCCCAACAGGCTGGATTAAAGTAACGAATGCTGAAGGTAAGATAACCTCAAATGAACGATTAGTAACAGATTACGAGTCCCTTTTTTCTGTTGGTATGGATGCCGTTTCAAAACATCAATGGCAAGACAGAGAACCTTACTTCGAAGAACTTAATATTCAAATTTTTCTACCTTGGAAAGAACAGTCTCTTGATTACAATCATGAAGTCATTAGCTTAAGCGAAGCTTTACACGAAGATTTCTACTTTTCATTACAAGAATGGTTCAAAGTAAAGGCCGGTCACCTTCCCAGTGACAGAGAAGGCCAACCAGGCCAAATCGTGCCAGAGATACAACATACAGAAGACAAAAGCCTCAGTATTAAGATAGAAACACGCCCTTATCAGGTGCAAGACACTGAAGGGCAACAAATATTAAAAACAGCCAAGACTCCCATTAGCATGAAGCAAGTTGAAGTGGAGTTGGGGGAAATTACAGGGGATATATTTACCGCCAAAACAGTCACAGGACGAACCATTCACGCTCGTTACCACAAAGGTACTGACTTTCCAGTCATGATTAGTGGCGGACAACATGCGAATGAAACAACAGGCGTGGTAGGTGCTCTACGAGCATCCCAGACGTTGAATGAACAAGGAGGCAGTCATTTCACTATTTCGCCACTAGAAAACCCTGATGGCTACGCTTTACACCAAAGATTAATTAAAGATAATCCTTACCACATGCATCATGCGGCTCGCTACACGGCACTGGGTGATGATTTAGAATATCGAGTGAAAGGCTCTCTTTTTGAAAAAGAGATTCGCCATAAAGCCAGAGAAATCAGCCAAGCACAACTGCACATCAATCTACATGGTTATCCATCCCATGAATGGACTAGACCACTTTCTGGCTATGTTCCTCATGGCTTTGATATGTGGACAATTCCAAAAGGTTTTTTTCTGATTCTGCGCCATAGTGCTGATGAAAAATGGTCTGCTTACGCGGAAGAGTTTATTCATCTCGTTACTTTAAAATTAATTAAAGTCCCCGGCGTATTAGCTTTCAATAAAGAACAGGTAGAACTTTATAAAAAGCACGCGGGGGAAACGGATTTTCGCATAATAAACAGCTTCCCTTGTCTCGTTTCTTACGGCAAACCAGAAGACATACCGATACAGCTTATTACAGAATATCCCGATGAAACGCTTTATGGAAATTACTTTATTACAGGGCATAATATTCAGACAGCAACGGTTCTAGCGGCTTATGAAGTCCATCAAATACTGTCCTCAAAAGAATAGACAACAAGAAAATTAGGTAAGAATATTCTCACTATGCTATTACCTAATTTGCAGCCTTAATCAGCTTATCCAATACTCTCGATACCGCCACAAAACCAAAAGTCGCCGTTACTGCGGTACTGGCACCAAAGCCCGTATCACAGTTCATTTTAGTTTCTGTGTCCCCTTTCAATCTTTGCTTAGAGACGGTTCCGTCACCTTGCGGATAATTCAATTGCTCGATGGAAAACACACATTCAATGTTAAAACGTCTTTTGGTATTTCGACTGAAATTATAATAACGACGTAGAAAATTGCGTAGGTTAGCCGCTAATGGATCACCAACGGTTTTAGCCAGATCGGCCGTCTGAATTTTAGTCGGGTCGGTTTGCCCGCCGGCACCACCAATCGTAATAACAGAACGCTTATTGCTCTTACACCACGCCATTAGAGCGGCTTTTGGCTTGATGCTGTCAATGCAGTCGATGATGTAGTCAAACGGTTCTGCGAGCAGCTCAGACATGTTGTCGGCAGTTGCAAAGTCTTCTATCGAAGTGATTTCACAGTTCGGGTTTATTTGTTGAACTCTTTGAGTCATTACATCGACTTTAGATTCACCAATAGTCTCACTTAGAGCATGTATCTGACGATTTGTATTGGTAACGCAAATGTCATCCATGTCGATTAATGTGATTTTTCCGATACCTGAACGAGCCAATGCTTCTGCTGCCCAAGAACCGACACCACCAATACCAATGACACACACATGAGCTTGAGAAAAGATCTCATAGGCCGCGTCACCATACAAACGCCGAATACCACCAAACCGTTGTTCGTCTGTCACTTTTCTCTCCTCACAGGGAGATCACCCTGCGCTTTTTCTTTCAATAAGTGTATTCTTTGACTCTGTAAACATACTGACATGCACTGTGAGCCTTATGATTGAGCAAGCTTTTGAACAACTCGGTTTAACACCAAGAGAAACTCAACTTTACCAAACGCTATTAAAACTCGGTCCTTCTTCTATTCGGGATATTGCCGAACACAGCGGTATCAACCGAGGAACAGCTTACGAATCCCTAAAACAGTTACAGGGTAAAGGGGTTGTTAGTTATTTTCCTAAAGGAAAACGCCGCTTTTTTAGCGCTGAAAACCCCGATATTTTACTGAATCTAGCGGAAGAAAAACGCAATCGCCTCGACAAAACCATCGAAAACCTGAAGAACACCATCATTCCTAACTTGCATCAGCAGCAGCCGGAATATCATCAGACCAATGTGCGTTATTACGAAGGCGATGATGGCATTGAGTGGGTATTACGCGACATTTTAAACGTCGTATCCGAACAAGACCATAAAGAATATTGTGTATTTTCGTCTAAGCCGATTCGTCCCTTTTTGTATCGTCCTTTTCCAAACTACACAAAACAACGAGTCAAACTGGGAATTAATGTAAAAGTCATCGCGCTAGGTGATGGCGGCGAAGAAGCAGAATTATCGGAACGTAAGTGGATTAAAACAGAAGGCGCTGTGGATGCGAGCTACATCGCAATTTACCCACCTAAATGTGCAATCATCTCATTAGCAAGTAACAACTTCCCTTCCGCTGTCGTATTAGAATCCAAAGACATCGCCAAAGCCCAACAAATTATCTTCGATACACTATGGAAAATGCTTTAAATCAGCAAATTAAAGAAGTGTAAGACAATAAAAAAGCAGCCCTTAGGCTGCTTTTTTTGACTTCAAACTCAACATTACCGCTTAATTATTGCTGCGGAACTGCTGAATAGTACGTAAACGGGCCATAGCTTGCACTAGTTCCGCTGTCGCACGAGTGTAGTCGACGTCAGGTTTTTGGTCAGCCAAAAGCTCTCTTGCGTGTTCCTGAGCTTTTAGTGCCGCCTCTTCGTCCAGATCTCTTGCACGAGTGGCTGTATTAGCCAAGACGGTGACGCGGTGCGGTTGAACTTCTAGGAAGCCACCGGACACGAAGATAAACTCTTCGTCACCATTTTCTTTAACCACACGAACAGGGCCTGCTTTCAGAGTCGTCAACAATGGCGCGTGACCAGGCATAATACCTAGATCGCCATAGCTGCCTGCAGCCACAAGAGATTGAACCGTACCGGAAAAAATCTCTTGCTCAGCGCTTACGATATCGCAGTGTACTGTGATAGCCATAAGTTGCCTCTCTTAGTCATACTTAGTAAAAGTGCCTTACAGCACTTTTACTACGTGTGATGGTTAAAGTTTCTTAGCTTTCTCGACCGCTTCGTCGATACTACCAATCATGTAGAACGCTTGCTCTGGAAGATCATCAAACTCACCATCCAAGATGCCTTTAAAGCCACGAATAGTGTCTTTCAAAGAAACATACTTACCTGGAGAGCCTGTAAATACTTCTGCTACGAAGAAAGGCTGAGACAAGAAACGCTGGATTTTACGAGAACGGTTAACCGTTTGCTTATCTTCTTCAGATAACTCGTCCATACCCAAGATCGCGATGATGTCTTTAAGCTCTTTATAACGTTGCAATACCATTTGTACGCCACGCGCTACGTCATAATGCTCTTGACCAATAACAAGAGGATCAAGCTGACGTGAAGTAGAGTCAAGAGGATCGATCGCTGGGTAGATACCCAAAGATGCGATGTCACGAGACAATACAACGGTTGCGTCCAAATGAGAGAACGTCGTTGCTGGAGACGGGTCAGTCAAGTCATCCGCAGGTACGTATACCGCTTGAACAGACGTGATAGAACCAGTCTTAGTAGAGGTGATACGTTCTTGAAGAACACCCATCTCTTCAGCAAGTGTAGGCTGGTAACCTACCGCAGATGGCATACGACCTAGCAATGCAGATACTTCCGTACCGGCAAGCGTGTAACGGTAGATGTTATCTACAAAGAAAAGTACGTCACGACCTTCGTCACGGAATTTCTCTGCCATAGTCAAACCAGTCAAAGCAACACGTAAACGGTTACCTGGTGGCTCGTTCATCTGACCGTATACAAGAGATACTTTGTCGATTACGTTCGAGTCAGTCATCTCATGGTAGAAATCGTTACCTTCACGAGTACGCTCACCAACACCAGCGAATACAGAATAACCACTGTGCTCGATAGCGATGTTACGGATAAGCTCCATCATGTTTACGGTTTTACCAACACCGGCACCACC
>CAXBGJ010000061.1:0-16121 GCA_963975045.1 uncultured Marinomonas sp. | reverse complement strand
CTAATGAGGTGACAAAACTTAATAAGGCATCCGGCAGACCCGCTCGAGTAATAAAGTCTGAAAAGATAAACGCCCCAATAACGACACAAAACAGCATGGCCGACGTTCTTGTGGTGTCTACCAAGGTTTCAAATATTTCGCTAAAACTCAAACTGCGGCGCGCCAAGCCAATAATTAATGCCCCACTAGCACCTACTCCAGCGGCCTCAGTCGGCGTAAATACGCCCAAGTAGATACCGCCCATCACAATAGTAAAGAGTACTAAAACACCCCAAATATTTTTTAGAGCAATAATCCGTTCTTTAAAATTCATCCGCTCTCCGGCTGGACCCGCAGCAGGGTTTCGCCAAACAACATAGCGAACAGCGCACATATAAAGAAAAATACCTAAAATGCCGGGAATAAAGCCAGCGGCAAATAGTTCACGAATACTGGACTGTGTTAGCAAACCATAAATAACAAGAATAACGCTGGGAGGAATTAATATGCCGAGTGTGCCACCAGCGGCAATTGAGGCCGTCGCCAGACTGTCCGCATAACCAAACTTCCGCATTGGCGGCATCGCCACCTTTGCCATGGTGGCAGACGTTGCTAAGCTAGAGCCGCAAATAGCGGAAAAACCACCGCAAGCCAACACTGTAGACATGGCCAAGCCCCCTTTTCGATGCCCTAAAAAAGCATAAGAAGCGTTATACAGTTCCTGCGATAATCCTGAGCGGGTGACAAAATTCCCCATCAAAATAAACAAAGGAATCACTGATAAATTGTAGTCTTGCACGGTTTCTATGACCCGATTCGAGGCCAGTGTCAGTGACGCCGTCCAGCGAAAAGAGAACAGATTATCAATGTTTAAGCCTTGCAAAATAGCAAAGCCAAAAAAGCCCACAACCCCCATCGCAAATGCGATAGGCATACGAATAACCAGAATCAAAATCAAAAGAACGGCAAAGCCTATTAATACAACTGACATGCTACTCTCCAAACTGCTGTGATACGTTATTGCCTTTCAACACTCGATATGCGCCGTAAGTGAGCATGCACGCCGCCGTTATCCAGCTCATAATGGCGATGTACTCTGTCAGGTATCCGGTCGGTATCTGTAGATATTCCGTTACTTCTTCGCGACGCAGTGAGCGCTCTGCTAACTCATAAATACGAAGTGCTAAGAAATAAAACGAAGAAGAAACAATGAAGACCGAAAAGATTCCAAGAATCTTAACAATGCGATTACCTAAGATATGATCCAGTAAATCCACAACGACGTGACTGCCACGCCATGTAATTAACGGCATTTGAGCAAACACGATGATGGCCAACCCCATTTGGGTAAGTTCAAAAGCGCCATTCACTGAATTATTAAAAAGATAACGACCCGCCACATCTAAGGAAGTCAGTACCATCAATAAGAACAACACCGTTGCGGAAATCACTTCTAAACTCAAACCAATCCAGCGGTATATATTTGGTTCTGGATAATGTTTATCAATCCAGTTTTTCATCGACATAACAACTCCCAAATTCTTTTATTATTGTTATTAGGCTACGTGTGAAAGAATCAAAAAAAGGGCGGATTGCCCACCCTTTTTGACTCAATCAGATTGCTTTTTAACCAAGGTTAATATGTCGTAACTGGCAACTAATACATCATGCTGATTAGTAACCTGAACATCCCACACAACCACGCCTTGAGGTTCACCTTTTGGGCTTAGCTTGCCTTGATCAATTTTACGCTTGCACGTTAAGCGAGCACGAATGGTGTCGCCTATTGGCACAGGCGTAATGAATCGCAAAGTATCCAAGCCGTAATTGGCCAACACAGGCCCTTCACCCGGTGAAACAAATAGTCCCGCCGCCGCCGACAGTACAAAGTAGCCGTGAGCTATACGCTGCTCAAACTGAGAGTCACGCGCGGCAATGTCGTCAAAATGCATGTAAAAGTGATCGCCAGACAAGCAGCCAAAATTCACGATGTCCGTTTCCGTTACTGTGCGTCGATGGGTCAGTAAGGATTCGCCAATTCGAAGATCTTCGAAATAACGACGGAACGGATGAACATCACTCTCATACGTTTCGCCCCCACGGACATATTCTCCCGTTACCGCAGACAACATAGTGGGTGAACCCTGTATTGCAGCACGTTGCATATAGTGTTTTACGCCACGTAATCCACCCATTTCTTCACCGCCACCAGCGCGACCTGGACCGCCATGTTTTAACATCGGTAATGGGGAACCGTGTCCGGTTGATTCTTTTGATGACGCTTCATTTAGAATATGTACTCGACCATGCCAAGCGGCCAACGCCGGTACAACTTGTCTTGCTATATCGGGATCTTGAGTCACTAACGTTGTCACTAAAGAACCTTTACCACGAGCAGCAAGCGCAATCGCATGGTCTATATTTTTGTATGGCATCAAGGTACTGATTGGCCCAAAAGCCTCAATATCATGCGCTCCGCCTTCGGCATCAGGATCATTACTGAGTAGCAAGGTGGGTTGTACAAAAGCCCCCAGCTCTGAACCTTCACCGAGATACTCAACGATATTGTCATGACCACAAACCACTTGGCTGCTTTTTAATAACGTTTTTAACTGAGCCAAGACATCTTCTTTTTGCGCATGAGACGCTAATGCGCCCATACGAACCGTTTCTAAATGCGGATCGCCAATAGACACTTTAGCAAGTCGAGCCGTTAGTCTTTCTGATACGACCTGTACTTTATTTTCAGGAATCAGTACACGACGTATAGCGGTACATTTTTGTCCCGCTTTGGAGGTCATTTCCCGCGCAACTTCTTTGATAAAAAGATCAAATTCAGGGCTGTCTACCGTGACGTCCGGCGCTAAAATCGCACAGTTCAAAGAATCCGCTTCGGCATTAAAAGGGACGGCGTTATTAATCAAATTAGGGGTAACTTTCAATTTGGCTGCAGTACTTGCTGATCCGGTGAACGTGACCACATCCTGTCCATCTAAGCGATCCAACAAATCTCCGGTACGACCAATCACTAACTGCAAACTGCCTTCTGGTAGAAAGCCAGATTCCTGCATCAAACGCACGCAAGCTTGCGTTAGGTAACAGGTTGAAGTTCCTGGCTTAACAATGCATGGCATGCCCGCCAAAAAATTAGTGGCAAACTTTTCTAACATGCCCCAAATAGGAAAATTAAACGCATTAATATGGAAGACAACCCCTTGTCTAGGCACCAGAATATGCGAGCCGTAAAACTGACCGTCACGACCTAAAGGAAAGGCATCGTCTTCATGTATCAAATTGCCTGAAGGCAACTCACGTCGACCTAAGCTGGCGTAAGCGAACAACGTGCCGGCTCCCCCTTCAATGTCCACCCAACTATCACTGCGAGTCGCACCCGTTAACAAAGAAATACGGTATAGCGACTCTTTATGTTCAAGTAAGTATTTGCCCAATTCTCGTAAGCAAGACGCGCGACTTTGAAAATCCATCGCTATCAAAGCGGCACGACCTTTGGTACGCGCAAAGTCTAACGAGCGACCGAAATCAATAGGTTCAGCGTGTGTGTAATAAATCGTTTGTCCATTCACTGGACTGACTAAGGCTTTATCGGCCTGATTCCCTAACCACTCCCCAGCGATAAAACTTTGTAAGACAGGGCTTTGGCTCATAATTTTCTCCACCGGTGGTCTAACACCACCATCATCTTTATTGTTTTTATGATGTATTGATCTAGGTTGTTTTCATCATTCAGCGAATTAAAAAAACAGCGTTATACTTGATCAAAATCCAACACAATCTTTTTTGATACAGGGTAAGACTGACAAGAAAGTACATAACCAGCCTCCACTTCGTAATCTTCAAGACCAATGCTAATGTCCATATCAACCTCGCCTTCAACCACCTTGCATTTACAGGTTGAACACACGCCGGCGCGACAGGAAAACGGCAGGTCTGCACCATGCTCATTGCCCGCATTCAACAGGTTTTCAGTATTCTGTTTCAAGTCAAAGCGCATCGCATGACCATCACGTATCACCGTGATTTCTGACACATCAGCATGAGCAGCAGACTGCGCTCGTTCTGCTCGTTTCCGCTCATTGCCTGCGGCAGAAAACAATTCAAAATGAATGATTTTTTCTGGCGTTCCAGATTCTATTAACAGATCTCTCACCATTTCTGTCATGGATTGAGGGCCACAGATAAAAGCACCAGTAAGTGTTTTCACATCCACCCAGCGAGTAAATAAAGTCCGGCACTTATCGGCATCAATATGACCGTTATACAAATCAATATCTTGTTGCTCACGACTCAGCACAAAAATCAGATTCAAACGATTCATATAGGTATTTTTAAGATCGGCAAGCTGCTCTCGGAACATGGTGGAAGACGTGGAACGGTTACCATATAAAAGCGTGATTTTGCTGTGCGGTTCTGTGGCGAGCGTGGTTTTCGCAATAGACAAAATAGGCGTAATACCGCTGCCTGCTGCCACCAACAAATAGTCTCCATGACGGTCAGGATCCAGCTCTGAATAAAAATGCCCTAACGGTGGCATGACATCGAGTACGTCACCCACTTTAATCGCATCATTGGCGAAGGTAGAGAAGAGCCCGTCAGGCACGCGCTTTATTGCTACTCGTATTTCAGCGTCTTGAACACCGCTGCAAATAGAGTAAGAACGACGTACTTCTTGGCCGTCAATTTGAGTGCGTAATGTCAAAAATTGACCTTGTTTAAATTGGTAGCTCTGCGCTAAATCCTCAGGGATATCAAAAGCTAACGAAATAGAATCACGCGTTTCACGACGTAAATCTGAAACGGTAAGTGAATGAAATTGATTCATCTGTGTCTCCACGGCCACGTTATTTTTATCTATGGCTCAAATGCATTTAAAATAATCAAACGGTTCTAAACAGGACTTACACCGATACAAGGATTTGCACGCTGTCGAGCCGAATTCACTTAATTGTTCAGTGTCTTCACTGCCACAATTTGGGCATTCAACCTGCGTTATTCCAGACAACAAAGAACGCTTGTTTGAACTCCCAACTGGAGGTGCAATACCATAGGCTTTAAGACGATTTCGCCCTTGTTCGGTTATCCAATCCGTTGTCCAAGCAGGGTCTAAACGTTGCGATACTTTAGGGTTTGAAAAACCAGCGTCTTGCAGCGCATCACGTATCGACGTTTCAATGTATTCTGTCGCCGGACAACCTGAATACGTTGGTGTTACCACCACACAAAGATGCCCATCTACCCAACGAACACTTCGAACGATGCCCAAATCCAACACACTCACCACAGGTACTTCAGGGTCCATCACCTCTTCCAGCACATCATAAGCACGCTGAATATCGGCATCGCTGCCTGAACGACCTTGTTGGTCGGTGGTAATTAACTCACCAGCTGGCATCAGGATACGCTCGTTGTAAGAACTGCATTTCTGCCAATAACGTCCCCAAATGTTCGGAGTGCATACCTGTTCGAGCACTCAAATAGAAAGTGCTTGGCGCATCAGGAACCGTTAATGTCGCCTTAGCGAATACCTCGTTTACTGTCGCTAGCCATTGTTCAGGCAATTCACTAAGTGATGGAATATCGCCTGCCGCAGACAAAGCCAACTCAGTATCGCTTTTTTCAACAAGTTCAAAAGTAAAACGCCAAACGATATCAACAGCTTTTACCATGCGCTGATGGCTTTCTTCAGTACCGTCTCCTAAACGTTCAATCCATTGAGATGAACGACGCAAATGATAAGTCACTTCTTTTAATGACTTCGCTGCAATCGCGGCAATACGTTCATCATTGGCGCCTTTTAACATCGTCAGCAGGTGAAATTGCCAAGCATCATAAAAGAACTGTTTTGCCATGGTGACGGCAAAGTCTCCATTCGGTTGCTCTACCAATAACAGGTTACGAAACGCACGCTCATCACGTCGAAAAGCCAATGTATCCGCGTCTGTGCCATCGTTGATTCGCTCCGCCGCGTATTCATACCAGTTTCGAGCTTGGCCGACTAAATCAAGGCCAACATTCATCATGCCCATCTCTTCTTCAAGCGCAGGAGCACGTCCCGTCCACTCACATAAGCGTTGGGCATGGATCAAAGCACTGTCACCCATACGCAACAAAAATTCAGTTAATTCATCGTACTTAGTCATAACCACCTCACATATGTCCTACTTCATCAGGCAGCTCATAAAAGCTGGCATGACGGTAGACTTTGTCTTCCGATGGATCGAATAAAGGCTCTTTCTCATCATTAGCGGTTGCCGTGATTGACGCCGATGGCACAACCCAAATACTCACACCTTCATTTCGACGGGTGTAAAGATCACGGGCATTTTCAATGGCCATTTCGGCATCCACTGCGTGAACACTGCCAACATGCTTGTGATTAAGACCGTGTTTACTACGGATAAATACTTCAAAAAGTGTCCATTCAGACATGGGAGATACCTCAAAATTGGTTAGGCAGCAGCCTGTTGTTTTTGTTTTTTGTTTGCATGAGCTACCGCCGCTTCACGTACCCAAGCTCCGTCTTGAATCGCATTTCGACGCGTTTCTAAACGCTCACGATTGCAAGGACCATTACCTTTGAGAACCTCGTAGAATTCTTCCCACTGAATCTCACCAAAGTCGTAGTGACCACGCTCTTCATTCCATTTCAAATCAGGGTCTGGAACGGTGCAGCCTAATAATTCTAGTTGCGGTATGGTTTGGTCGATAAAGCGTTGACGCAGTTCGTCGTTGGTATGGCGTTTGATTTTCCAAGCCAGTGATTGCGCAGAGTTAGGCGATTCTGCATCACTTGGGCCAAACATCATCAGCGATGGCCACCACAAGCGATTAATCGCATCTTGCACCATGTCTTTTTGTGCTTGGATGCCATGGCGCATCATGTGCAAAAGGATTTCGTAGCCTTGACGTTGATGAAAGCTTTCCTCTTTGCAAACTCGGATCATGGCACGAGAATAAGGACCGTACGAAGTGCGCTGAAGAGGTACCTGATTAACAATCGCGGCACCATCAACTAGCCAACCAACTGCGCCCATATCTGCCCAATTCAATGTTGGATAGTTAAAAATACTGGAGTATTTCGCGCGACCAGAATGAAGCTTTTCAATCTCTTCATCGCGATCCGCTCCAAGCGTTTCCATCGCGCTATACAGATACAAACCATGCCCAGCCTCATCTTGAATTTTGGCCATCAGTTGCAACTTACGCTTCAAGGTGGGCGCGCGGGTCACCCAGTTACCTTCAGGTAACATCCCCACAATTTCAGAATGCGCATGCTGCGATATTTGCCGAATCAAGGTTTTTCGATAGTTATCTGGCATCCAGTTTTTAGGTTCTATTTTAATCTCGGCATCAATCTTCTCCTGAAATGTCCTTTCTTCTTGCCCCATTTCAGCTAGGGGTTTTACGGCTTTCGTCCCTGTTTCAACTTGTTGTGCGTACATGAGAACATCTCCAATATCATAGAAATAAGTCATCTTATTTCTAAAAGAATAGACTAATGATACATAAATTCAAGTTAAATATTATATTTGCGTATCATTTAATTCTTTGATTTTTTGACAGCAAAAAACCTAGCCTCTTAAAATAAGAGGCTACTCTTTATCAAATGGAAAAATTAATTAAACAGAAATTCTCTCATCGTAAACGTGCTTAGCCTTACCCTCTGAACGAGCTATACTGCCTACTTCTCTAAGCTTAACGTTAATACTAATCCCTACAGACGACTTCACGTGATGACGCAATTCATTTATCGCACCATTGATTTTTTGCTCATCAAAGCCAGCACAATCAGGACGCAGCTCAACATGTACATCCATACCATCCATATTACCTTTGCGATACAAATGTATTTCGTAGTTTTCTGAAAAGTGATTTACTTTAATCACCTCCTCCTCAATTTGCGTCGGAAACACGTTCACACCACGGATGATCATCATGTCATCACTTCGACCGGTGATTTTGTCAATGCGGCGCATTCGACGAGCGGTACCCGGTAACAAGCGTGTCAAATCTCGTGTGCGATAACGAATCATAGGTAACGCTTCTTTGCTCAGACTGGTAAAGACCAACTCCCCCATCTCCCCATCCGGCAAAACAGCCCCCGTATTCGGATCGACAATTTCAGGATAGAAATGGTCTTCCCATACTGTTGGCCCATCTTGACTTTCTGCGCACTCCATCGCCACACCTGGCCCCATGATTTCAGACAAACCATAAATGTCCATCGCACGAATACCAGCACGCTCTTCTACTGAGCGGCGTAATTCTTCGGTCCACGGCTCAGCCCCAAAAATTCCCAAACGCAATTTGAGCTTCAGCGGATCAATGCTTTGCTTCTCCATCTCATCCAGTAAGTTCAACATATAAGATGGTGTCACCATAATAATGTCAGGCTGGAAATCCTGAATCAGTCGCACTTGTTTTTCCGTCTGCCCTCCAGACATTGGAATAACGGTACAACCAAGACGCTCAGCACCGTAATGCGCACCCAGACCGCCAGTAAACAAGCCATAGCCATAGGCATTGTGTAACATATCACCTTTACGCCCACCCGCCGCACGGATCGAACGGGCGACAATATTCGCCCAATTATCGATGTCATTTTGTGTATAACCCACCACCGTCGGCTTACCGGTTGTGCCACTGGAAGCATGAAGACGGACCACTTCACTCATCGGAGTCGCAAACATCCCATAAGGATAACTGTCGCGTAGGTCTGATTTTGTCGTGAAAGGCAATTTGGCAATATCATCCAACATTTTAATGTCATCAGGATGCAAACCCAATTGATCAAAACGCTGTTTATACATAGGAACATTGTTGTAGGAGTGCTTAATCGTCCACTGCAAACGCTCCAATTGATGAGCACGCAACTCATCAATACTGGCTGTTTCCATCGGATCAAGTTGATCTGGATTAAACCGACTGCGAATACCCATTGTGTTCTCTCTTTTATTATTTTTAGAGTTAAGTTTTTACGACTGCATACCCTGCCATCGGCGCACTATACTGACACCGCGCTAACAACACGCAACCTTTGTTTTAAGGTGTTTTACTATCGACTAATCAAGTCGTTCAATCACCATCGCTATACCTTGCCCAACACCGATACACATGGTGCATAGGGCATAACGTTTATTTTTACTTTCCAGTTCATTTAACGCCGTCGTAATAAGCCGAGCACCACTCATTCCCAATGGGTGACCTAACGCAATAGCACCGCCATTAGGGTTAACGCGGGTATCATCATCTGCCAAGCCAAGCTCTCGCAACACCGCCAAGCCTTGTGACGCAAAAGCTTCATTCAATTCAATCACGTCCATGTCTTCTAGCGTCAAACCCACTTGAGCAAGCACTTTACGAGAAGCCGGGGCAGGCCCTATCCCCATAATACGAGGTTCAACCCCTGCCGCCGCCATACCCAACACTCGCCCACGAGCTTTTAGCCCATAAGCAGCGGCCGCTTGCTCGCTGGCTAATAGAAGTGCGCACGCCCCATCATTCACGCCAGACGCATTGCCTGCCGTAACCGAACCTTTACCGTCGTGGCGAAATGGTGTGGATAGACTCGACAAGGCTTCCAAACTACTGTCGGCACGAGGATGTTCATCCTGATTCACGAGCAATGGCTCACCTTTACGCTGCGCTATAAAAACCGGAGTAATTTCCTTTTCTAAGCGTCCATTCTTCTGCGCTATGGCAGTTTTTTGCTGACTACGTAAAGCAAACAAATCTTGATCTTCACGGGAAATATGAAACTCTTCAGCCACATTTTCAGCGGTTTCAGGCATAGAGTGCGTACCATATTGATTGGCCATCAATGTATTTACAAAACGCCAACCTATCGTGGTGTCATACATTTCAGCTTGACGCGAAAAAGCCTGCTCCGCCTTGCCCAATACAAATGGCGCCCGTGACATAGACTCAACGCCACCAGCGATCATCAAACCGGCCTCACCAGCACGAATCGCCCTAGCCGCCATCCCGACTGCATCCATCCCAGAGCCGCACAAGCGATTAATCGTCGAGCCGGGAACACTGTGTGGAAGCCCCGAAAGCAAAGAGGACATTCGCGCCACATTGCGATTGTCTTCACCAGCCTGATTAGCGCAACCGTACAGCACATCATCCACTTTTGACCAATCTACTGTCGGATTTCTTTCCATAAGAGATTTAATTGGAATGGCACCCAAATCGTCTGCTCTGACCTTAGAAAGCGCACCACCATAACGTCCGATTGGCGTACGAATAGCATCGATAATAAGAGCATCAGTCATTTGTATTCTCCTGTGAAAGGATCTCACCTTTAATGCGGTAAGATTTACCATGAAATATAGCGATCAATTTTTCTTGTTGATTTCGAACTTCCACGTCGTAATTCCCCGTACGGCCACCACGACTTTTTTCACAGCAGCTCGCCGTCAGCACATCACCTAAAAAAGCGGGCGCCACGTAATCGATCGAGCAACCAAGCGCAACCGTCGGCTGATCATAGGTATTACAAGCAAACGCAAACGCCGAATCCGCCAAGGTAAACATATAGCCTCCGTGGCAAGTGTTATGCCCTTGCAACATAAAGCTCTGCACTGTCATTCGTACTGTAGACTGTCCCGGTGCTGAAAAAAGTAACTCCATGCCCAAATGCTGAGTGGCCACATCGTTTTGATACAAAGTTTGCGCACATTGTTGAGCCAGCTGAATTTGAGCCTCGTTTACAGGATTATTTTTAGACATGAAATTGACCTCCTAACAAGGCAGTACGTCGCATTAATAAAGAAGGACGGTAACGATCCTCACCATACGCCAGCTGCAAATGGCGCAACACCGCCTCAACGTCAGACACACCAATACTGTCCGCCCACGCCAGTGGCCCTTTTGGGTAATTTAAGCCAAAGCACATTGCCGTATCCACACCTTCGACACTCGCAACGCCTTGTAAAACAGCATCGGCTGCTTCATTCGCCAGCATAGCGACCGTTCGCATCACCACCAACGCTGGCGAGTCCACTACTTCACTTACCTTAATACCCACCAAATCAAAACACTGAACAACATCATTAAATGCCTCTTCTGATGTCGACGCTGAACGGCTTAAGGCAATATGAGCGGCATGCTGATAATCAAGTGCCAAATCCACCAATACAAATTCATTTAATTGCTCGTTTTTGGCTCGCTCACACGCCATACGCCCGTCGGTTAATGCCAGCAAAGCTCTACCGATTTTCAGATAACCTTTCGCCATTCCAGAAACTTGTATTATCGGAACACCCGCCTGAGACAAACGCGCTACCAACCCTGCAAGGTGTCCCATATCTTCAGACACTTCACACCTAATGTTATTGGTATCAGCTGAAGATGAGACAGAGACAATTTGTGCTTCTGGTTTTTCCGCTCCATCTTGATAGGAATAAAAACCTTGGCCTGATTTTCGGCCTAAATAGCTCGCATCGACCAAGTCTTTTTGAATGAGAGAGGGCTGAAAACGCAAATCGCCATAATAGGCATCAAACACAGAACAGGTAACGGCATAATTCACATCATGACCTATCATATCCGTGAGTTCGAAAGCCCCCATTCGAAAACCACCCGCACCCCGTAACAAGGCATCTAATGTCGCACAGTCGGCCACTTGCTCTTGTCGTAAACGAAAACTTTCCGCATAAAAAGGACGCGCTACTCGATTGACAATAAAACCTGGTGTAGAAGCCGCGTACACAGGTTTCTTATTCCAACTTAATGCCGTGTCATAAACACAGGTAGCGACATCAATATCCGTCGCCAATCCAGACACAACCTCGACCAGCTTCATAATGGGCGCCGGATTAAAAAAGTGCATTCCAACCATTCGTTTAGGGTGCTTCATGCCCGCTGCTAAACGCGTAATAGAAATAGAAGAGGTATTACTCGCTAAAATACAATCTGCAGCGCAAATAGATTCTAAGGCGTCAAAAATGGCTTTCTTAACATCAATATTTTCAACAATGGCTTCCACAACCAAACCCGCATCTGAAAAATCATTCAGCGTGTCAACAGCATGCAATCGCGCCACTATTTGCTGCACTTGCTCTGAAGTGAATTTTTTACGCTCTATTAAGACTGCCAGCTGCTTGGCAATACCTTCAATAGCAGATTTCGCCACGCCCTCTCGGTTGTCGCAAAGCTTAACTTGATGGCCTGCTTGCGCTGCTACTTGAGCAATCCCCGCTCCCATCGCGCCCGCACCAATCACACCAATAACCGTACTTTGCTTCAATGCAAGCATGCTCACTCCCCTTTAAATTCTGGAGTACGTTTCTCCATAAAGGCTTTTACGCCTTCACGGTAATCCTGCGTTTGACCCGCCATACGTTGTAAATCACGCTCAGCATCTAGTTGAGTATTAAAATCATGATCAAAACTCTGATTCAATGCACGCTTAACAAAAGACAATCCTTTGGTCGGTTGAGTTGCCAGGCGGCGCGCCAAAGACATGGCCTCTTCTCGTAAATCTTCATCGTCTACAACTTTATAAATCATCCCCCACTCCAGCGCTTTTTCCGCCATAAGTGGCTCCCCTAACAACGCCAACTCTTTGGCTCTTGCCATGCCAATCAGGCGAGGTAGAAACCAAGTGCCACCTGAATCAGGTATTAAACCAATCTTGCAAAAAGCCTGAATAAATTTGGCTGAGCGTGCCGCAATAACTAAATCACACGACAAAGGAATATTGGCTCCAGCGCCTGCCGCCACGCCATTAACGGCGCATATCACCGGCATTGGAAAGGCTTGTAGTTGTTTAATAAGCGGGTTGTAAAAACGCTCTATTGACACCCCTAAATCAGGTGATGCCGCACTAGGATCAACATTTCGATCAGACAGATCTTGTCCGGCACAGAAGCCTCGCCCCTCTGCCGTTAAAACCAGCACCCTAACCTGTGTGTCTTTTAGCGCAGACTTTAGTGCTTGCTGCACTTCAAGGTGCATCGCTTCGTTAAAGCTATTAAGTGCTTTGGGACGATTTAAGCTCAATAAAGCGACACCTGAATCAACCGAATATAGAATGTGTTCGAAGCTCATTTACTATTGCCTCTCTAAGAATTGAAAAATAACATCAAAAAATTAACGACCCGAAAAATTAGGCTGACGCTTTTCTTTAAACGCCAACAAGCCCTCTTCCCTATCTGCGGTACCGGCCAAGACGGTAAAAGCATGGCGCTCAAAGCGCAGGCCAGTGGCGAGATCCGAATCCATCCCTTTCAAAATAGATTCTTTTGCCAAGCGCACCGCCAGAGGAGCCTTGTTGGCAATAATGCCTGCCAAAGTCAACGCTCTACTGACGGTAAGTTCTGGTTGGGTTATTTCACTGATGAGACCCGCATTTTTTGCTTGCTGGGCATTGATAGGTTGACCGGTGAGCACCATTTGCATAGTGAGAGACTTGCCAACCGCTCGTAATAAACGTTGTGTTCCTCCCGCTCCCGGCATAATACCTAGATTGATTTCAGGTTGGCCAAATTGCGCATCGCGACCCGCTATTAAAATGTCAGCATGCATAGCCAGCTCACATCCACCACCAAGGCAGTAACCATTAATCGCAGCAACTACCGGTTTAGAAAAGCGAGTAATACGCTGCCAATATTGCTGACGAGGGTCATTCAGCATACCAACGAGGTCACGCTCTGCCATTTCATTAACATCCGCACCAGCAGCAAAAGCCTTTGTACTTCCTGTCAATACTACGACACGAACATCATCCGACGCCTCGGCAACATCCATAACATCAGACAATTCAGCTAATAACTCTGTCGTTAATGCATTCAATGCCTCAGGACGGTTCAGCCGCACCAGTTGAACCCCATTGTCCGCTTGATGCACGATCAACATCTTGTAATTTTTATTCGTCATTTGATTCAAGCACTCGATCTTATTGTTATCAATTCACACCGCTAAACACATTCTAGCGAGCTCAATCGCGTTTCATTTAATATAAAGATGAACCATAATTAGATACAAAACAATATTAAATTTTAATTTTTGCGTATCCCTTTTGATTTGGAAATAAATAAACCCAACCTAAATTAACAAAATACACTTAAAAATCAGAAACTTAAAACAAAAAATTATGTTTTTAAATTCATTAAAACAAAAATAAATCTTGATAATTTTCAATTATAACGTACAAAATCGATAGAATTTAAAACATATCGACACAAAATAATCTAAAATAAAAGAAATAAAGAACCAAATAAAAAAGGAATAAACATGCCTTACTACAAAATAGACGGTGTCACGCCTGTCGTACACCCAAGTGCATACATACACCCAACTGCGACGCTTATTGGCGATGTGATCATTGGCGAAGGCTGCTATGTAGGCCCAGGAGCCTGCTTAAGAGGGGATTTTGGGCGCATTACCATGGAGGAGGAATCGAACATTCAAGACAACTGCGTTGTTCATGGGTTTGCTGACAGCCACACCATCATTCGCAAACATGGGCATGTTGGTCATGGGACGGTTTTACATGGCTGCATTATTGGTGAAGATGCTTTAATCGGCATGAACAGTGTTATCATGGATTTTTCCGAAATAGGTGCAGGCTCGATAGTCGCCGCCTCTTCGTTTGTAAAAAACCAGTTTACTTGCCCGCCTAGATCTTTGGTAATGGGTGTACCAGGAAAAATCATTCGACCAGTAACAGATGACGAACTAAAATGGAAACAAACGGGCACACAAGAATACATAGAACTCTCAAAAAGATGCCTAACATCCATGGTTGAATGCATTCCATTAAATGCCATAGAACAAGATAGACCAACCCTTCAGAGTCGGTCACATCAGCCAAAAAGCTAAATGAACTCAAGCACAGAAATCCACTTAGTCTAACGTTTTAAGACTATTCTTCTTTACTAAGCCGAACAGGTTTAAGAGAATAACCGCTCGGCTACTCACACTGGATCACCAGTTAATAATGAATAAACTTAATACTTTAGACACATTAATCACTCGCTTCCAACAGCAAAAACCCATTCGAGCCTCTTCTCTTGTCATCACCCTATATGGCGATACTATTGAGCCTCACGGCGGAACCGTTTGGCTAGGCAGCTTGATCAATCTACTTGAGCCGATGGGAATCAACGAGCGCTTAATGCGAACAACGATCTTTCGTTTAACTCAAGATGGTTGGCTCACCAGCGACAAAGTGGGACGAAAAAGTTATTACAGTTTAACGGGATCAGGCAGACGAAAGTTTGAGCAAGCGTTTCGACGCGTTTACAGCACCAATCAAACCGTATGGGATGGCTCTTGGTGCTTAATCATGACACAACAACTGTCTGCGGATGAAAGAAAGCAACTATTAGACGATCTGAACTGGCAAGGCTTTGGTCTGCTAACAGGGCAGCTTATTGGCAGCCCAAGCGCCAACCTGAGTGATGTAAATACCATTTTGGCGTCATCAAACTTACAAAGCAAAGTCATTGTATTCAAAACACATCAACAAGAAGAACTGGCAGGAAAACAAATTCGAATACTTGTACGAGAATGCTGGGGACTTGATAAGCTTGGTGCTCACTACCAAGAGTTCATCGACTTGTTTCGCCCTGTATGGCAAGAACTTGATGAAAAAGACAATATCGACGCTGAATCCAGCTTTCTGACTCGTACCTTATTGATTCATGAGTATAGAAAATTACTGCTACGAGACCCACAGTTGCCAGAAGAGCTTCTACCCGGAGACTGGGAAGGTCGAGCCGCTCGACAACTGTGCCGAAACATTTACCGCAAAGTCACCCCAGCGGCAGAGCAATGGTTAGAAAAAAATCTAGAATCCGCCGACGGCCCATTACCAGAAGCATCGCAATCTTTTTACCAACGATTTGGTGGGCTGAATTAGTTCGTTTACTTTTAGAATTTCATAAATAAAAAAATGGCTATCACCTTTCAGCGATAGCCATTTTTTATACATCATTTCAGTCGGTTTTAATTGACTTTAGAAGTACCCCAATTCTCTATAACATCGACAAAATGACTCAAAAATAAGTTGGTCTGGTACGCATCTAACGCTCGGTGATCAATACTAAGAGACACGTAACATTTTGGTCGAATGACCATTGTGTCTTCACCATTCACGTCTTCCACTACGACTC
>CAXBGJ010000060.1:0-16730 GCA_963975045.1 uncultured Marinomonas sp. | reverse complement strand
TTGAATTGGAGGGCGAATTTAAAAAGTTTTTCCTTTGTCATTGTAGTCGTTGTCGTAAAACATCAGGTTCGGCTCATTGCGCGAGTTTATTCGCGCCGGGCGCTACATTACACTGGCTAAGCGGTGAGGATAAAATAAGCTTTTATCGTCACGAAGAAACCAATTTCGCTCGCACTTTTTGTTCGCTATGTGGATCAAATGTGCCCACCGACGCCAAAGCTCGTGGGTTAGTCGCGGTTCCAGCCGGCTGCTTAGACACAGACGTTGATATCGCCCCTCAAGCGCATATATTTATGGGCAGCAAAAGCAATTGGGATGAGTGCTTAGTCGATGTTCCAGCGTTCGAAGCGATGCCAGGCTAAACTAAGATAAGCTTTATGAAGATCATTCTCAGAACAAGAGCACCTAATAGTGCGCTCTTGTTCTAAGTCTATTAATCTTATTTTTCCTGTTTATATACGAGGGCTTGATCCAATTTCATCGGCCTGGAAAAGTAAAAGCCTTGTAGATAATCACAGCCATATTCTAGTAATAAATCACATTGCTCTTTTGTTTCGACACCTTCCGCAATAACAGACATATTGAGTTTATGCGCCATAGAAATGATGGCCTCACATAGCGACACAGAAGAAGATTCATCATCCAATTTTTGCACAAAGCTTTTATCGATTTTTAAATAATCAATATCGTAATTCATCAAATACGCAAGGGAAGAATAACCTGTCCCAAAATCGTCCAAAGCGACCTCAATGCCTTTTTCCTGAAAGCCAAGCAGTGCTTTACGCGTATTTTCATCTAAGTTCATCAAAAGGTGCTCAGTTATTTCAACCACTAAACCATTCTTCTGCGTCGTTACTTCCGTATTATCGTCCGGAGTAAGTAAACTGCTCGAAAATTGACACGTATTATCGTGATGGTTCGATAGCTGCATTGGTGAAACATTCACACTGATCTGTGTGTTACTGCCGTACACTTGACGAATCTTAGGCAAAGCCCGTTTCGCTTCATTAATAACCCAAGCCCCTATCTCTAAAATTTGACCGGATTCCTCGGCAAACCGAATAAATTGATCCGGTGCTATCAAGCCTTTTTCAGGGTGTTGCCAGCGAATGAGCGCTTCAAATTTTGTAACTAAGCCTTGTCTATTAATAATGGGTTGATAGACCAAATAAAACTCTTGATTACTGATAGCGTGACGTAAATCTTTAATCAACGCCATTTTCTGTATAAGTGTGTCTTTCAACTCCTTGTTAAATCGGCGAATGGTATCGCGCCCACATTTTTTGGCGTGATACATCGCTTGATCCGCTGCGCCCATTAATTCCCTAATATTTTTTCCATCATTAGGGTAAAGAGCAACACCCACACTGGCCGACATAACAACATCACCATAGGCCACCGTAAAAGGTTGTTTGACTAAGCGCACTATCTCTTCACATAGGACTAAAATTTTATCAGGACGAGAATGTTCACCCTCAAATAAGAAAATAAATTCATCGCCGCCGATCCGACTGATAAAATGCGCACTAGGGCAGTTCTTGGTAAAACGCTCCGCCATCTTTTTGAGCACGTCATCTCCCACCTCATGACCACGAGTATCGTTTACCTCTTTGAAATTATCCAAATCAATCAGGACGATACCCAGTTTGCTTTTATTTTTATTTGCGACAATAAGAATATCTGAGAGTTTTCGATTAAACGCGTCGCGATTTGGCATTCCCGTTAAGCTGTCCGTTTGAGCCAGCCGAATAATTTCTTCCTCTGCTTGAGATTTACCCTCGGCCATTTTAATAAAACAATCCTGCAAATCGTCCATTTCCTTAACGCCGATAGGACGGACGGCATAAATATGTTCATTTCGACCTAATCGAAGCGCGAGATCGGAAAGCCTGTGTAATGGCTTCGATATTGTATTAATAAAAAATAGCTGAAAAAGCGCATAGATCGCCATAACAAGAATTGAAAAGATGACAGCCATGAGAGTGTAGCGCTCATTAACTATTTTAAGAGATTGGTCAACCGCCACGCCGGTCAGAAAAGTCAGTTGAACTTGACCATCTGCGTTTAACACTTCACGCTTATCAAAGATTCTATTAACACCATCATCACCTTGCCAAATGGTATTGAAATGCTCGGGATATTCAAACCTCGTATTTTGTGGATAACTGGCCACTGCCTGACCACGACTGTCTAATATGTAAGCAACACTGTCAGTTGGCAAATTATTGCGACTAAGCCATGTACTCCACCAATCGAGCGAAATAACCACCACTGCGACACCAGCCGAAACAGTCTCATTTTCACGGTTTGGTACAGGATAAGCAAAATTAATGGTGGGGTGTCCCATCGCTCGATCAACTTGTACGCCACTTGTGGTAAAGCTTTTTTTGATCAGCGCGTCACGTATGTATTTTCGATCACTCACATCAATGGTTGTTTTCAGCTGCGTGCCATTACAGGTCAAGATGCCTTTGTCATTTGGGACACCAATGTTGACGTAACCTTCAAATAGGGACGTTAACTCCTGTACAAAGCGACGACAGTCAACGGAGTTGGGTTGTTGAATATGAGAAATAGACACTAATGATGTCAAGAAACGCTGAGTAGAATCCACCAGGGATTGTTGATTTTCAGCGGCTTGAGTGGAAACAAGCTTTGCGGCTTTCAATAACTCTTCTTGCACGATGGCGCGACTGTAGTCAAAGCTCCAGTAAATAAAACAGTATAGTGGTAGAACGATTAAAATTGAGAGAAGGTATAATCGTCCTTTGAGCGTAGTAAACATCGTAAACTCTAATCTAATTAAGTGTATTAGCTCTTTTCTTTAATCTTTCTGAGCGACCTTATTTACACTCAAAAGATCCAAGCTAAATGATTTTATGTTTGATCGCATTCTGACTAAACACCCCTTTTTTCTACATTTAAACCTAGCACACATGTTACAAATACGTCCGTTCACATTTGTAACCATTAAAAAATAGCTTAAAGACAGTTTCACCCAAACAAATAACGAAGGCACTTAGAGTCTAAATATGGGCAATAAGGAGGGAAGTTCACCACAATGCGACAGAACAAACCAACATCATTTAGTCGAGACATTGGTCTGTTTATGACTACAATTTACTTAAACGTTGAGCGGCTTCAAGCAAGGTACTTTCTTCTTTAGCAAAACACAGGCGAATGACACGCTGATTTTTTGGCGGTTGCTGATAAAAGACACTAATGGGAATCGCCGCGACGCCGACTTCATCAATCAGCCATTCGCAAAATGCCACATCATCCAGATCACTAATGTTGCTGTAATCTAACAATTGAAAATACGTGCCTTCACAAGGCAACAGAGTAAAGCGACTGTCTTGCAGTGCATTTCTTAGCACGTCCCGTTTTCGCAGGTAAAACGCCGCTAAGGTTGTACTTTCCTCAGGTAATTCCAGTAGGTGTTCGGCCAAGGCTTGTTGCAAAGGTGTTGCTGTACAAAAGGTCACAAATTGATGCACCTTACGAAGCTCTGCCGTTAACGCTGGTGGGGCAACGACATAGCCGACTTTCCAGCCGGTTAAATGGAAGCTTTTACCAAACGACGATACGACGAAGCTTTTCGCCGCAAGCGCCGCATGTTTGTGAACACTTACTGCGGATTCACCAAAGTGAATAAATTCATACACTTCGTCGGACAATACATAAATATCACGACTCTCTATCGCTTGCCATAAGCGGTCCAAATCTTGCTGAGTCCAGCAACTGCCTGTTGGGTTATGCGGCGTGTTGATTAAGACCAAACGCGTTTGGTCCGTCAGTAGTTTTTCAAAGGCGTGCCAATCTGGGCGAAAATCTGGCGCCATTAAGGTCACACGCTTGCAAACGCCTCCTGCGAGCGTCACGGCCGGTTCATACAAATCATACGCGGGGTCGAACAAGATCACTTCATCGCCTTGATGGATGAGCGCGGCAATGGCATCAAAAATGGCTTCTGACGCACCGCTGGTTATAGTGATTTCATCCTGCGCACTGACCTTGCGGTCATAGTGACGTTCAATTAAATCCGCCACTGCGCCTCTTAACAATGGCAAGCCTGTCATAGGTGAATACTGGTTGTTGCCCGTTAATAACGCTTGTGACGCGCGGGCTAATAATCTGGCATCGGGAGGAAAATCAGGAAAGCCCTGCGATAGATTAATCGCGCCTTTTTCTGTTGCTAACGCCGACATTCTGGTAAAAATTGTGGTGCCGACAGACGGCAGTTTTGAAATAATATTGGAAACAATAGCCACGTTTAGTTTGCCTTAATAAGAAATAATTACCGCCAAGTTAAAAGACTTCTGCTTTAAACGTCAATGGCCTTTTTTTGCAAAATATACAGGCAAATACATGCCATTCAAAACACACAAACAAAGCCCATATACAAAACCCACAAACAAGCCCACAAACAAAAACGCCAAGACGGTTGCCTTGGCGTTTTTAATCGGACAGTTATCTATTTGCTATTCGCTAGGATGCGGTCATAAATGGATAATCAGTGTACCCTTCTGCGCCTGACGTATAGAAGGTATCAGAATTTGGTTGATTCAATTCTGCGCCTTCTTTAACTCGTTCAACGAAATCTGGATTCGCAAGAATGCCTGTACCAAATGCCACACTGTCGGCTTGGCCACTCGCAATCACTTGATTCGCTTCTTCTGGGCTGTAACCCATGTTAACCATTAAGTGACCTTTGTAAGCTCCACGAGCCACACTCACCACATCCGCTTGTTGTAAGCCAAAGAAGTCGGCGCGCATCAAATGCACATACGCCAAATCAAAGCGATTTAGTTGCTCAGACAAGAAACGAGTCCACGCGATAGGATCGCTGTCTTTCATGCTTTGGAAACTGTTCAAAGGAGACAGGCGTAATCCTACTCGGCCGCTGCCAAAAACACCCGTTACGGCGTCGATCACTTCAAATAGGAAACGCGAACGGTTTTCCAACGAGCCACCGTATTCGTCTGTACGTTGGTTCGCGCTGTCACGTAAAAATTGATCGATCAAGTAACCATTCGCACCGTGAATTTCTACACCATCAAAGCCCGCTTCTTTGGCGTTGATCGCGCCTTGGCGGAAGTCGTTAACGATGTTTTTGATCTCGTCTACGGTCAATTCACGCGGCACGGTATACGGCTTTTTACCTTCAGGTGTATGCGTTTCACTTTCAATGGCAAGTGCGCTTGGCCCTACGGCTTCTTTGCCACCATTAAACAATGGGTGCGCAGCACGACCTCCATGCCAAATTTGCATAAAAATACGGCCACCGGCTTGATGAACAGCGTCTGTGGTTAGCTTCCAGCCTTCAACTTGCTCAGCTGAATAAATACCTGGATCGTCACCAAAAGATGAGGTTCCTTCTGTGACCATAGTGCATTCAGTAATGACCAAACCTGTGCTAGCACGCTGAGCGTAATATTGAGCCATCAACGCATTAGGCTGGTGACCTGGTGCTCGTGTGCGCGTTAACGGCGCCATTACAAAACGGTTTGGCAGTTCTAAATCGCCTAATGTAACAGGGCTAAATAGTGTTGTTGCTGTGTTAGTCATTATGAACTCCAGAATAAGTTTCAATCTTGATATTAAAGATAAACACTACATATGGCAGTAATTCATAAAAACAATCTCGTGCACTTTCTTTACTGAATAATCGCTCAATAAATAACCTTTTCAGTGCTTGCAGACCCACTTTGCAAGGACTATATTGCGAGCACCAAGACGGTGTTCTTATCGTCTTTTCTTTGACCCTATTAAACGCTTTTGCGTGAGGGATTTCACCACGATGGTAGCTGATTCCACTAAACCAACGCCCTTTGGCACCTTGTTAGGCATAGCGCCAGGCAACGTCCCTGTTTACTCATCCGATTACGATTCTGCCGATGATAACGAGCTGCCCAATCGTCATGCTTACCGCAGTTATGTGGACGGCGTTTTCATGGGTTACAAATGGCAATGTGTTGAGTTTGCTCGTCGTTGGTTGTACTTCAATAAAGGCTATATCTTTGATGACGTCGCCATGGCGTACGATATTTTCCGCCTGACGTCCGCTCGGCTGATTGCAGATGAGAGCCGCGTACCGCTGAAATCGTTTCGTAACGGGTCTTTACGTCATCCAGAAGTCGGCTCCTTGTTAATTTGGAGTGAAGGCGGCGAATTTGAAGTCACCGGCCATGTTGCCATTATCACCAAAGTCATGCCGGATCGCCTGCATTTGATTGAACAAAACGTCGGTCACCACGTCTGGCCTGAAGGGCAAGACTATTCTCGCGAACTAGAAGCACGAATCAGCAACGATGGCGGTTATTGGTTGCGCTGCTCCTATGGTGACGCTTCTATTTTAGGTTGGGTCATTCAAACCGACGATGATCAGCATGCAGAAAATATTGAGCCAGAAGATCCAGCCTTATTTGATTTACAAATACGCCATGTACCCAATAAAGGCCAAGCCTCTCGCGCTTGGTTAAACGTGGCGAACCCGGCAGAAGAAGCCTTTGTCGAGATGATGGGTGGGCACAAGCTCGCTAGTCGACCGGAAGACGATTATAAATACATGGTAATGACACAAACCGCCGAGCGTGAATTAAAGCGTGCGACAAACGAGTTGCATGCTTTGTTTATGCACGCCACCGATTATGTTTTGCAAAACGACGAACTGCTTTCCAGCTTTAATATTCCACCCGCTTTGTGGCCAAAAATCCACCAATCTTGGGACAACCGTCGTAATCAAATGATCACTGGTCGATTCGATTTCAGCGTATCCGCACAAGGTATCAAGGTGTACGAGTACAACTGTGACTCGGCTTCTTGCTATATGGAAGCGGGGATTATCCAAGAAAAATGGGCCAAACATTATGGCGGTAATGAAGGTGATGGCTCTGCTACGGAATTGGTCGACGAATTGATTGAGGCGTGGAAAAAAAGCGACGTGAAAGGCGTGATTCACATCATGCAAGACACCGATCTTGAAGAAAACTACCACGCTCTTTTCATGAAACGCACCATGGAAAAGGCGGGCCTACATTGCAAAGTCATCAAAGGTGTTAGCAGTTTGTGTTGGGATGATGCCGGTGACGTCGTTGATGCGGATGGCATTAAAATTCGTTGGGTTTGGAAAACCTGGGCGTGGGAAACTGCGTTAGATCAGATTCGTGCGGAATGTGATGATGACGAACAGCGCCTACGCGACTATCAAACCGACGTGCCACGCAGTACAGCACCGCGCTTAGTCGATGTATTATTGCGCAAAGACGTGATGGTATATGAACCTCTTTGGACACTTATTCCAAGCAATAAAGCGATTTTACCTGTTTTATGGATGCTTTTCCCTGATCATCCTTATTTATTGGAATCGTCTTTTGAATTAAGCGACTCTCTTAAAACCAACGGCTATGTGAGTAAACCTATTGCTGGTCGTTGTGGTTTTAACATCAGTTTATTCGATGGTGAAGACGCTTTGATGGAAGAAACAGCGGGGCGATTTTCCCATCAAGATCAAATCTTTCAAGCACTTTGGAAACTGCCGGACATTGAAGGCTACCGCTCACAAATCTGCACCTTTTCTGTGGCTGGGCACTATGCTGGCAGCTGTTTGCGCGTTGATCCAACATTGGTCATCACCAAAGACAGTGACTTAATGACGTTACGCGTTATTGAGTAAAGCTTTTAGACAAAAGCGCTCGCAAAGAAAGAGTCATACCGTCAGAAAAAGGAATAAGCAACAGTATGATTCTTACCTTTAACATTCATTAGAACGCATCGTTAAAACGAACACGTGCCGCGGTAAATAGGAAGAATAACGCCATGAATCGTGTTCAAAATGACGCTGTATTGCCGCTTTCGTCTCGCCTTTTAGACTCTTCAACTTGTGCCATCTCAAAGACTCATGCAGACTATCGCACACAGACAATAAACGACACCTAGGTCCGCCCTATGAAATGCCCACATTGCGAAGCAACACTGCCATTTTCAGCACTTAGAAAAAGCCTCCGCCAAGCTCAAGCTTGCCAGAGTTGTACTCAGAGCTTTACGCTCACCATTAGCATTAGTCGTATGTTTTTGCTTTTACTCCCTGTGGCGTTCAGCTTATTCATGATCAGACCGATTAGCCTTCATTGGGGGATCGATCCCACTTTCTTTTCCGCCTTAATTGTCGTGCTGTATGGGTTATCATGTTTAACCCTACGAAAGCGGTCACTTTGATAGGTTGCGCCATACGATGGCACAGCCTTCACCTTTTACTTCATAATCCAAAGCAAATAATAAAACCGACCTCTTTTTGCAATGCTACACTAACGCCATTATTCAGCGCCTTTTATAACCAGCGAGATACCCATGAGTTTTACCTCTTTAGGACTTCTTAAAGAAATCACCGATGTCATAGATACATTAGGCTATGCTACTCCCACTCCCATTCAGCAAGCTGCCATTCCAGCCGTACTCGCGCAGAAAGATGTCATGGCTGGCGCTCAAACAGGGACGGGGAAAACGGCGGCATTTGCCTTGCCTCTTCTGCACAAAATACTACAAGCTAAAAGTACCAATGACGCCCCTCGAATCCAGGTTCTTGTGTTGACGCCCACTCGTGAACTTGCACAACAAGTCCATGCTAGCTTTGTAAAATACAGCAAGAATCTCCCCATAAAGTCTGTTGTCGTTTATGGCGGTGCGAGCATTAATGTACAACTTGATGCGCTAAGAAATGGCTGTGATGTATTGGTCGCAACGCCGGGGCGATTACTTGAATTGGTCATGAAAAAACTAATTGATTTAAGCGCCGTGCAAACCTTGGTGTTAGATGAAGCCGACCGAATGCTCGACATGGGCTTCATCATCGATATTCAAAGAATACTGAAAACCCTCCCTTATAAGCGGCAAACGTTGTTCTTTTCCGCTACCTTTAATGACGATATTTTTGCACTCAGTAAAGTCTTATTAAAAGACCCTCAACTCATCGAGGTCGACAATCGTAATACAACCGCCACTCAAGTTGAGCAAACTATTTACGCCGTTGATAAAGATCGCAAAAGCGCGCTCTTATCGTATTTAATTGGCTCAAAAAACTGGCAGCAAGTACTTATATTTACTCGCACTAAACAAGGTGCAGATGAATTAGCAAAAGAAATGCAGAAAGACGGAGTAGCAACCCAATCTATTCACGGTGATAAATCTCAAGGGGCACGCGATCGTGTCTTAGCCGACTTTAAAGCTGGCAAAGTGCGAGCACTAGTGGCAACCGATGTCGCAGCACGAGGCATCGACATTGAACAGCTGCTATATGTAGTGAATCATGAACTACCTTATAACGCAGAAGATTACATTCATCGAATCGGTAGAACAGGACGCGCTGGCGCAACGGGGCTTGCTATTTCCTTAGTCTCTGAAAAAGAGCGCTATTTACTCACCGATATCGAAAAACTCGTTGGTGAGCAATTTGTTCCACAGTGGTTGCCTGGATTCGAACCTGATTTAAATAAAGTCGATAGCCCCAGTAAAAAGCGCGAACCCTCTAAAAAAGAACAAAGAGCAAAAGCGCTTGGCTTACATTCGTCAAAAGATAAAAAGCCAAAGAAAAAGCGCCGTTAGACCATTCATAACCAAACCGCCCTGAATCTAGACTTAGCACGGCTACGGATAGCACTTCCGTAGCCGTTTCTTATTAAACAACCCTCTATTATCCCCACGCCATAAAATACCAATCGAATCTGAGCACCTCACGCTCGCCTACTTTTCTTTTCGTTTAGTTTTGCTAACACTCTCTTACCGTCACTTCACATAATCAAAAACACAAAACCATCCTATTTTTCTAATCACCCTATTTCCTCGATCAGTCTATTTTTCTATTTTTCTATTTAATGCCCCTGCCAGACTACGACATGAACAAAACACGAGGAAATACATCAATTTCATCTAAAAACTGCCTTTCTCATAACCTTTTAATTAAAAGCCACATTCGATCGTCACCAAGAGTGAAAAACATCGATTTTTTGATGAAAAACGACATCTTTATTTAAAATAAAATCAATAAATCAACTGTAAAATTATTGTCAATTTACACAAATAAACGTAATATTTACGGAACACTCTACACCGTAGTTTTTATCTAAATGGAATATTGATATATCAAAAGGTAATAAAAAATGATGAAAAGCAACGCTGAATTTCTGGACGCCGCATCCGAAAGAGAATGTGCTTTTTATGTGGATTATTTACTGAAAAATATAAGAAGCGCTTCGCTAAAAAACTTACGCGGTAACTCGCCAACAGAACGCGTAAATAAACTGAATGAAGAATTAGACAATCTCATTAAGAAAAACCGGGCTCCTCAGAATTTTTCCACTCAGATGCGCTCTGCTTTTAAATCCACTCAACTTCCTTCCAGTTATTTTCGATGGCTAGATAAAAAAGACGAACGCTTGTGTAACTGGGCTTGGTGTTATCTGAAAAGCAAAACCAAGACAACAGAAACCGATCTAGAAAAAGACGTCATTAAAGAAAGCGAACTGCTGTTACTGGCAGAAAAAGCCTTTAATATAGAAAGAGAAAACGCGGCAGACAGACAAAGCGATATTCTTACCGCTTTTTATGATGGTGAAGCGGATGCTCAACAACAACAAGACATCCTTGATCATCTTAAAAGTAAATGGCAGGACATACGTACAAATGAAGGCATAACGCATTGGTTCGAAGAAAATAACCCTTCCCAATGGGCTTGGGCCTGGTCTTACCTCCAAAACATCACGCAACGACCGCTAGAACCCGCTTGGATACCAAGCAAGGATTCAGAAAAAAAAGCAGCGGTTATTGCTACTATCGATTTATCTGATAACGTAGACCGTAAAGCACTCATCATTGATAAAATGAAGAAGGCGTGGAGTCAGAAAAAATTTCGAGAAAAATCGAGTGGTAAAAAGCCTTACAGCATCAGTATGACGCTAAATACAAAGCAAAAGCTAAATGCACTGGCAGAGGAAAAAGGTATTAAAATCAATGACATGGTTGAATATCTAGTCAAAAATGAATATCAAAAACGCAATTTCAATGAATAGCCCTAATGATGAAAGGGTAAATATGACTTCGCCTCACCAGAAATATAGTCTAATTTCTATTTCTGGTAGTTTCATTTGTCATCTAATCACTGTATAACGAGCCGCATGAAAATCCCTAAAAGAATACAACCCCTCATCGAAGATGGCTTAATAGACGAAGTCCTTCGACAATTAATGAGCGGAAAAGAAGCGACTGTCTATGTAGTACGCTGTGGATCAGAAATCCGCTGCGCGAAAGTTTATAAAGAAGCTGGTAAACGCAGCTTCAAACAAGCTGTGCAATACAGAGAAGGTCGAAAAGTTCGCAATAGCCGGCGCTCACGAGCAATGGAAAAAGGCTCTAAGTTTGGCCGAGACGAGCAAGAAAACCTTTGGCAAAATGCAGAAGTAGATGCGCTATATCGTTTAGCCGCTGCCGGTGTTCGTGCGCCTACGCCTTACGGTTGCTTTGATGGCGTCTTGCTAATGGAGCTTGTCACTGACGACAGTGGCGAAGTTGCACCTCGCCTGAATGATGTCGTGCTTAGTGAAGAACAAGCCAAACGAGATCATGACACCATAATCAAAGACATTGTACGCATGCTGTGCGCTGGCTTAATTCATGGTGATTTATCTGAATTCAACGTACTGGTTGATTCCCATGGCCCTGTCATCATTGACTTACCCCAAGCCGTTGATGCTGCCGCCAATAACAATGCGGAATGGATGTTAGAGCGCGATATCAATAATATGCGTAACTATTATGGTATGTCTGCGCCCGAATTGCTTGAAACGAAATACGCCAAAGAAATTTGGTCATTGTTTGAAGCTGGCAAGCTAACGACTGAAACCGTACTAACTGGTTTATTTGATGAACCAACCGAAGAAGCCGACGTAGATTCTGTCCTGACAGAAATTAAAGAAGCGTTTGAAGAAG
Source organism: uncultured Marinomonas sp. (assembly GCA_963975045.1). Taxonomy (GTDB): domain Bacteria; phylum Pseudomonadota; class Gammaproteobacteria; order Pseudomonadales; family Marinomonadaceae; genus Marinomonas. The sequence goes on along the minus strand of CAXBGJ010000060.1, from coordinate 4,751 downwards.
AACAAGAACGCTTGGCTCGAATCAACACGGCAAATGATGACGAAGATTAGTATTAAAATCTTTCGCGGCTGCTTTCTGATTTTTAAATAAAATAGATACAGATTTACCGCATTAACCTAAGAGAGCAACAGCCATGGCTTTTGCTCTCTTAGCCGCCTCTAGATCACCCGCAACATAAGCTTGTGAAATCGCCCCTTCTTTTAATACGCTGATACTTTGTGCCAAATCCGATGGCGCCAACGCAGGCGAACAACCAACCAGATTAGCTTGAATAAAAGACGTAATATTCTGTTTATGCTTTTGGCATAAATCATTCACGGTATGATTCGAAAACTCACCATTTGCCTTCACAAAAAAACAGCCTCTAAACGGCAGCAAAACATCCACCCTGTCATGAAACCAATCATCAAGAGCATCAAATAACGCGAAAATCGCCGATTTACCCTCTCCTGCAGCCATCATTCTTGATGTAAGCCAATCCATAAAGATCTGATCTCTATAAATAAGCACCGCTTCAACCAAGGCATCTTTGCTACCAAAGTGACGATAGAGTGTTTTTTTTGCCACTCCAGTTTCCGCCAAAATAGCATTAACGCCCACAGCATGAATACCATGCTCGTAAAAAAGTTTAAACGCCGTATGTATCAATAAATCAGGTTTAGACATTGCTTTTCCTCTTGCCGTAAAAGAATATTGGCATAGGTACACAGACTTGTCTACCATCAAGGAGACAGATCGGTATGCCTTATAACATACTCAATTAAAGGACTTATTCACACCTGATTTATCAGGGAGTTTGATTATTATTCTGTTTGGATGGTTTTATCATAATTGGATTTCATGCATAGGTTATCCTCTCAGATTAAGGCTTTAAAAGCGTGAGAACGACGAGTGCTTTTGGTTATAACTCATGACTATTCGTGTTTTTTCTATATGGCTCTTTTTTAACCAGTTATTTGATGTATAATTCCGCACCGTATTTGACCAACTGGTCGAATACGGTGTAAAACTTAATCAAAAACAGACTGTTCGTTTTAACAATCGAACACTTATATTTGGGTTCCCTCACCCCAATCAAACGAAAAAGGTCACAATATGAGTACGTTCTCTACTGAGCAACGAGCTAAAGCTTTGCTTTATCTTGCGATGTTCCACCTGTTAATTATTGCTTCGAGCAATTACCTAGTACAAATCCCCTTTACTATTTTAGGGTTTCATACCACTTGGGGTGCGTTTACCTTCCCTTTTATCTTTTTAGCAACCGACTTAACCGTACGAATTTTCGGTGCGTCATTAGCACGTAAAATCATTTTTTTAGTGATGATTCCCTCGTTAATCGTATCCTACGTTTTGTCTGTTTTGTTTGCTCAAGGGGCGTTTCAGGGGATTGAGACCTTGTCTTCATTCAATGGATTTGTCGGACGAATTGCGATAGCCAGCCTTTTGGCGTATTTACTTGGTCAAGTGCTTGATATTCAGGTATTTAATCGTCTTCGCCAACTTGAAAAATGGTGGATAGCACCGGCGGCCTCTACATTATTTGGTAATGGATTGGACACGTTGGCGTTCTTTGGTATCGCTTTCTACCAGAGCCCAGACCCTTTCATGGCACAGCACTGGCAAGAGATTGCACTGGCGGATTTTGCGTTTAAATTGATTATCAGCCTGGGGTTATTCATTCCAATGTACGGTATATTGCTTAATTATCTAGCGAAAAAGATAACGACGATTAAACCAGACTTTACGTTGGCAAGCGCCAAACCGTAAGACTATCCCCAAAGATCACCAAATCGATCTCGATGACTCAAATACAGTCGTAGATCGAACTCTAATTGATGATAATCAGGCTCCATATAACAACAAAGCTTATAAAAAGCTTTGTTGTGTTCTTTTTCACGTAAGTGAGCCAACTCGTGTACCAGTATCATTTTTAATAACGGTTCTGGCGTATTTCGAAACAAAGATGCGATACGGATCTCATGCTTTGCTTTCAGTTTATTGCCCTGCATACGAGACACATAGGTATGTAAACCAAGCGCATTGTTGATAACGTGAATCTTATCGTCATAGATAACTTTACTGATGGGGGAAGAGCTGCGCATAAAGTTATTTTTTAGCTCTATTGCGTAATCATAGAGTGGGCGAGTGCCACTTAGTTCATGTGCTTTAGGGTATTTTTTAAGCAACAGTTCACCGGTTTTTTCAGCGTCTAACAACGCTTCTACTTGACGTTGTATTTGCTCACTGTAGCCCCTCAAATAACCACTAGATTGATTTTTAGGGTGAGTAGCTGATGGTGACTTGGACATAAAAAAAGCAGTATCCTGAAGGGCGTTAAACAACGAAATAAACAAGGTTAACAATCAGGCTGGAACAACAACGCCATGCCGTCTTATTACGTCAAACACTAACCTCACTTCTCGCCGACTATTGTACCGCATTTTCAAGTGTTCACCGCTTTACAACTCTCACTTTTTCAAACTGATAAGTCCTTGTATGAGGAAGAATCAAAAAAATAAACAGAATGGGTTTTGTGTGTATCTTTTAGAGGATTGAAGCGGCGCCGTGTGTTAATCGCTTCAATCCTCTAAAAGATACACACAATTTCGCCCTAACGCTTTGGCTCTATACAAGGCTTTATCTGCTTTATTTAATAATTCATCGACCGAACAATAACCGGCTTGTTTAAACCCCACACCCAACGACACCGTAATATGAATCTTTTCATTATCTAGGCTAAGTAAGCTGCAGTTTTCAATGTTTGAACGCAGCTTTTCAGCGATCAGTAAGGCTTCTTTTTTTTCTGTAAGTGGTAATAGAATAGCGAACTCCTCCCCTCCAATTCGGGCGATTAGATCTTCTTCTCTCAAGATGGACACGCTCGTTTCTGCAATTTTTTGTAGCGCTAAGTCACCCGATTTATGACCATAGTCATCGTTTACTTGTTTAAAATGGTCCACATCCACCATAATAATCGCTAACAATAAATCCGCTTGTGTCGATTGATTAAGAATAATTTCGCATTGTTCAAAAAACTGTCTCCGGTTTGCCAGTCCCGTTAAATAATCGAAGTGCGCTCTTCTCTCAAGCTCTTCCTGTGCCCTAAAGTTCTCAATGGCAATGCTCGCCAAATTACTCGCGAAGTTAATAATTTCGAAATCTTTATCTGTCGGAGAAGAAGGACAACGCTTATAAATAGCAAAAGTGCCTAATAAGTCGCCATTAGAGGACATAATAGGGTCTGACCAACAAGCCGCTACATCTGCTTTACGAGCAAGCTGAGTGAAGTTTTTCCAATATCGATGGGTAGGAATATTGTCAACTATAACCCGTTCACCTAAGTGAGCTGCGGTACCGCAAGAACCAACATTAACACCAATTTTAATGCCATCAATCGCGTTATTATAAAAATCTGGGAGATCCGGCGCGGCGCCGAGTTTTAAACATTGATTGGCTTTATCAAATAATAAGACACTGCATAATGAACAGGGGCTTTCTTGTTTAATCTGTTTCACAATAACATTAAGAATATCTTTTAATGCAGAGCTCTGTGCGACCATCTCGAGCATGTCACTACGAGCACGCAGTCTTTTTTCCGCAATCCAATAATCAGTCTCATCACTGAAGTACCAAAGCCGCTTATCTCCCACCAAAGAGGACGTCACGCTGACTTGCTTGAACGAACGATCTTTGCAATGCAGCATGGCCTTTAATGCGTGCACGCCATCGTTTTCTTGGCATTCCTTGATCCAAGGCTTTATGACATCTTGATAGTATTGAGGTCTTGATGACACACTCGAATACCAGCTTTCAATATTGGGTAAATCATCCAAGGTATAACCGAAAAGATCGCGGAAGGCCTTGTTGACGTATTCAATGCGGCCGGAAGACACACTAGACCAACCAACAGCAACTGGAGTGGTGTTTAGAACATCTTCTAACCGAATGTCACTCTTTGGGCTTATATCCATACACATATCCACTAAAGACCATTCTTATATAATATTTAGGGTCAATATATATAAATACGCGAGAGCCCAAAGCAAAACAAGAAAACGCCCAATCTTTTCTGTATGATTTCCGTGTGCTTTCTGTGTGTTTTCTGTACGGTTGTTTTTATTTATCTAATTAAGCACATGATTCAAATCCAGCCACAACTGTGAACTTGCTGCCCACACTGGATTCCCATTCAACAGCCCATCATTTGCAAGAAAGTTAGGCACTCGACCTCCCGCCTCTTCAATCAGTAACAGACCCGCCAGAGCATCCCAGCTATTGAGATGAGATTCGAAATAGCCATGCACCAACCCTGAAGCAACATGAGCCAGCATTAAAGCGCCAGCGCCAAAACGTCGATGCTCGACATTGTTCGTATCCAACACCGCAAGAAGATCAAAATACGCCTGCAATGGCCGACGATTAGAGCGCCCGACGCCAATAATTGCTTGCCCCTTTTCAGGCTCTTGGATCGTGAGTGAAGCACCATTTAGATACGCGCCTTTACCACGCTGCGCAAAGAAAAATTCGTCTCTGTCCGGTGCGTAAACAAAGCCAAGTTGAATAACGTCATTAATCACGTAAGCGACGGAAATACACCAATAGTCCATGCCTTGAAGGTAGTTTGTTGTGCCGTCGATTGGGTCGATCACCCAAACGCCACTTTCCTTGGTATCCGTTCCTAGCACCAAACCACTTTCTTCGCCTAAAAAACCATCCTCAGGAAACAAGGCATGGATCACCTCTTTTAGCTC
>CAXBGJ010000059.1:0-16773 GCA_963975045.1 uncultured Marinomonas sp. | reverse complement strand
TGGTTGTAGAAGATGATCTTTCGTTAGCGGATGGCCTTGTTACCGCCTTAAAACGGGAAAGTTATACAGTTGATTTACTCCATGATGGGATTCATGCTTTGGAGGCATTGGCGAACGAAGTGTTTGATTTAGTTGTGTTGGATTTGGGTTTGCCAAGACTGGATGGCTTAGCTGTGCTTAAGCAACTGCGTGCCAATGAAAATAGCGTGCCTGTTTTGATTCTTACCGCCAGAGATGCCTTAGAAGATAGGGTGGCTGGTTTGGATTTAGGTGCAGATGATTATCTTGTTAAGCCTTTTGATGTGACTGAACTGAAGGCGCGAGCACGGGCGTTATTACGACGTAGTTATGGGCGCGCGATCAGTGAGATTCATTACAAAGGACTCATGTTGTATCCGGCGAGTCATAAAGTGATTTATCAAGACAGGGATATCAATCTTACCCGAAGAGAATATTCCTTACTGCATGAGCTTATTAGTCAACCTGGACATGTATTTACCAGAGACGTACTTCAACAGTTGATGTATGGCTGGGGCGATGATGTAGAAAGCAATGCGTTAGAAGTGCATATCCATCATTTACGTAAGAAGCTGTTTCCTGGATTAATTCGAACCATACGAGGCATTGGCTATGTGGTCGATCAAGACGTGGGTTAAAAGCCAGTTACTCAGTTCAATTCGAAGAAGAACCCTTTTTTTTGTGATGCTGGTTTTTACCTTAACCAGTATTGCTATCATGTTGATTGGGTTGTTATTCGCTAACCATGAAGTCGAAGAGTTGTTTGATGCTCGGTTGGCTCAACAGGCAAGGTTACTGCTCACTTTATCGGAAAACGTTGAAAGTCTAAGTGCAAATTTAGATATCTTGTCGCCTTTATTTATTGACCAAGCAAACACCGACTCCAGTGTTGGTCATAAGTATGAAAGTAAAATCTTTTATCAGATTTGGAGTATGGGAAAACTCAAAATCGCTTCAGATTCAACATTTTTCACTGAGCATAAAAAAGATGACTTTGGCTACGGTTACGCCATGTCTGATCACTATCAGTGGCGTACTTTTACGCTAGAAAAAATGGCTGGAGATGTCAGAGTCATTGTTGCAGAGCGTGCGGATGTGAGAAGTGAAATTTCAGATCAAATTGTTTTTCAAACGCTGTTTCCTGAGCTATTAGCCTGGCCTATTTTGGCGGTACTTGTTTGGGCTGCGGTTGGTTTTGGTCTTGAGCCTTTACAGCAGTTAGCTCAACGAATAAATAAAATTACACCGACAAAGTTAGAGCCGATTGAAATGTCTGATGTTCCTGAGGAACTGGCTCCTGTTAAAAATGCTTTGAATGGCCTTTTAGTAGAAATTGATGTGTTAATGAAACGCGAAAAACGTTGGATCGCCGATGCCGCCCATGAACTAAGGACCCCATTAAGTATTTTAAAAGTGCATGCTGAAAATGCGACATCCGCCAACAATAATACAGAACGAAACCAATCGCTAAAACAGCTTATATCTGGGGTTGATCGTTCTACTCGAATTGTGTCTCAGTTACTGGCTCTAGCGCGTCTTGAGCATCAAAAGGACGTTGTTAAGGAAAAGGTAGATATCTTGGCAATTACTCGCTCGATGATTGCAGATATTCTTCCTTTAGCGTGGAGGCGAGACATTGACATTGTTCTTAATGTTGATGATAGCTTGTCTTGGTATTGTTTTGTTGAACCGAGCCATATCGAAATGCTATTGCAAAACTTAATGAGTAACGGGATTAAGTTTTCACCTAATGGCTCGGTTATTAAAGTGGTCTGGGCACAAACTCCCAAGCAAGTTGAGTTAAAGGTGATTGATACAGGTACAGGAATTTCTGAACAAAACAGGAATAGATTGAGCGAACGTTTTTTTCGATCAGGAGAAGTGGAAGGCGCTGGTCTTGGGCTTTCTATAGTTAAAAATATTGTAGACAAATATCAAGGTGTTCTTTCTTTTGAGGATTCGTTACCTCAAGGCCTAACCGTTCAAGTTAAACTTCCTATTTTAACGAATAACAAATGATTTATTCATAGAAATAAATTTCACATATTAAGTTATTAGCTTACGGTAATTTTATATTTTCACTTCAAGTGTCTATCCAAGATGAATGGGATGCCTGGGTAAGTATTGAATCGACATTTAAACGATAAAAAACACCAGACAACATCTGGTGTTTTTTTATCTGGCACTTTTGTGCAGATAAGCGTTCAGCCTTCCGGTGTTCCTTTTTCAATGTTTGATACCTCTACTTTAGTCTCTTGTTTTTAATCGCATTAATGGAGAAATAATAAGGAATCTAATGATTACAGATCTAAATAGTTCTTGATCATTTGGTTCGTTTTATTTAGTGTAAAGCGACTTTTTACGATTATTCGTTCATTTTTCTAACAAACATGAGGTTTATTATGAAAAAAATATTCAGCAAATACATTATATCTCTAATTAGTTTTTCAATGGCTCTTTTCTCTGTATCGGTAGCTGCAAATACATTAGATAAGATAAAAAATGAAGGCACTGTGACGATCGGTGTTGCCAATGAAGTACCTTATGGCTATACGACTCCTGATGGTGAGCCTGCTGGTGAAGCGCCTAGTATCGCTGTCCAAGTGCTTAATGATTTGGGTGTGGATAATGTGAAGGTGGTTGTTACTGAATTTGGTTCTTTGATCCCAGGTTTAAGAGCTGGCCGTTTTGATGTGATTGCCGCGGGTATGTACATTACGCCAAAACGTTGTGAGCAAGTTTTGTTCTCTAATCCAACTTATAGTATTGGTGAAGGCTTTTTGGTTAAAAACGGCAACCCTAAAGAGCTAAATGGTTACGATAATATAGACAGTAAGTCTGTGAAATTAGGCGTGATGTCTGGCTCTGTAGAGTACGGTTATGCTCGTGACTTCGGTATTGATCTTAGCAAAATTGTGATTCTACCTGATTATCCATCTGGTGTTGCTGCGCTTAAATCAAATCGTATTGATGCGTTAGCGGGTACGAGCTTAACTATGGCATCGTTGGCTCAAAAAGATGATAACGTGGAATTAGCGCAACCTTTTACACCTTTAATGATCAATGGTAAATCCATTAAAGGTTACGGTGGTTTCGGTTTCCGTCCGTCAGATACTGCATTGCGTGACGCCTTTAACACCGAGTTGAAAGGCTTTATTGACACTAAAGAGCATATTGCCATGGTAGAGCCTTATGGTTTCGGTAAGCATACTTCTCCAGGTGGCATGACTGCTGCAAAATTGTGTCAATAACACTGGGAAATTAGACTCATGGAATTTGGAGAAATTGTCTCCGTATTACTCCAGGGGGCCGTTGTCACAATAGAAATTGTGGCAATGGCATTGCCTCTCGCCATATTAATGGCCTTCAGCTTCGGATTGATTCGTCTTTACGCTCCAGCACCCTTCAAACAAATTGCCATTGCTTACATTGAATTTTTTCGTGGTACATCAGCACTGATTCAGTTGTATTGGATTTATTTTGTGTTGCCATTTTTTGGTATAACCATTGATGCGATGACAGCGGCTGTCGTTGCCTTAGGCTTAAATATTGGAGCTTATGGTACAGAAGTCGTTCGTGGCGCCATTCAATCTGTGCCAAAAGGGCAGTATGAAGCCTCCATTGCATTAAATTTTACAGCTTCTCAACGACTGTGGCGCATCATCATGCCGCAGGCTTTGGTTAATATGATTCCGCCTTTTGGCAATTTGGCTATTGAATTAGTAAAAGCGACCTCGTTAGTTTCTCTGATTACGATTGGCGATTTGACCTTTAAGGCCAAAATGTTAGCCGACACAACCTTACAGGTTGGCGAGATTTTCGGTGTCGTGTTGTTATTTTATTTTGTTATGGCTCAATTCTTAGTCTTCTTTATTAGACGTTTAGAAACACACCTTAGTAAAGGTTTAGGTCGTGGAGGGCTTCACTCATGAATGGGTTTCATTGGGACTGGGCGTTTACATGGGAAGTGCTTCCCATGATTTTGTCAGCGGCAAAAGTGACCTTATTGGCGACATTGCTGGGTAGTATTTTTGCAATTGTGATGGGGTTGGTGTTTGCCTTACTGCGTCGTAACAATAGCCGAACATTACGTATCACGACTTATTGGGTTGTTGAATTCATTCGTAGTACACCTTTGCTGGTGCAGATTTTCTTTCTTTATTACGTAATGCCAGAATTTGGGATCAGTATGTCGCCACTTGCGACAGGCGTATTTGCTTTGGGTCTTCACTATGGCGCGTATTTATCGGAAGTGTTCCGTAGTGGTATTGATGGCATTGAAAAAGGCCAATGGGAAGCCGCTAGAGCATTAAATTTAACGATTTTCGATACTTACAAAGACATTGTGCTTCCTCAAGCCATTCGACCGATGATACCGGCGACAGGGAATTACATCATTGCCATGTTTAAAGAAACCCCTCAGCTTTCTGCTATTACATTGTTGGAAATGTTGCAAATGGCAAAGATTATTGGTTCCGAAAACTTTCGCTATCTAGAGCCGTTTACCTTGGTTGGGATTTTGTATCTCGTGTTTAGTCTTTTAGCAGCCTACGGTATTCATCAGGTTGAAAGACGCTTTCCAAAAGAAGGATTTAGTTTGAAATGAGTGCGCCAATTATTGAATTCAAAAATGTAAAAAAATGCTTTGGTGAAACGGTCATTTTTAGTGATTTTAACTTCAAAGTGGAAGAAAACGAGATTGTGTCAATCATCGGACCAAGTGGTTCGGGTAAAAGTACCTTGCTGCGAATTTTGATGACATTAGAAGGCATCGATGGCGGTTACATAAACGTAGCAGGTGAGTCACTTTGGCATATGCCTTGGCAAGGTCAGTATGTGCCAGCCAATAATAAGCATTTGCATAAAATGCGTAATCACCTTGGTATGGTGTTTCAGCATTTTAATTTGTTTCCTCATATGACCGTGAAGCGCAACATTACAGAAGCGCCAATGCGAGTAAAAGGTGTTTCACGGGCAGAAGCTGAGGAATTTGCAGAAAAATTACTGCAGTTGGTTGGTTTGGCTGATAAAGCCGACAGTTATCCAAATGATTTATCAGGTGGTCAAAAACAACGAGTGGGTATTGCTCGTGCACTTGCGATGAAACCCTCTATTTTATTACTGGATGAAATTACCTCGGCTTTAGACCCTGAATTAGTAGATGAAGTGTTGGATGTTATTCGTAATCTTGTGAAAGAAGAAAGTTTTACTATGTTGTTGGTAACCCATGAAATGTACTTTGCTCGTGAGATCAGTGATCGAGTGTGCTTCTTTGATAAAGGTGCGATAGTGGAAGAAGGTGAGCCAGAAGTTATTTTTACGCAACCAAAAGAAGAGCGTACCAAGGCCTTTCTGAATGCTTATATTGGACAATAATTTTCAATAGTAATCCAAAACGAATTTTAGTATCTATTGATAAGGCGCCTAAGCAGGCGCCTTATTTTTTAGCCGTGACAAGTGACGTATTCTCCATGGATAATGACGGCATGTCTTATGGAGTATGGATTAAATGACACCCTTATATAGCGTTATCTTTTTAACCTTGTTTGCAGGCTTGGCAATGCCATTGGGCGCATTGATTGCACATTTTGAACGTATTAAGCCCGAATGGTTAGAAACTGAATTAATGCACGGTGTTACTGCATTTGGTGGCGGGGCTTTGCTGTCTGCGATTGCATTGGTTCTTGTTCCCGAAGGTGTCCAGCATTTTGTTCCTTGGTCAGCTGCTTTATTGTTTCTATTGGGCGGTACGACTTTTATGTGGCTGGATATACAACTATCTAAAGGTCAAACCTCAATGAGTCAGCTTGTGGCTATGTTAGCTGATTTTATTCCCGAATCCCTAGCATTGGGTGCGGCGTTTGCATTGGGCACTATTAATGGCGTGCTGCTCGCGACGCTTATTGCAATGCAAAATCTCCCTGAGGGCTTTAATGCTTTTCGAGAGCTAAAAACTTCCTCTCATTATCGTCCATCTACTATCATTCTTTGCTTTGTGTTACTTGCATTGTGTGGGCCAATAGCGGGTGTTGTTGCACATGTTTGGCTTGCTGAATGGCCCGCGGTGGTGTCGGGAATCATGTTGTTTGCCTCTGGTGGGATTTTATATGCCGTGTTTCAAGACATTGCTCCTCAGGTTACTTTGGAGAAGCATTGGGCGCCACCAATGGGGGCGGTAATGGGGTTCGCGTTTGGTTTGGTGGGCTATATGTTAGTGCAATAATAAAACACAGATAAAAATGTATACAAAAATACTTTTTTTGAAATATAGTGAGTACTCATTTCAAGTCATATAGGTAATAGGGTTGTGCTCAAAATATTAAAAAATTTCAGTTTGAGTGCACTGGTCGCAGGTTTTGTGGCGGTGCTCATTGGTTTCGCGAGTTCAGTCGCGATAGTCTTTCAAGCGGCGCAAGCCGCTGGTGCTGACTCTAATACGATCGTGTCTTGGATTATGGCATTGGGTTTTGGTATGGGTGTTACCTGTTTTTTCCTTTCTTTATGGTACCGATCGCCTGTCATCACCGCTTGGTCGACACCTGGAGCTGCATTGCTAGCAACAAGTTTAGGGACAATTAGTTATGCTGAAGCGATTGGCGTGTTTGTTTTTGCAGGTGTGCTGACCTTATTGACAGGTGTGTCAGGTTTGTTTGATAAAGTCATGCGTTTGGTTCCTTTACCACTTGCTTGTGCAATGTTAGCTGGAGTGCTTTTTAAATTTGGCCTTTCTATTTTTGACGCCATGATGAGTGATGTTTTTCTTGTCGGTGTTATGTTGGCCACTTATTTGGTGAGCAAGCGACTTATTCCTCGTTATGCTGTGCTGTTTGTATTGGTGGCAGGTGTTGCGCTTGTGCTTGGAAGGTCCGATGGTCAGCTTATGTCTAGTATTCCTGTTGAGATTGGTTCTCTTGTTTGGGTTTGGCCTGAATGGAATATTAGCGCGCTGATCGGGATTGGAGTGCCTTTGTATATTGTGACTATGACGTCTCAAAATATCCCTGGTGTCGCAGTAATGCGCAGCAGTGGCTATCAAACGCCAGTCTCTCCTCTCATTAGCTGGACTGGCTTTACGTCAATTTTGTTAGCGCCTTTGGGTGGCTTTGCTTTCAATTTAGCGGCGATCACGGCGGCAATTTGTTCTGGTGATGAATGTCATAAAGACCCTAAACGACGTTATATCGCAGGACTATCAGCCGGTATATTCTATTTGTTGGCGGGCTTGGCTGGTACGTCAGTCGTGGCGTTATTCTCCGTTTTTCCTGCAACTATGATTGCGGCATTAGCTGGTATTGCTTTATTGGGAACTATTGGGATGAATTTAAAAAATGCCATGGTGGATGACTCTAATCGAGAAGCGGCATTGGTCACATTTTTAGTCACCGTCTCGGGTGTTTCATTTGGCGGTATCGCGTCGGCTTTTTGGGGGATTTTATTTGGTGTTATATGTCTTCTAATATCAAATATTAAGCTCAAGTAAAGGTATTGCTTAGTGGATATTACCCAGAAAATTAAGGAACATATAGTGAATGGCGAACTTCCAAGAGGAGTACCTCTTCGTCAAGCGGAACTGTCAGCGCGTTATGGTGTTAGTCGAATACCAGTTAGAGATGCGCTTCTATCATTAAGAGCCGAAGGTTGGCTTGTTGCTCACGGTAAAGCGGGTGTGATGATTCCCGATCTTAATTGGAAAGAGGCGGAAGACCTTTATTTAATGCGGGCTGAATTAGAATGTCTTTTGTTTGAAATGGCGTTTGATAATATTCAAGAAGAGAATGTTAAAGAAGCGAGAGGCTTTCTTATCGATTTAGACCATGAGAATTTAACATTAGTGGGACGAGGAGAGCTTAACTGGCAGTTTCATAATGCTTTGTATCAAGCGGCCAATAGACCGACTCTGCAAAGAGTCGTGGAGGGATTAAATAAACAGGCTGTTCGCTATCTGGGCTTTCAATATGGCCCTTTGGGCTATCGATCAAAAAGTCAGAATCAGCACGAAGCTTTGCTTCGCCTTATTGAGTCAAAAAACAAACAGGCTGCACTCGACTATTTGAGGCAGCACATTGAGCAGGCTGGAAAATTGTTGTCGCAATACCTAAAAAACATTCCCGCTTAATATTGTTCTGCGGATGATTCTTTGGTAGGTTGAGGGAGGTAGACGGTAAGGCTTGCACCACCAAGTATTAAAGAAGATTCCTTTTTTATAAAGCCACACACCTCATCAACAACGTGCGCTGAGGCTGATAATTCAGCAAAATACAATCCTAAGCCAGTGTTAACCTCAAAGATATCTTCCGTTTGCTCTTCTGTAAGCATAAAGCCTTTACCATCGTCTTCTACAGAAATAACTAGAAACTCATTTTCTTGTCTTGCACTGAGAATGATTTTCGATTTTGCAAAGCGAAAAGCATTATAAACAGCCGTACTAACGACCGCCGTCATTAATCGCTCATCAAATGTACCCGTTAGGCTGGTATCGCAATGGTAGTCTAGCACTAGGTTTTTTGCATTAGCAGACGGTTGTAAAGCGAATACTTGATCATCTAAAAACTCATCGATCGAAAAAATATCGACGTGGAGATCATAACCATTTGACGCAAGCCTATAGAGGTAGAGATACTCAACCCATTCGTCGTTTAATTTTTTAAGCGACTCTTCTATCAATACGATTTTAGTTTGGTTTGGGTCATTACTGTCTGTTGTGTCTTTCAGACCCTGTAGCTGATAAAGCAGGGTGCCTACTTGATTTTTACTTTCGTGTATTGCACTGGCAAGAATCGTACTAATATTCAATTTTTTCATCTCTAGCCTCCAAAAGCGTTGCTATAGGCAGAGCTTTGTTTTTTTGTTGGCGGTGTCGTAATACCTGATGCCGCTTCACTAAGCCAAACTTCGAATATTTTCTTGGACGCCAATGTGTTTTTTTCTGCTAAATATACGTCTATTTCATAACTATAAGATTTAGCTTTATTCTCCATGTCATCAAAAAATGATTCATGGACTTTCTTAAGAGTGCTTTCAAAGTTGTCTTTTTGTCGTGGCAGTAATGGGCCACTTTCCGCTATTCTAGCGAGGGATTCCAAGTGTTTTAGATAAACTTCAGCCGTGTTGTAACAAGAATATTTGGCCAAAAAAACCGCTCTTCGATAAGCCATTTCAGCGGTGACAGGATCATTTAGCGATAAACTGATTTTACCTAACTCGATTTGGCGAAGAATATTTTTAGGTGATTTTCCAATCGCTTCAACTAGAGTCGCTTGGGCTTCCTCAGGTTTCCCCTGAATGATTTGAATTTTGGCAAGCCAATCATAGGCACTGACAAAGAACCGATTATCAAACATTAACTGCCGAAAGTTTTGTTCTGCTCTTTCATATTCACCCATAAAAAAATAGGATTTGGCTTTGCCAAACAATGCCCAAGGCATTTTTCGACTTTTTAATGTGCTATTGAATAAAGACAGTGCTTTTTTGTATTCTTTTATCTCTAGCAGGCTTTCGCCTATGACTCGTTCACATTTACCAATTAGAGAAGGGTGTTTTTTTATTACTCGTTTAGCGGCGGCAATCGCTTCTTCGTAATTATTTGAATCAAGCGCAACATTTACGTCATGCAATTTTTCTTTTGTTTCTAATAATTTACTGAGGCGTCTTTGTAAAACCGCTTGAGAGAAGGGTTTCGTAATGTAGCCGTCAGGCTGATATTCGATGGCGCCCATGACCATTTCAATCGATGTTTCGGCTGTGACCATTAAATAAGTGGCTGTGTTCGGTATGAGTTTAGAGTGCCTTACTTCTTCTAATAGCTGTTGCCCATCTTTACCATTACCTAAATTGTAATCAGATAGAATGACATCAAAAGTTCGATTTCTCAGAAGCTCAATAGCCGTTTCAGCTTTCATGGCAATATCAATTGAGGTAAAACCAAAATCCGTTAGCATTTTTCTCTGCATGATTCTGGCTTCTGCCATATCTTCTATGAGTAATGCTTTTTTCTTAGAGAAATCTTGTTGTGCCATAAATAATTACATTCCACGTCTAGCAATTATAAAAAGGATTTATTTGGATCAATCACGAGATCTTCTGAAAAAATCTCGTCCTCTTCTGAGGTTTGCTGAGGAATAGAATAAGATTCACTCGCCCATGCTCCCAAGTCAATCAACTTACATCTTGCACTACAAAATGGACGGTCTGGATTCTCTTTAGACCAAGGTGTTTTTGTTTGACACGTTGGGCAAGCAACTAAGGTTGCAGTATTACTATTTAACATGATAATAACTCTAAAATATTTTGGTGCAATTTGAAGACTTTAGCATTCATTTCAACAATATTACCAGCGTTTTCCAAGACTAGATCAGCCCTCTCAATGCGTTCACTGTTGCTTAATTGTGCTCTCATGATTTTTTCAGCGCTTTCTCGGCTTATCTTGTCACGGCTCATGACACGTTGAATCTGTATATGTGCGGGGACATCAATCACGACCACTAACTTACATATAGCGTCTTGTTTTGTCTCAAACAGTAGAGGGTGAACAAGTAATGCGTATGTTGAGGAGGTAGCATTGAGTTGTACTTTTATTTCATCACGAATGGCGGGATGTGTTAATGCTTCTAGCCATACTCTCTCTTCTGGTTGATTGAAGATTATAGTGCGTAAGGCGCTTCGATTCAGATTGCCATCATTTAATAATATGCGATCACCATAGCGATGATGAATGTTGCTTAAGCAAGCTGATCCTGGCTGAACGACGAGTCTTGCAACGTCGTCAGCGTCGACACTTTGAATGCCTAATTTATTGAAGCACTTTGTAATTGTGCTCTTGCCTGAGCCGATGCCACCAGCAAGGCCAATGATAGGTGGAGTAAAGTCAGCCATAGGTTATAAATAAAATATCAGCATGCCAGAAAGAATTAAAAATGGGCCAAACGCCACGTGTTTCGATCCATCTTTATTGAGTAACAGAGTGTATAGGATTCCGGCTAAACTTGCACAAAGTAACAGGGGGGCTAGACTGGAAAATCCAAGCCAAGCCCCAAGTGCCGAGATGAGTTTTACATCGCCTAGCCCAATGCCTTCTTTTTTTCTAAATATTAGATACAGCCATCGTAACGTGAATATAAGGCTATAGCCTATTAACATCCCCAATACACTGTTTTCCAATGTGTTTGAAAGTAAGTGGAGTAATAAGCCACAAGCCAATATTATTGTACTGCATTCATCGGGTATTAATTTATGCGCTACATCAATGCATGCCGCTGTTATTAAAGCACTTACTAATACAGTCGTCAGCGTAAGCTGGTAGATGTCTTCATATAGCCATAACAGAGGAAGGCAGAAAACAAGGTGTAGAAGCTCGATAGTAGGATAATGAGAAGGGATCTTTTTTTGACAGTAGCGGCATTTCCCCTTGAGTAATAAATAACTCAGGAGAGGAATCAGGTCTTGCCACCTAAGTAACTGTCCGCAATGTGAGCAGTGAGACCGAGTGTTACTTGTTTGGCTTGGAGGAGGTTTGTTAAAAGGCAGTGAAAGATTCTCGTGCGCTTCTTTTTCCCATAAGTAAGCGTGCCTTTTTGGCCATCGAGAGATAAAAGCCGCGGAATAACTACCAATGCTTAAGACAGTTAATGCGTAAAAAAACCATTCTAACAGGAATGTATCCATTTAAGGCGTCTCAAGCAGTGGTGCGTATAAAGAAATCAGAGCAGAAGTGACAAACCCACCAGCAATAAATAGACACGCTGCGGGAATGAGCTTCTCAAGCAAAGAAATATTTTTTTGCCAGTGTTTCTCGTGTTCTTTGTTGGCAAGAATAAGCGCTCTTTCAATATTGCCATCTTGTTCGGCAGAATGAAGGGCTATGGCCGATTCATTAGGAAACCACCGCGTTGGGAAGCTAGTTGCATAATTATTTCCAAGGCGAAGCGTGTAATACACCGTATAGATTTCTTGTTTCATTGGCGCGTATTGAAAATATTCCGGCATCCTTTTTAGCGCCTGTTGCAAAGTGAGTCCTGTTTTTCGTGTTGTACTTAATAGAGAGAAAAGCTTGGTTAGACGAAAGTTTGCACTGTACTTTTCTAGCCAATAACAAGCATGACCTTTATGAAAGCTATGGATGATTACGAGTTGAATAGCGCTGCATACTATATAAATAGACAAATCGCTAATGAATTCAAAAACATAGTTACCCATAGACGTTGACCGAAATATACGGTTCACGATCATAATAATTAACGCGATTTGAATGATGCAAAATGGGTAAATAATGGCTTTTAATAATCGTTTTGACCAATCGAGCAATGTTTTTAGCTGATCAATAGAAACAGTAAGGCTTTGTTCGCAGTCTTCTCTTGTGCCGTGTGAGTTCAGTAAATGGCAATAGGGAGTGGCGGCTGATTTTGTCAGGTTATTTAACGCTTCATTGAAAAGGACACCATGCTCTAACTCACTCAATATTGCTTTGCTTGTCATCGCGATATTAGGGTGTGTTGATGATAAGGCAAAATGAGCGATGGCTTGATTCAGTTGCAGGCCCGAATGCAGAGCACTCAGTATTTCTTCGTAAAAAGTCTGCAATGCTTTGTAATCCAGTTTCTTTGGATTCCAGTGGGTGATAGAAATTTGCCAATGACCATCTTTTATATAATCAAAAAGAAGCTTGCTTTCGGATATCCCATGTCTGTAATCGACTTTGTTATTTTGATGTTTGATTTTATACCAAGGCAATTTGAGCCTCACTGTCTTTATGGGTAAAGGTTTGCCATAGGGCGGGAGTAGAAATAAGCATTTCGTAGCTTTTGGGTAGAGAGTCTTTCCATAAAGGCTGTAAACCATTGAATACTGGCTGTTGTGAAGCAATTTTATAAAGCATGGATTGGTGAATAATGAGTTTCAAAGAGCTGACTAGGGAGAAAAAGTCTACTTGCCAGCCATGGCAACGATGCATCGCATCAAGTGCTGAGTTTGTATGCAGAGTGGCAAGTACAAGATGTCCAGTAAGAGCCGCATTAACTGCAAGGTTTGCGGTGATCGCATCTCGTATTTCACCGACCATGATGATATCCGGATCTTGTCTTAAAAAAGATTTCAATAGAGCGGCAGAGTCTAATCCAATAGCGTGATTTGGCTCACATTGAAATAACCCCGGAATCTCATACTCAACAGGGTCTTCAATAGTAAAAATGGTTCTTTTTCCATTGTTTAAAGAATCAAGGCATGAATACAGTGTGGTGCTTTTGCCAGCCCCCGTGGCTCCGCAGACTAAAATTAAGCCGCTGGCACCCTTTAGTGTTGAGTTTAATGTCGTCAGTAATGAGGGCTTTATGCCTATATCATTAAGTCCTAAGCGGTTTTTTTCAGGTAATAATCGCATGGCGATTTTTTCACCTTTGACCGTTGCAACAATACTTACTCGAATAAACGTCTGTCGATCTCGTTCCTCAAATAAGAACTGACCTTCTTGTGTTCTCCTTGTTTCTGACAAGTCTAAATTTGAACGCATTTTGATGCGGTTGATGAGATTACTGCCTTGGGATAAATTAGCAATTTTGCGTAGTAATCCGAAGTTGCGTTGGTAGATTGTTACTCCAAGATTTGAGTGCTCAATATGCACATCGGTCGCATGATTGCTAACAGCATTGGAGAGTATTTCTTCTAATGTCATTCTTCTTCCCCTGCTAAGCTTTGGCATTTTAACGGAAGAATGTTTGAGTCTAAATCTGAGCTGCAATGCCAATTTCTATTTACATCTCGTGTGTATTTTAGGTATTGGTTTTCATTTACTCCTGTGCTGCGATTAAGACTGATAGCCAGTATTCCGGAGCTTTTATTTTGATTATTAACAGACAGTGACTTAACGATTGAATCTTTGGATAAGGGGTGTTTTATGAGATTAAACTCGGATTTGGTTGGAAAAGATCCATGTAAAAGAATAAATTCCTCAACCATAGATTGATGCTGAGTCGCGAGGTTTTGGGCTTCTATTAATTTTGCTTTGGCAATTTGGCGTGTAAAGGTGGGGGCTGACAAGCTAGCGAGTATCGAGATAATCGCTATAACAACCATAAGTTCTAATAGCGTAAAGCCACGCATAGTAAGACGGGAACGCAACATTCTTCACTCCTTGAAGATTTTTAGTTATCAGCATCCTGCTGATTAAATTACATTACATGAAAATATTTATAAGAATCAAACAATTTGGTCGAGAACATCTCCGGTCGGTGTTTTTTCATTATAGCTGGTGGTTTTTGTCTCTTTATTTATGGCATCGATGGGAGCTTCAAAGTCATTTTCTATAAACTCTTCCTCTAGATCATGCCATATGTCACTTTTTTTATTTATTGTCTCTTCTTCAAATTTTTTTTGTTTTCTTTGTGAAAGGGCCTGTCCTTGTTCCGATATAGTGACAACAAGGTCGCTTGATGCTTTTGCGTTGCGCGTATTCAGAGCCGCTAAGCTAGTGTCTTCGTCCGAGCGTAAATCAAAAGTGGTATAGCCAGGTGTTGCCGTACTTGTTGAAGTATGACTTGAAAGCGCTATTGTGTGTGGGAGGCTGCCAGACATTACAATCACCAATCAAACGATTATTAGTAAATAATAATTGGCATTTGACGATATGTCCAATACAGGTGAAAACTTACGCACCTGTATTGGACTGTGGCTTTTATAGATTCTTAAGTTTTCCGGCTTGAATCGCCGTAATCGCAATGGTGTAGACGATATCATCGACCAAGGCGCCGCGAGACAAATCATTTACGGGCTTACGAATGCCTTGTAGCATCGGACCAATACTCACAACATCGGCGCTTCGCTGAACCGCTTTGTATGTTGTGTTGCCTGTATTTAGATCGGGGAAAATAAACACGGTGGCTTTGCCGGCAACTTTACTGTTTGGCGCTTTTTGCATTGCGACTTTTTCCATAATGGCCGCATCGTATTGCAAGGGGCCATCAATTAAAAGATCAGGACGAAGCTTTTGCGCTATCGCCGTCGCTTCTCTGACTTTATCGACATCATTTCCAGTTCCTGACCCACCCGTACTATAACTAATCATAGCGACTTTAGGAGTAATGCCGAACGCCGCTGCGGAATCTGCACTTTGAATAGCGATTTCTGCAAGCTGCTCTGCTGTTGGGTCTGGATTGATGGCGCAATCACCGTAAACCAATACTTGGTCCGGTAAGCACATAAAGAAAACCGATGATACTAAGCTTGCACCAGGCGATGTTTTGATCAACTGAAGCGCAGGTCGAATGGTATTTGCTGTGGTATGAATGGCGCCAGATACTAAGCCATCAACATCGCCGACCTGTAACATCATGGTACCTAAAACAACGTTATCTTCAAGCTGTTCTCTGGCGACAATGTCCGTTAGGCCTCGGCTTTTCCTAAGTTCAACCATGGGTGCAACATAACGGTCACGAATACTGATTGGATTAAGTATTTCAACACCGTGGTTTAATTCAATGCCGTTGTTTTGTGCAATTCGAAGGATTTCTGTTTCATTACCTAATAAAGTACAGCGAGCAATGCCTCGCTCAGCACAGATAGAAGCCGCTTGAATGGTTCTGATATCTTCGCCTTCTGGCAGGATAATTCGCTTATTAAGAGAGCGGGCCAATTCAATAAGGCGAAATCTAAAGGCCGGCGGTGAGAATTTGCGTTCTTCTTGGTTCATGGCAAATGAATTGATCCAGTCATGGTCAATGCAGCGAGCAATATGCTCTTTCACCATCAAGATCCGCTCTTTATCATCTAATGGAATCTCTTGGTTAAAAGACTGCATATTGATAACGGTTTCCCAGCTGTTGGACTCAACCGATAAAATGGGCAAGCCTTTTGCCATGGCTTTCCCGCAAAGCGACATGAGCGCTTCACTTGGTTGGTAACCACCAGTGAGAACTAATGCCGCAATTTTAATATCGTTTAGTGCGGCAATGGCCGTTGCCATGATGACATCGGTGCGATCACCTGGTGTGAAAACCAATACGCCTGGGCGTAAGGCTTCAAGCATATTTTCAACACCGCGAGCGCACAAAGTATAAGATTGCACACGACGAGAATCAATTTCCCCAGCGTTGATGATACGGGCATTAAGAAAGTCTGCTACGTCTTTGACTCTAGGATACGTTAGTTCAACGGCCGCTGGTATTTGACCAAGTAAACTAAAGTTGCGCTTGAAAATGCCTCTTTGTGCAAATAAATCACCGTAAGACTTTACTCCTAACGACCCTGGCGTTGTTTTATTCAGGATACAGCCAATCACGTCATTTGCTTTAATTCCACCATAAGAGCCTGCGGCAATTTCAACATGATGCTCTAATTCATTTACGCGCATGTTGTTAGGTGCTGTTACTAATACGAGTCCAGCATCTAAAGTTCTCGCAATGGCTTTATTAAGTCTAGTTGCATAGGGGTGCCCTGCTATTTGGGCAAGACCTTCCACAATCACCGTCGAATCAGGTTCCACGCTTGCTTGAAAGCGACCAACGATTTCTTCCATGAGCTCATCAATATTGTCATTATAAAGGTAGCGTTCGGCATCATGTAACGGAATGGGTTCGGCAGGTGATAATGTTGACCCTTGAGCGACCATTGCGGTTGATTTATCGGGCCCTTTATCGCCAGGCTGAGGTTGAGCAATAGGTTTAAAGAAGCTGGCTTTTAGCCCTTGTTGCTCCAGTGCTCGAACAAGGCCTACTGAGACAGACGTTAAGCCAACGCCAGGGCCGGTAGGGACAGTCATAAGTACATTAA
>CAXBGJ010000058.1:0-16893 GCA_963975045.1 uncultured Marinomonas sp. | reverse complement strand
ATGAAAGACGCCAAGCGCTCCAAAATGCGCAACAAGGAAATGGGCTTTGTTTACCAATTTCACCATTTGCTTCCTGAGTTTTCTGCATTGGAAAATGTATTGATGCCTATGTGGATTGCGGGCATGAATAAAAAAGAAGCAAATAAACGTGGGGAAGAATTATTAGGGCAGGTTGGTTTAAAAGAGCGCTTGCACCATAAGCCTTCACAGCTATCGGGTGGTGAAAGGCAACGCGTGGCAATTGCACGTGCTTTGTCCAATCGTCCGGCGTGTGTATTGATGGATGAGCCAACTGGTAACTTGGATGAAACTACGTCGTTAGAGATTCAAAACCTAATCAATGAGCTTAAGGCTACCTATGATATGGCGTTTTTGGTGGTCACTCATGATGAAAAAATGTTGAGCTGGATGGATTCGGCTTATCGCTTGTCTCAAGGTGCTTTGCAACCAATAAAACAAGCGGGCGTTTAATGCTTAAATAAGGTGCTTCAACAATCACCAAGATTGATTGTCAATTTTGGTGATTGTATTGACTATTTTTCCGAGTTTTTATTACGTAGTTTGCGTTCTTTCCAGCGTTTTACGACATGTAATCGCCATAAAATAATGATGACAGCGTAACTGATTGCGCCGGCAATGAGTCCGGATACAATTGAGCCTACGTAAAGTGGCAGCCAAATGTGCTCCATTTTATCCCAGATCCACTCAACAGAAAGTTTGAAGTCTTTTTTGTGATGTGATCCGAGAATTAATGAGCCCACTTTGTAATTGAAGTAAAAGACAAAGGGCATCGTAATGGGGTTTGTAATCCACACCAGCGCTATGGAAAGCGGGATATTTGCACGTAATGGTATAGCAAGCAGAGCAGATGCCAACATCTGAAACGGCATGGGAATAAATGCCCAGAATAAACCATTAAAGAAAGCGCGCGCGACAGATTTACGATTTAGGTGCCATAAATTAGCTTCATAAATCTGCGAGCCTAATAGGCCTAAAGCTTTGCTCTGCTTAAGTTTTTCTGGATTTGGTATGAATCTTTTTAGATAATTCTTCGGCATAATCAGGTAAAAAATAATTTAGCAATTTAAGACAAGGAGGTCTTATGTTACTAAGTAGTTTGTCCATATTGATGGGCGCCGTACTGGTGCCGAGCGATTATTTGTGGGTGTATTCTACTCACATCATTCTGGTGTGTCTCTACTTAATATGGTCAAAGCGTTTAATAGTATTGTTTTTGACACTTATCTCCTTTGTTTCTGTTTTTTTCAGTGAATTCTCCACATCCCCTTATTTACCCTTGACTGTCGACAGCGAGTTGCTGGTAGATTTTGCTAATAAAAAACTCATTAGCAATCACTCTCAACTGACAAATCCTAATGCCTGGTCTGATAAACAGTCGGTTCGACTTGTGTATTTCGAGAAAGACGGTATTCGGCGTGCTCAAGAGGATTTTTCTCTTATCTTTTCGCAATCTCAGTTTCATTCAGGGGAATCATCACAGACATTATATCAAAGTGCGATTGCTCGCGTTGTATTTCCAAACAGAGAAGGTCCTTGGTGGCAGCAGAATCTTTATATAAAAAGACAAGCTGCGGAGCTGACCGTTCATTTTTCAGATGATGATTTGCAGCGTATAGCGCAAGAGCCTTTTTCAGTAAGAGACAGGCTCTTAGCTAGACTTGATCGTGCCTTTGATACTTTCGACTACTGGCGTTTCTCTAAAGCTTTGTTGCTAGGTCAGGATGACTTGTGGAGCGAACGTGATACTTGGATGGTTCGTACGCTGGGCCTAGCGCATCTTTTTGTGGTCTCTGGGCTGCATACTGGTTTTATGTTTGTCATTGGCCGAATGATAAGTCGAAGTGTTTGGCGATTTTTTCCTAATAGACTATTGCATTGCGGTGTGGCTCGCTGGCATTGCGATGCTGTGATTGTAATTCCGTTGTTATTTGCTTATGCCTATATAACAAATTGGGGTGAACCTGTTGTGAGGGCGTCCATCATGCTTAGCGTGTATTTATGTGCTCGAATGTTGGCGCTAAAGCTTTCACCTTATAGCATCATTACCTTTGCTTTATGGCTGGTGTTACTTTTAGAACCCAGGGCAGTACTAAGTCCTGGATTATGGCTTTCATTTAGCATGGTGTATTTATTAATAGGGTTTTGCCAGACATCGACCAAGTTATCACGTTTATTCATGGTACAGGTGATGCTAAGCACCGCGTCGATGGTGCTGATACTGGGTTGGCAGGTCGCTATTTCTAGCGCTTCTATTTTGGTTAATATTCTACTTATTCCATTAGCTGCTTTTTTATGGTTTCCGTGGGCACTGCTTTCTTGTATCGAAGTATTGATAATCGGCTCAACTTACAGCTATGAACAGCTAGAAATACTGCTTTATTATATTGTAAGTTTTATTGAGATGATCGCTTTTGAATGGCCATTGCTGATTTTCGAACAGCATGCCTCTGATGTGCCTAGGCTACTTATGTTGCTTTTGGTCATCGTTTGGGTTTATCAAAGCCCTTTGAAAAGAGGAATAGTCAGTGCTATTGGGATTTGGGTTATTTTATTTTCTTCTATGCTGTCGAATGCTTCTGAGGCTGGCTTATCCTTGGTCAATAAAAATAATAAACTGATTTTGACAGAAAAGAGCGATATCTTGTTAACCAACACTTGGGTTGGATCGGACATCGGTCGATTAAGACTCGATTCCTATTTAAATACAGAGCAGCAAGGTGGTTATTTCTTAACGCCAAGTAATACTTCACAAATCACGCCTCAGATACTTTTAGCGCATGGTGTGAAATGGCTGATATTAAAGCAGGATGGGGCAGAAAAAATAACAGCCATGTTGGACGGGATGAACGTCAAATGGTTGGTTATTCCTGCTGGAGGGTCGCTGGATTTTCACTTTCAAAAAAATCGTATTTCGCTGCAGCATTCTTCCTGCATTTATTCGTTTTTACTCTTAAAATCTGACACTTGCAAACGTGTAGAAAAGTTAGAGAGTGTGTTAAATTACAATCAAACTTAAATTGGAGTGCGAAGTGTTAGCCTTTATTCAAACTGGTGGTTTTTTCATGTGGCCGTTAATGGCGTGTTCCATCCTTACGCTTGCCATTATTATTGAACGTTTTTGGACGCTGCGAAAAGCAGGAGTAGCACCAAATGGGCTCTTATCCGAAGTAATGACTCGATTACGTGACGATAGAATGACGATTGAATACATTCGCTCCATGCAGACTCAAACGGGATTAGCGTCTATTTTTGCGGCAGGCCTTTTAAATTCAAAGCATGGTCGTGGTTCTATGAAGGAGAGCGTTCAAGAAGCAGCGAGTCATGTCATTCATGAATTAGAGCGTTTTATGAACACGTTAGGAACTATTGCCGCCATTTCTCCATTGCTTGGTTTGTTGGGTACGGTTGTTGGTATGATCAAAGTGTTTTCTGTTTTGATGGAAAGTGGCGCTGGTAATACAGCATTACTTGCCGGTGGAATATCAGAAGCATTACTGACTACTGCAGCAGGGCTTGGTGTTGCTATTCCTGCGTTAATATTCCACCGCTTTTTTAGCCGTAGAATCGACGTGCTTGTTGTTACCATGGAACAACAATCGACCAAATTAGTTGATGCATTACACGGTGATCGAGATAAAACAGGAGTGGCGCAGTGAAGTTTCGTCGTCAAAAAATAGATGACGTACAAGTTAATTTAACGCCATTGATTGATGTCGTCTTTCTGTTACTGATTTTTTTCATGGTCAGTACGACTTTTAATCAATCTACTGAGTTGACGATTGACTTACCAACGGCAACGTCTAATGCACCCAGTTCAGATCGTTCCAAGGATGTTGAATTAGTCATTACAGCAGATGGTCAATATGTTATTAACGGACAAACACTTATTAATGAAAAAGTCAGTACGTTAATTCAAGGCTTAAAGGAAGTGACGCAAGGCGATAATACACGACCATTGATTATTACCGCTGACGCTAAATCCTCTTATGACATGGTGCTTAGAGTGTACGATGCTGCGGCAAATCTAGGCATTACAAAACTTGCTCATACTGCACAGAAAGAACCTGCCCAGTGAGCGTTGAGTCTCTATTGACGCGTTCTTGGTATGGGCGCTGTGGTTGGACTAATGTTTTTCGGCCGATTCAACCTTTGGTTAGAAGCGTCGTACTGAAAAAAAGACAGACTTTCTTAGCGCACCCCGAAGCGTCTTATAAAGCGCCGGTTCCAGTGATCATTGTTGGTAACATCAGTGTGGGTGGAACCGGTAAGTCTCCGATGGTGGTAGCATTGTGCAAATTATTAAAAGCGAACGGCTATCGTCCAGGTATTGTATCTCGTGGGCATGGGGCAAAAATTGAAATACCAACATCCGTCTATGCTGACAGTGTTGCAAAAGATGTCGGTGACGAGCCGGTAATGCTGGCTCGGCGAGCTGATTGCCCAATGGTGGTGTTCTCTAAAAGAGATGAGGCCGTAAAGTACCTGCTTTCTACAACAGACGTGAATGTCATTATTAGCGATGACGGCATGCAACATTACCAATTAAACAGAGACATTGAAGTAGCGATGCTTGACGCGAAACGGGGCATTGGAAACGGTCAATTATTACCTGTTGGTCCTTTACGAGAGCCTATAGAAAGACTAAAACACGTGGACTTTATTGTCAGTGTGTCAGACACAATGACCGAGGCTCTTGATAAACTGGCTCTACCGATTACTTTAGCACCCCTGGTTCCCACCAATTTAGTCTCATTGGACGGAATGAAAAATTTAGATTGTCACCACGCATTTGTAGATGAAAAAAAATGGCATATTATGGCAGGTATTGGTAATCCTGAGCGTTTTGTGGAAACGCTGAAACAACTAGGGTTACAGCCAGAAAACAGCAGTTACCAATGGTTTTCGGACCATCATTCATTTGCCGTCGCCGATATTCCGTCTAAAGGCTCGGTCGTTATGACTGAAAAAGACGCGGTTAAGTGCCAGTCTTTGGCGCTGTCAAACTCAAATGTTTGGTATTTACCCGTTTCTTTAAACTTGCCAGAGTGCTTTGCGCAAGCCTTTTTAGAAAAATTAAACTTCATTAAAATGGATAAATCCCATGAATAAAAGCTTATTAGATATCCTTGTTTGTCCTGTCACGAAAGCGGCGCTAATTTTGAGTAAAGATGGTACGGAATTGATCAGTAAAGTCGGCGGTATGGCGTACCCTGTTCGCGATGGTATTCCTGTTTTATTAGAAACAGAAGCTCGTACGTTGACCACAGAAGAGCGATTAGAGTCAGGCTCTACAAAATGAGATCACACAAAGTGCTAGCGGTGTGTTTAGGTAATATTTGTCGCTCACCGGCTGCACAAGGTATTTTAGAAAATGTGGCGTCAAAGAATCGCTTGTTCTTGGAGCTTGATTCTGCAGGTACCGCAGCGTATCACCTTGGTAACCCACCGGATTCAAGGTCCATTGCCGCGCTCAAAAAGGTTGGCATCGACATCAGTCAGCAAAAAGCCCGACAGGTCACAATAAGCGATTTTAATGAGTATGATTGGATTCTAGCAATGGATCGAGAGAACTTGATTAATCTCAAAAAAATCCAGCCAGAACACAGTAAAGCAACAGTAGTCATGTTTGGTGAGTTCGATCAACACGTTGCTTTGGGTGAAGTGGTCGATCCATATTATGGTGGGGATGAAGGCTTTACCGTGATGAGAAAACACCTTACAGACATCGCACAAGCCTTTGTAAATCACCTTAACTCTAGAAGAGAAGATTAAGTCAATCCATGAAGATGCGATTTAATACACAAGACGCCTTTATGCAGAGCATGGAAGAATCCATTCAAAAAAATGTATCTTTGGCCGCCTATAACACCTTCCGTTTTGCTTACCATGCCGAATACTTTGCCATAGCAGAAACATTAGACTCTTTAAAAAAACTGCTTGCTTGGGCCAATCATTTTAATCAAACCGTCACCATGATCGGCGGTGGTAGTAATTTACTCATCTCAGCCGATGTCACGGGACTGGTAATTATTAATCGATTGTCTGGCATAAACGCAAGAGAGCACCGCGGGAACTTAGTCAGTTTAACGGTTGCTGCAGGTGAAAGTTGGCACCAAGTGGTTGCATTCGCTGTACAAGAAGGCTGGTTTGGCATTGAAAACCTCGCATTAATCCCAGGTACGATTGGCGCCGCGCCAGTGCAAAACATTGGGGCTTATGGGGTTGAAATAAAAGATGTTCTGGCACGTGTTCAGGTGATTGATAAAACATCTGGTGACGTTTATTGGATCAATGCAAGAGATTGTGGCTTTGCTTATAGAGACAGTTATTTCAAAGGCAAATGGAAAGATAAGCTATTAATTACGTCGGTAGAGTTGTCATTGAAAAAACAGGCGGATTTATTACTGAGCTATGGCGGCTTGTCTGATCGTATTGAGGGTAGGCCTAGTCTGGCAAGCGTCTTTAAACTGGTGTGTGACGTCAGGAGTGAAAAATTACCTGATCCTACTGTGTTAGCAAACTCAGGCAGTTTTTTTAAGAATCCGATAATTAGCCAAGCCATACACTCGGATTTAAAGGTACGTTTTCCAAATCTTGTATCATTTCCATTTGAGGGTGGTTTTAAATTGGCGGCTGGGTGGTTGATAGATCAAGCAGGCTGGAAAGGCAAACAATATCAGGGCGTGGGTGTTTATGAAAAACAGGCGTTGGTGCTGGTTAACTATTCAGAAGAAAATGCAGAACCCTTATTAGAATTAGAAGCTAAAATAAAGCAATCTATAGTTGAATTATATGGCGTTGAATTAGAGCGTGAGCCCGTTCAATTGCCACTGACTCCTCTTATCGTAACGGGTCATGTTGAGGCGACGAATTGAAAATAGGAGTGATGGATTCTGGCGCTGGGGGGTTAACGATCCTCAATGCAATACATAAAAAACAACCTCATCTTGATTTAATTTATCTGGCAGACGATGCCTTCGCACCATATGGAAATAAAAGTGTAGCTCAGCTTCAAGATAGATTGATAAAAGTGGGTCGTTTTTTCGAGAAAGAAAACGTCTGCGCTATTGTTGTTGCTTGTAATACCGCCACCGTTACTGCTATTGATGCACTCAGAGCCAGCACATCCTTGCCTATTATTGGGGTTGAGCCTGCGGTAAAGCCCGCGTTTCGCCTTAGTAAGCAGCGTAAGGTAGCAGTATTGGCAACACCAGTTACTGCTGAAAGCGAGCGTTTGAATCAGCTGATTAACCTTTGGAAAGCTGACAGTCAGGTATCGGTTATGTCCAGCTCAACGTTGGCATTTGATATCGATGCTTGGCCAGAGACGGAAGAAAAAATAAAACTCACGATCCAAGAACTAAGTCAGGAGATGCTTGCCAATAATATAGATACTTTAGTGCTAGCCTGCACACATTACCCCTTAGTAAAGCATTTTTTTGAACAAGCGCTAGGAAGTGGGTGTGAGATAATTGAACCAAGTGAAGGTGTTACCGCTCAATTGATTCGTCGCTTGGAAGAATCCTACCCTGAGAAAATGTTCGCACTACGCGAGTCTAATTCTCAACCAGAAGGCAAGATTGAACTGTGTAGTTCTCTTGGTTTTAAAAACATGCAACGCCTTGTTTCTTGGGTGATGGCATCCCAAGCCATCACCGATAAAAGACATGTCTATATTTAGTCGTTATTTTCAAAGAAGGCGAGAATTCGGTCTTTTTCCCACATGGCATCCTTATGGCCTAATTCAATCAGTGCTCGGCAGTATTGCGGCGTGAACAATAGATAACTCGCGGCTGAACTGGTTTTTTCAGACGTTGATCCACCGGCTGCTTTTAACAAGACCCGAATTTTTTTAGGCAGAGTGGCAAGATAGTGGTGTGCAATTTCATTCAGCTCTTCAGATGGTGAAATAATTAATGTCTCTGTCGGCAAGTTTTGATGATTAGCTCTTTTTTCTTTAGGAAGGTCACGAATAAGATTGTTCATGATTTCTAATTGATAAATATCATCCTCAAGGTTATCGATAAAGGCACTGTTTAATAATTGGCCGAGAATTTGCGCCATACTGGGGGCACTGGACTCTACGTCTATATCAGGAGCAGACCATTTCTTAGGGCTTCTGTTTCCACTTACGCCAATAATAAAGAGTTTTTCAGCACCCAGTTTCAACGCTGGATAAATTGCCGATTTTTGTCGTATAGCGCCGTCGCCATAATAATGACTTTGTATCTTATGAGCCGGAAAAATAGTGGGGATGGCACTGGAAGCAAGTAGATGATCAACCCCCAAATCCGCTATAACGCCTTTTCGCCTATTGCCTTTCCATGGTTGAAGATCTTGAGAGCCCTGAAAAAAGGTCGTTGATTCACCTGTACTGTAACTCATCGCGGTAATAGCGAGTGCTTTAAGCTGTTTGTTCTCAATGGCGGTATTAATCTTAGAAAAATCCAAATAATTTGTTAAGAGCTCTTTTAATGGTGTGTTGTCCATCAGTGCGATAGAAGTATCACTGTTATGGAGGTGGAAAAGGGATAATAAGGTTTTTGTAACAGAGCTTGCCACAGGCCAGCGACCTACACTGTAAATTTGATCTGGTGTTAAATGGCGCCATACGAACGCCAAAGTAGAGGCAGCCTTAGAGAAGTTATTCGCATGAGAAGCAAGCATGGTTGCATTTAGCGCGCCTGCAGAAGTTCCGCATAATATTGAAAAAGGCAGTGGGGTATTCTTAGGGAGTATTTTCCCCATAGCAGATAGAACCCCAACTTGGTAGGCTGCGCGAGCGCCACCACCGGATAATATGAGAGCATTGTTATTTGGCATAAGGACTCGATTAGTCGGGTTTTATTCAGGTATTTACTGGTATCTCATAAAGTACTGGTTTCTTCTATAAAAACAACCACTCAGTGGACAATAGTATGTTGGAATCTTATCAATAAGACTATGTATTGATATAAGTATTTCGAATATTAGTTAGCCTTTGTTATTACAAAAAGTGGACTGCGTCGACAATGTCGTTCACAATCTTATCTATACTTTATATGAAAGCTTTTTATTTATAATAAAAAAAGGGTGTATTCAATGAATTCTTCAGTCGTCATTAGTGGGGTCGGTTTATGGACTCCAGAACACAGTATTAGTAATGAAGAGCTAGTAACTAGCTACAATGCTTGGGCAGAACTTTTTAACCTAGAAAACGAAACAGCAATTAAAGCGGAAGAAATGGAAGCAAAGCCTCTCTCCAGTGCAGCGTTTATTGAAAAGGCGTCTGGTATCAAAAGCCGCTATATCTATTCAAAAAAGGGGGCATTAGACATACAACGCATGCGCCCGATTCTTGACGCTCGAGAGGATGATCAAGTCTCTCATCAAGCTGAAATGGCGATTGCTGCAGCACAAAAAGCCTTGAGTGCCGCGAATAAAACCGCCGCTGATATCGATATGGTCATTGTGTCTTGTGCTTATACTCAACGTTCTTATCCTGCTATTGCCATTGAAGTGCAAGCGGCGTTAGGAATTGAAGGGTTCGGCTTTGATATGCTAGTGGCTTGTTCTGCTGCGACCTTTGGCCTGCAAAGAGCAGTTGATGCAGTGAAGGCGGGCACCTCAAAGGGGGTTCTCGTCATCAACCCAGAGCTTACTTCCCCTCAAGTCAACTATATGGACAGAGATTCACACTTCATCTTTGGTGATGTAGCGACGGCTGTAGTGGTAGAAAGTAGTGAAACCTGTCAGTCAGCACACGCCTTTGATGTGCTTAGTACAAAATGTGTTACGTCTTATTCAAATAATATTCGATCTAACTTTGGTTACATAACGCGAACCACCGACGAAGACCCTTATTCTGCAGATAAATTGTTTCATCAAAATGGTCGAAAGGTTTTTAAAGAAGTTTGCCCTATGGCCGCAGATCATATTGAAAGCCATTTACTGAGCGAAGGCATTAATGTTTCCGCATTGAAACGTTGGTGGTTACATCAAGCCAATATCAACATGAACTTGCTGATCAGTAGACGTTTGCTAGGGCGCGACGCGACGCTTGAAGAAGCACCAGTGGTGCTTGATGAGTACGCCAATACTGCCTCCGCGGGATCTATCATTGCGTTTGCTAAGTACCATGATGATTTAAGTACCGGTGATCTTGGTGTGATCTGCTCATTTGGAGCAGGTTACTCGATTGGCAGTTTAATCCTTCGGAAACGATAATCCCCGATTACACTCCGTTAAGTCATTGAAACTGTAATAGATATAAGAGAGACTGATTATATCCGTTTCAAAGACTTAACAGGGCTTACAATATGGCAATTCATCCTCAAGCTGGACAGCTTGCTCCGCATACTTCTCTGGTAAATTTGCCTGAACTCATGACGGCTTATTATTTAAAAAAGCCTCGAGTGATGACTCATCCAGATGAATGTGTGAGTTTTGGTACCTCAGGACACCGAGGCAGCGCTTTGCTCGCCAGTTTTAATGAAGATCACATTCTTGCTATCACTCAAGCCATTGCTGAATATCGTTTAGCTCAACATATTTCGGGACCGCTTTACCTAGGCAAAGACACTCATGCTTTGTCTGAAGCCGCTTTTCAAACCGCGTTGAGTGTTTTTACCGCGAATGGTGTTCGAGTTCGTACTCAGCTCAATGGAGGCTTCACGCCCACGCCTGTTATTTCTCACGCTGTGTTGACGCACAATAATAAAACACAGACAGATCTTAGTGATGGTGTTGTCATTACACCCTCTCATAACCCACCAGAAGATGGTGGTATTAAATACAATTCTATAAAAGGTGGACCCGCAGACAAAGACATAACGGATTGGGTTGCAAAAAGAGCGAATTCCTTACTGAAAGAAAACTTACACGGTGTTAAGCGATTTTCTATAGAAGAGATAGAAGAGAGCGGGTTAATTGAGCCTTTTGATTACATTAATCATTATGTAAACGATCTTGAAAATGTCATCGATATGCAAGCCATTGCAAACGCCAAAATTCGAATTGGTGTTGATCCAATGGGGGGGGCTGGTATTCATTATTGGAAGCCTATCGCAAAAAAATATGGCTTAGACATTACCGTTGTAAACTCAGAAGTTGATCCAACGTTTCGTTTTGTACCGTTGGATAAAGACGGTCGCATTCGCATGGATTGTTCTTCCCCATATTCCATGCAAGGTTTGCTCAAGTTAAAAAATGATTTCGATATCGCGGTGGGTAATGACCCTGACTATGATCGCCATGGCATTGTCTGTGCTCAATCCGGCTTAATGAACCCTAATGCCTATCTTGCAGTGGCAATCGAATATTTAGCACAACACAGAGCACAATGGCCCCAAGACATTCAGTTTGGAAAAACCTTAGTGTCCAGTGGCATGATTGATCGTGTCGTAAATGGCCTTGGTCGCCGACTTTGTGAAGTGCCTGTCGGCTTTAAGTGGTATGTCGAGGGTATGTTTGAAGGTTCTATGGCATTTGGGGGCGAAGAGAGTGCAGGGGCTTCTTTTCTACGTAAAGACGGCACCGTTTGGACGACCGATAAAGATGGATTCATTATGGCGTTACTTGCAGCGGAAATCTTAGCGGTAACAGGAAAGGATCCGCAGACATTGTATGAGGCTCAAGTGGCCAAGTATGGCCAGCCCTTTTATAAGCGTATTGATGTTGCAGCAACCACAGCGCAAAAAGCGTTATTAGGCGCGCTAGATGCAAACAATGTAACGCAAACCGAATTAGCAGGCGAAGCGATTGTCTCTGTTCTAACTCATGCTCCAGGCAATGGCGCCGCGATTGGTGGTTTAAAAGTGTCTACCGAGAATGGTTGGTTTGCCGCCAGGCCATCCGGCACAGAAAATGTGTATAAAATCTATTTAGAAAGCTTTATTTCAGAAGAACATCTTGCCAAGCTCGAAGAAGAAGCGAAAGCCTTGGTGAATAAAGTATTAGGCAACTAAATTTTATGGATTATCAAAAAATGCCGCTGATGAAAGCGGCATTTTTTATTTTTACTGATAAGCAGGCAGTACGTTTAGTGGTGTGAAAGAGTCAAACCGCCGACAAACGAGATAACCATTTAGTTAATTGAAATCCCATGAGATTGCTCAGGCTTAGGGCATGTGCTTTGAGCTCTTTTGCATTGCCATGATTCATTCTTTTACCCGCTATAATCACCCAGTTACCACCGCCTGTATCTAATGCACGGACATCAATGAAATGCTTTTTAATGATGTCAGTGAGGTCTTGGTTATTTTTGTCATTCATCCAGCAATTTAGAGCAAGCCAGCCGTCATCTTTGATGTTTTTTGCACAGTTCTCAATAAAGCTCGCCTGTAAAACGCCCTGATCCATACCTTCAGTGTTGTAAAGGTCCGTCATGAGTAAGTCGACTTTCTTAGGTAGGCCTTCTGCCATGCAATCAATGGCGTTTGCCACGTTTAATGTAATCCGCTTGCCTCTTGGAAGTTTGAAATACATTTCAGCAGCATCCATTACTTCTTGACGTAGTTCTACTGCGGTAATGTGTATAGCGGGTACTGTATGGTGTAAAGCATGAAGTAATGCACCACCACCTAGACCTAAAATACACACTCTTTTAGGCTCGCAGAACAATAAAGGCAGCATCATGGCTTGGGTATATTCGTGTTGCAAAATGTGCGGTGTAGAAAGGCGAATACGACTTTGCTCATCACCTTCTGCAAAGGACAAAACTCGATACTGACCATCATCAAAAATGCGAATAGGGCCTAGATCATCGGCGCTATCGTGTAATAAATTTTGGTGACTCATGGTATTCCTTAATAGGGGAAAAGAAGACTCGGAATTCCGAGTCTTGATGATTGTGTGATACCTGCCAATATTTAATTGGCAGTGGCTTCTCTTAAATGTTTTAAGAGCACCTGTATCGGGTGAGGGATGGCGACATCGTCAAAGCGTTTTACTTGGCTTCGACAAGAATAACCTGTCGCGACCAATTTTTCGATCAATACAGGGTTGGCTACTTTTTCTTTCCATGAAAGGTCATATATGGTTTTTGATGTTTCTTGATTGGCGGATTCGTGACCGTAAGTCCCCGCCATGCCACAGCAACCTACGTTCTCAACTTTTAACTCAAGCCCGAGTATGCTGTAAATTTTTTGCCAGTCTTGAATCGAGGCAGCGGCATTGGTTTTCTCAGTGCAGTGTGTCATTAGGTGATAGGTTGAATTATCGCACATTAAAGGCTGCTTGATGAGATGCTCGCTTTTTTGAGCTAACCATTCTTGCATGAGTTGGATTTTTGGCACTTGTCGACTGTTACTAAACGCTTTGGTGTATTCGGCTCGATAAGTTAGCGTCATAGATGGGTCAATGCCAATAAAAGGTAGGCCGTAAAACGACAACCTTTGTAGCATATCGAGATTCTTACGGGCAGTATTATTAAACGCTTTTATAAAGCCGTGAACGTGCAATGGCTTGCCATTGGGCATGTAAGGTGCAAGATAGGCTTGAAAACCAAGACGACTTAACGTTTCCATCGTATCTAATACCAGTTGAGTTTCAAAATAACTGGTAAAAGCATCTTGAACGACAATCACAGCGCGAGATCTGTCTTTTGGGCTTAATGATTCGATGGCCAACGACGTGGCTAAACGAATACCTCGACGTGACATTTCTTTTTTAAGGTTGAGTGTGCTCAGTGTAGGGTTATCGGTTAGGCCAATATATTTGCTGCTAACATGATTTATCCAACGCCGACGTACTAACCAGTTATAGGGTTGAGGGAAAAGAGCCATCGTTGGCATCATAAACTCTAAAGAACCAACTAAGTAATCTTTGACTGGTCGTAAATATCGGCTGTAATAAAGCTCAAGAAAATTGGCTCTGAATTCTGGTACGTCCACTTTAATAGGGCATTGTCCTACACAGGACTTACACGCTAAACACCCCATCATGGCGTCATGAACTTCGTTTGAAAAGTCATAATCTCCACGGCGTTTTGCCAGTGTATTTTTCAATCGAGGGAGTAAGCTGATTAAAAAGTGATTATTTTTAGCCTCTTTACTTGCTCGTACTGTATCCACACCTTGCGCACTCATGCCTCGCAACCATTCACGCATCAAGGACGCTCGTCCTTTTGGCGAATGTCTACGATCTCGAGTACCTTTCCAAGAAGGGCACATAGCATCATTAGGATCAAAATTGTAACAAGCGCCGTTACCGTTACAGTGCATTCCCTCTTTAAATTGATCTCGATTTCTAAGAGGAATTTGACGATCAAATTGGCCGCGCAGAGGGACCTTGTCTATTTTCAGTAAGTCAGCACCCAACTCAAAAGGAGTGGCAATTTTACCTGGGTTCAATTGATTTCTTGGATCAAAAGCACCTTTCACTTGCTGAATACTAGGATACAGTTTACCAAAGAAGGCGGGGGCGTATTCGGAACGTACGCCTTTGCCGTGTTCGCCCCACAATAAACCATTGTATTTTTGAGTAAGAGCGACCACTTTGTCAGTAATTTCTCGAATCATAGGCTCTTGAGATTCATCTTTGAGGTCTAAGGCTGGGCGAACATGTAATACACCTGCGTCGACATGGCCAAACATGCCATATTGAACATGGTAACTGTCAAGCACAGCACGAAACTCCATGATAAAGTCCGCGAGATTCTCAGGCGGTACCGCCGTATCTTCTACAAAAGGAATAGGGCGCTTATCCCCTTTAGCATTGCCTAATAAGCCAACGGATTTTTTCCGCATAGCCCACAGTTTGTTGACGTTTTCATGCCCCATGGCGATGGTGTAACCCAAGGCACTACTATCACCCGCTTTTGTTAGGGTATCTAGAGCATCAGTAAGAATCTTAACTTTTTCGGTGACGTCTTGTTCGTTGTCGCCCGTATATTCCACTAGGTTAATGCCTTGGATGTTTTCTCCTGCGTTTTGAGGAAAAAACTCAGAGACGGAATGCCAAATACTGTCGCCTTTTGCAAGACCTAACACTTTAGAGTCAACGGTTTCGATGGACGTAGGTTTAGCCGCAAGTAATTCACGCGCATGACGCAACGAGCCTTCAAAACTGTCATAGCGAATATTCACTAAAGCTGCATGCGTAGGAATGGTAAGCAGGTTTACTTTTGCTTCGACAATAAATCCCAATGTGCCTTCTGACCCACACAACACAGAATTCATATTGAAACGTCCGTCTTCGGTACGTATATGTGCTAAATCATAACCCGTTAAACAACGGTTCAACGCAGGAAAAGTGTCTTTTATTTCTTGAGCTTTACTTTTTTGGATTGAATCAAGGATACGGTGAGCATGGGCAGAATAATCGCTGCCGCTTTGAATTTTAGCCAGCGTGTCATCATCAATGGGGGAAGACTCAAGCAGGTAACCATCCAGTAATACCGTTTTCAATGATAAAACATGGTCTCGCGTTTTTCCGTACATAACGGAGCCTTGTCCGCTGGCATCGGTATTGATCATGCCGCCAATGGTGGCACGGTTGCTGGTTGATAGTTCGGGCGCAAAAAACAATCCATGAGGTTTGATGGCTTTGTTAAGCTGATCTTTTACTACTCCAGCTTCAACCCGAGCCCAACCTTCTTCTGTATTGATTTCCAATATACGATTCATGTGCTTGGATAAATCCACCACCAAACCATCGGTCAGCGATTGACCATTGGTTCCTGTGCCGCCACCTCTAGGACTTAATACAATATCTTGAAACTCTTCTTGATTTGACAGGCTAACCAGTAAGCGAATGTCTTGAATGGTTTTGGGGTAAATAACCCCTTGAGGCAAAATCTGGTAGATAGAATTGTCGGTTGAAAGAACCACGCGATTAGCATAATCAGGGTTGGTATCACCTAAAAAACCTGAGGCTTCCAAACGTTCGATGAAAGAAAGGTATTTAGCCTGAATTGGCGAGACTTCAGAAAGCCTTGGAATCATGTTTCATCTCCACAAATGATGAGTGCACAGATTTTAACAAAGAAACGTGCCGTTAAGTGATATTTATCAGACGAAAAAAACGATTAACAATACGTAAAAATATCATGATCTAGATAAGTCAAAAGAGAGCGTTAGTAACTCAGTCAATGAGAATGATCATAGCAATTAATATGTTACTCTTACGCTATCAAAGGCTTCTCATACGATTAGGTTTATTTGTGTCTTTTATCCAGCCGATCATTTTATCGTCATCCTGCCAGCGTTCGCTCCATCATCGTTACGAACTGAATATATACCGTGGAGATTGTGAACATCCACATGCACCGGGTAACAAATGGCACAAGCTTCAACACCACCTTATCGAAGCAAAAAAGCAGAAGGCGAGTGTTATTGCAACATTTGGAGGACCTTTTTCAAATCATCTCCATGCTTTTGGTTCGACACTAAAATCTATACCATTCAAAGCGGTAGCGGTGGTTCGGGGAGAGCTACAGCCTAAGTTGACACCGACATTAAGAGATATGGTGAAGAACGGTGTTGAGTTATGGCCTTCGTCGCGATCGGATTATCGACTAGGAACGTCCTCTGACGTAACTCATACTATCAATATGCTCTACGACAATGTTTACTGGATTCCGGAAGGTGGTGGCGGTCTGTTGGGTACCTTAGGATGTCGAGATTGGGCTGGAGACATTAGCAATATGGATGAACAATACGACGCTTGGGTAGTATCAGCCGGAACAGGAACAACGGCAGCCGGTTTATTGGCTCATCATCAAACACCTGATTTACACGTTTTTAGTGCATTAAAAGGCGCACAAAATCAGAGAGACTTTATTGTTGATCAAGCGCAACAAATAAACACTGCAGAGCTCTCTCCGTCGATGGCTATTAAAAAGCCGCTTTCAGAAAAATTATTTTTCCATTCCCATTGTCATGAAGGTGGTTA
>CAXBGJ010000057.1:0-16924 GCA_963975045.1 uncultured Marinomonas sp. | reverse complement strand
ACTTTAATGCCTTAAATAGTCATTAATTTTTGAATAAAAAAAGGTTTATTTAGACAGCTATCAGCCTATTGATAAATAGCTGTTGTAAAATACGGCAGATCAAATACAAACATGACCGACTTTAAAAGGCGACTATTGTTTAAAATCGTCAACGGACAAAGTACTAACACATGGCACTTTTCCAAGAACGTCATTAGTTTCATCACACACTATTTTAGGACATTCCAACCATGGCGCTATTGTTCGAAGAAATTGACAGTCAAGAATCCTCTTTAGGCGAAATTTCCCTGCGCAGACGCCGCATCCCCGCGTTTGGCGACAGAGACATCTACGAAGTAAAACTGGGCGAAGAGTTTCTTATGTCGAGCATGTTTGTCGATGCAGAAGAAGCTTTGTCTAACCTTGGCTTAGCGCAAGTACAGGGCGAAAACTTGAGTGTGGTTGTCGGTGGATTGGGCTTAGGTTACACCGCCGTGGCCGCGTTAGAAGACAAACGCATTGCAGAGCTGCTTGTGGTTGATGCGTTAGAAACCGTCATCAGCTGGCATCAAAAAGAGCTCGTCCCACTAGGAAAAATACTCAACGCAGACAAACGTAACCGTTATATTTTAGGCAGTTTCTTCGACCTCGCCACAGACCCAAGT
Source organism: uncultured Marinomonas sp. (assembly GCA_963975045.1). Lineage (GTDB taxonomy): Bacteria > Pseudomonadota > Gammaproteobacteria > Pseudomonadales > Marinomonadaceae > Marinomonas. Next base: position 16,280 of record CAXBGJ010000057.1, on the reverse strand, counting down.
ACCGGATTTGACCCAAGCCATGCAGGCAAAAAGTTCGATGCCATCTTGCTCGACATTGACCATTCCCCAACGGAATTCCTCAACCCAAGTAACGCTGGTTTCTACACCACAGAAAACCTATCTCGCATGGCTGCACAACTAAAACCAAACGGCGTATTCGCCATGTGGTCACAGAACCCACCAGAAGACAACTTCATTGAATTGCTCAAAACCGTATTCGAGAGTGTTGATTCGCACCTAGTGTCATTTGATAACCCGTTTCAAGGCGGACAATCGACGAATTCGGTCTATGTTTGTGTGAAGGGGTAATAGAAGAGCCCTATAAACGGAAAAGAGCTATTGAATATAGTAGCGAAGCAATGAATACGGTTACTTTTCCGTTTAAACACCTTGTTATTCAATTTTCCCAATCGGTAATGTAATTTCAATAAGCTTGTTAATATCGGCAACATCACATTGCATTGTAATATCACTAATATCTCCAATGTCTAACAATAGTGGTTCTTTACCAGTAACACCTGTATCAAAAGCAAAACGATACTCTTTTTGATGGCTGTACTCATTTCGTTTTTTAAATACAGCTTCCTCGTCATTAAAAATACCACTGAACGTATCAGGATTATAGTAATCAACAAGACCAGAATTTAGACTATAATTGTTTTTTTCAGTCGCTGCTTTCACACGTTCAATGAATTGTTTAAAACTAGTAACTACAACCGCATACTTTCCTAACTTTAAACAATCTTCTGGAATTTCTAACTGTTTTTTAAAGGCAGTTAAGTTTTCCTGCGAAAGACGGTCAAACCCGCCATTGTGTGCAGCATATATACAGAAAACATTTAGGTGATCATGCCAATTCATTTTGACAGAAACGGGCTTAGTCAACTGAGAAATTATTCTTCCATTTATTTCAAGCTTTATTTGATCTGGTTGAAGCCAACTAACAACTCCTTCGTGCATGTCTCCACGATTAGAATCTTGAGCTTCTTCAAGATTTCTAAAATAAGAAAGTCTGCTTGAAAAAAGCTGTCCACTTCTAAATTCTCTAGCATGCTTTTCATCATCAAAAATTTTGACTAAAAAATATATAATTTTCATCAAAACACCTCCAATAACTAAATAATATCTATAGCCATCAACCCAATGGCTTATAAAACACTCTGCTTGCTCTGCAATGCCTTCAAAAACTCTGGCGCTAAATCAGCGCCATTCGGCCAAACAACAGTCTTTAGCTCTGGATCGACAAAGACATTCTGGAACTCGGCTAAATCTTTAAGCGGTTCAAACATCGAGCCTTTGAGTTCATCAACTAAATCCACTTCTCCAGCGGTTCCATCGTCAAAGGCAATCCACAGTTTATAGTCTGATAAGTATTTTGCGGATTTAATATGCAACATCGTTTACTCCAAGAAGCAATGCCACCATCTTATTACACCTTTCCCAGACAGACCAAACTATTGACCCAGAAGCCTTCACAAAAAACTCCAATCAAATTCAATAACGCGCTCAAGAAATTTCGTAATTGAAGCAAACGCTTAAAAAAACAATGATTCGTAGGGACAAAAATAACAACAGTCAGGAGTTCTGATATGAGCGAATTTTTTAAGACGGTGCCGTTTGTAAAATACGAAGGCGCAAATTCTAGCAATCCTTTTGCTTTTAAACATTACGATGCGAACAAGGTGCTAATGGGTAAAACCATGGCAGAACATTTAAGAATGGCCGCTTGCTATTGGCACAATTTCTGTTGGCAAGGAAGCGATGTTTTTGGGGCAAATACCTTTGATCGCCCTTGGTACAAAGCGGCGTCCGAGATGGATGCGGCGAAGTTGAAAGCCGATGCGGCGTTTGAGTTCTTCACAAAATTGGGCATTTCTTATTACAGTTTCCACGATATCGATGTCAGCCCAGAAGGCCGTTCACTAAAAGAATACATTAACAACTTCGCAGAAATGGTTGATGTCCTTCAAGCCAAGCAAGAAGCCACAGGCATTAAACTTTTATGGGGAACGGCCAATGCGTTTTCCAACCCAAGGTACATGTCTGGCGCAGCGTCCAACCCAAACCCAGAGATCTTCGCTTACGCGGCGACTCAGGTGTTTCATGCGATGAATGCGACCAAAGCATTGGGTGGCCAAAACTACGTCTTGTGGGGCGGCCGTGAAGGTTATGAAACCCTACTGAATACCGATCTAAAACGTGAACGCGCTCAGCTTGGCCGCTTCATGCAGATGGTGGTTGAGCATAAATACAAAATCGGTTTCAAAGGCACATTGTTGATCGAGCCAAAACCGGCTGAGCCGACCAAGCATCAATACGATTACGATACCGCGACGGTGTACGGTTTCTTAAAAGAGTTTGGTCTTGAAAAAGAGATCAAGGTCAACATCGAAGCCAACCACGCAACATTGGCAGGTCACAGCTTCCATCATGAAATCGCGACAGCATGCTCTTTGGGTCTTCTCGGTTCTGTCGATGCGAACCAAGGCGACGCACAATTAGGCTGGGACACAGACCAATTTCCTACTAGCGTAGAAGAATACACGCTTGTTACTTATGAAATCCTGAAAAACGGCGGCTTCCAAAACGGCGGCTATATGTTTGATACCAAACTACGCCGTCAGTCGATGGATCTGGAAGATTTATTCCACGGTCATATTGGTGCCATGGATACCTTGGCGTTGTCGCTAGAACGCGCAGTGAAAATGATTGAAAGCGAAAGCTTGTCCAAATTGGTCGATCAACGCTATGCGAAATGGAACGAGCCATTAGGTGCGGACATTCTTGCTGGTAAGCATTCTCTGCAAGACCTTGCGGCTTACGCAGAGAAAAATAACATTGACCCTAAAGCCGTTTCTGGCCGTCAAGAAATGTTAGAAAACGTTGTGAACGGTTTTATCTACAAGTAACATCGAAACAGTCAGTACAACGCATCAAAACACAGGCCAGTGACACTGACTTGTGTTTTTTTATGCTTGATATTTTCGTCTCATTTATTTTTCAAACACATTAAGCGTCTTTACCAAGGCGCGACGACACTCGATATTCTCCTGGCGTCATGCCTACGTTTTTACGTGCGACTGTGTACATATATTGAACGGAAGGATAACCGCAGGTTCGGGCAATTTCGTCAAACGGGAGATTGGTTGAGGTGATTAATTCACAGGCGCGATAAAACTTGGTCATGTGCAATTGCTCGTGCATCGAGCAGCCAATTTCGTCGATAAAACGGGTTTCTAAATTGGTTCTGGATATACCGATATGATCAACCACTTGCGCGACTTTCACGCCTCGACAGGCGTTATGACGAATAAAGTGCATGGCTTGAATCACATAAGGGTCACGCAACGCTCGGTAATCAGACGATTGCCTTTCTTCAATACCAATGGGGTCAACCACCACCAGCGAGTTTTCAACCGGATAACCGAGCAACATACGATGCAGCATTTTTGCGGCTTCATAACCCATTTGCTTGCTGCCTTGTTCAACAGAAGATAGTGCTGTCCGGTTCAAATATCGCGCCATATTTTCATTGTCTATGCCGACAATGGCGACCTGTTCTGGCACCATGATGTTTAAATGGTCACAAGCTTGCAGTAAATGACGAGCACGTGAATCCGTTACCGCGACAATACCAATAGGCTTGGGTAAGTTTTTCAACCAACTTTCTAGATTTTGCTGAGCGGTTTCCCAAAGCTCAGCGGTGGTAAACAGACCTTGATGCAGGTGCGGTTCATAACCATCTGAACGAACTTGTTCAATAAAAGCATTCTCACGCTCACTCGCCCAGCGGCTATATTCCGTGCTCGGCACGCCATAAAAGGCGAACTGAGGCAGGCCTTTACGCTTCAAATGTTGATACGCACACTTTACTAACGCGGCGTTGTCTGTGGCAACATAAGGCAAACGAGGATAATCTTTTTTATGTTGATAGGAGCCGCCCACAGCGACCGTAGGGATGTCCGTATTTCTTAATATGGCTTCGACTTCAGGATCATCAAAATCCGCAATGATTCCATCACCTTTCCAATGTGCTAATCCATCCAGTCGATAACGAAAGTCGTCTTCAAAGTACACATCCCAGTCACACTGGGCAGCTTGAAGATACTCGCCAATGCCTTCAATAACTTGTCGGTCATAGACCTTATTGGCATTGAATACTAAATTGAGTCGGTAGCGTTTTTCAAACATACAAAAGCATCTCTCATTATTATTGTCGCTGGTAGCGATCATAACCTTGGAATGCGGGTAAGTTCTAGAAAATGACAAAAAACAAAATGTGCCTTGAAAAAATCGTAACCGGTAAGAACAAATACGAGAAAATACGAGGAAGTGAGCGACGTATTTTCACGCCGCTCACTATTATCAAAAACCTTTTAGTCGTTGATATAAACCTTGAAAACGCTCTCGTTTCTCAGCATATCGAGCCGCTCTATCACTGTTTGGCAAATAGCGTTTAATCAGTTTAGGTTTAACGCAGACCTCACTCAACGCGGAGTTGCCCCGAACCCCTATTGCAGCCAATCTTGCTGCGCCTAGCGCAGGCCCTACTTCTCCACCTTCACGGTAATCCATAGGAACAGCAAATACATCAGCGAGTAATTGTAACCAATAGGTACTTTTCGCACCGCCGCCAATCACATCAATGCTTTCGCTGATACTTTGCGCTGAGCGCACGGCATCTAGACCATCGAGCAAAGCAAAAGTCACTCCTTCCAGCACCGCCTGAACAAGATCCGCTGGGGTGGTTTCATGCGTCATCCCCCAAAAGACACCCTTCGCATTGGCATCGTTATGAGGCGTTCTTTCACCACTTAAATAAGGTAAAAACGTCACGTTACACACGTGATCAGCTCTGTTTTCAGCGGCCAACAACGCCGCTTCTACATTGCCAAATTGCGTCAATCTAGTCACCCAATCGATACAACTAGCGGCGCTCAACATCACCGACATGGTGTGCCAAGTATTCGGAATCGCATGACCAAAGCTGTGCAACGCAACCGCAGGGTTGGCCGTAAAACCATCACTGACCGAAAAAATTACACCAGAAGTACCAATCGATAACATGGTTTCTTCCGGTTTAATAATGCCCATTCCGACGGCGCCTGCGGCATTATCGCCCCCTCCCGCCACCACAGGAACAACAGGCATAGACCAACGTTTCGCCAAGGCGTCGTTGATCGTGCCGGTGACTTCTGAGCCTTCATACACCTTCGGCATCTGCTGTTCATTTAGCCCCGTTGCTTGCAACATAGTATCGCTCCAAGCGCGTTGTTCCATGTTGAGCCAAAGCGTGCCCGACGCGTCAGATACATCCGTCGCGAACTCGCCCGTCATCCGAAAACGCAGATAATCTTTTGGCAGCAGCACTTTATCAATTTGCGCAAAGACATCTGGCTCGTGCTGTTTCACCCATAATAGTTTCGGGGCGGTAAAACCTGGCATGACCAAGTTGCCTGTAATCGCCTGCACTTCTGGGCACCGTCTTTGCAGCAACAAACATTCTTCATGGGAACGGCCATCGTTCCAAAGAATCGCAGGACGCAACACTTCACCCTTTTTACCTAGCAAAGTAGCACCGTGCATTTGCCCTGATAAGCCAATGGCTTTGACGTTTTGGAGATTGTTTTCAGCGGCAAGCTGCAACATGGCCAAATCCGTCGCTTGCCACCAGTCTTCTGGGCTTTGCTCAGACCAAAGATCAAACAGACGCGACACCGACAACGGCGATGTACAGCTCGCCAGCACTTGCCCGTCTTCCGCCATAAGAATAACTTTTACACCGGACGTACCAAGATCAATACCGATATACATATAAATACCTTTTACAAAATTCTTCAAACAACTCTTCAGAAAGGAAAGAGAGTGATAAACCGCGTTTTATTGTGCTTTTTTGGTTTTGACATCCAACCAAACCGCGAGCAACAAGATCATCCCTTTAACGATCAATTGCCAGAAAGTCGGCACATCTAACATGCTCATGCCATTGTCCAGGCTCGCCATGATCAGTGCGCCCATGATGGCGCCAAATACAACACCTACGCCGCCCGCTAAGCTGGCTCCGCCAATAACACAAGCCGCAATAGCATCCAACTCCGCCATATTACCGGCAGCAGGAGAACCTGCACCAAGTCGAGAAGTTAGTATCAGCGCCGCGACAGCGACCATCATGCCATTGAAACCAAACACCAACATTTTGGTACGCTCAACATTCACGCCAGACATTCGAGTGGCTTCGATGTTGCCCCCAATGGCATACACACGACGCCCAAAGGAGGTTCTTTTCGCCACATACGTCGCAATTAAAATCAGTCCACCCATAATAAGAATGGGCGTCGGAATGCCACGATAGCTTTCCAAAATAAACAACAAACCCAATAAAACAGACACAGCAATGGTCGCTTTGCCGTATTCAAATTTTGCCGCTTGATTAACAACACCGTGTTTGTGTCTTGCTTGACGGCGAGTGTAAACACGAGCCACTAAACCTAAACACAACAAAGCAATAACACTGATCCCCCAGCCTGAAGGAATGTAACTTTGCCCAATAATAGCCAACGAACTGGACGTTGGTGCCACGGTGGCGCCGTCTGTTAAACCCACTAAAATGCCACGAAACGCCAACATACCCGCTAAGGTCACAATAAACGAAGGCACTTTTTGGTACGCCACCCACCAGCCGTTAAACAAACCAAGCACTAAGCCGGCAACGACGGTGACCAAGACAGTTAACAAAATAGGAAAGTGAAACCAAACATCCAAAATCGCCGCGATGCCGCCCAATAATCCCATCATGGAACCAACGGACAGATCAATTTCGGCACTGATAATGACAAACACCATACCAATCGCCAACACACCGACGATGGCGGTTTGACGAATCAAGTTAGAAATATTTCTCGGTGACACAAACGCACCGTCTGTTGCAAAAGAAAAGAAAACGACGATCAGCAACATGGCCGCCAACATGGCAAGCAGTTGTAATTGACTGGTTTTTATTGTTTTAAACATTTGCTGTATCCTCTTTGATCGCGCAATTCATAATCATTTCTTGGGTCAAACCCTGATGATCAAACTGACCTTTTAATCGGCCTTCATGCATCACTAATACTCTGTCACTGATGCCAATGACTTCTGATAATTCAGACGACACCATGATGATCGACATGCCTTTTTTGACGAGTGCAAACATCAGCTTATAAATTTCGTATTTGGCGCCCACATCAATGCCGCGAGTCGGTTCATCTAATATTAGAATTTTGGGGTGTGTTAATAGGCATTTGGCGATGATGGCTTTTTGTTGATTACCTCCACTTAAGTTTTTAATCGCCAGTTCCGAAGTCGCTGTTTTGACTTTCAGCCGCGCAATGTAATCATCAATATCTTGGCTTTCTTGATCTTCATTGATCTCACCAAACCAAGAGGTATATTGATCTAAAACGGACAAGGTGATGTTTCGCCCAACACTCATAATTGGCACTATGCCATGACGTTTACGGTCTTCGGGCACCATCGCAATACCAGCTTCTAGCGCCACACGCTGGGATCGAATCGTTAATGACTGGCCGTGCAACTCAATTTCTGCGTCATATCGCCCATCGTAGGAACCGTAAAGACACTGCATCAATTCGGTTCGACCCGAACCGATCAACCCCGCGACACCCAGAATCTCGCCCTGACGCAATTCGAAACTAACGTCTTCTACTTGCGCGCGTGTTGCTCCGGCTTGCATCGCGGTGGCGTGTTTTACTTTTAGCACTACCTCGCCAATATCGTGTTCTTCCCGCGGGAATAATTCGTCTAATTCACGCCCAACCATCATGCTGATGATGTCGTTTTGAGTCAGCTGTTCTACAGATCGAGTATCAATATGGTCGCCATCACGAATCACTGTAACCCAATTAGATAAGGCTAAGACCTCTTCCAACTTATGAGAAATATAGATGCAAGCGATGCCCTGCTGCTTCAGATCACTAACAATGTTTAAGAGGATTTCAATTTCAGTGGTGGTCAAAGAAGACGTCGGTTCATCTAGTATTAACAGCTTGACGTTTTTATTCAGTGCTTTGGCAATTTCGACTAATTGCTGTTGGCCCACACCAAGGTCTCGGATGGGGGTGTCTGGCAACACATCCAGTTTTACTTGCGCCAACAGTTCGGATGTACGACGGTGCATTTCTTCGTCATTAAGCCTTGCGAAAGAACCAAGTTCATTGCCTAGGAAAATATTCTCTAGGACGGACATTTCTTTAACGAGCGCCAATTCTTGATGGATAATAACAATGCCTAGCGCTTCAGTGTCTCGAATACTTGATGCTTTAACCAAGTTGCCTTCAAAGTAAATTTCGCCTTCATAAGAACCAAATGGCCAAACACCACTGAGCACTTTCATCAATGTGGATTTACCAGAACCGTTCTCGCCGCATATGGACAAGGCTTCACCCGCACCAAGCTGAATACTCACACCATTCAATGCGCGGACACCGGAGAAACTTTTTACAATCCCACGCATGTCCAATAAGGGTTGCTTCATGTTTGCACCTCTTTTTTTAAATCTCTTTTTTGGTATCTCTTTTTTAATAAGAGAAAAAACAAATGGGAGAAGAAGCAAATGGCGCTCTATTGAGCGCCATAGATGTAGTAGGAAGATTAAGGATTATAAACAGCGTCACGAGAGTGGTAACCGTCAGCAATAACGGTGGAATCTAGATTGCTTTTAGATACAGAGATCGGCGTAAGCAATACCGCATCAACGTCTTTTTTGCCGTTATTAACATGACCGTTGACGATGATTTTTTCACCACGTGCCAGCTTAACCGCCATTTCAGCACTGGTTGTTGCCAGCTTAGAAATGGGTTTATACACTGTCATGGTTTGCGTACCAGCAACAATACGACGCATGGCCGCTAAATCAGCGTCTTGACCAGAAATAACCACTTTGCCACTCAAACCTTGTGCCGCCAGTGCTTGAATTGCACCGCCCGCCGTTGAATCATTTGACGCAACGACCGCATCGATTTTGTTGGCATTGGCCGTTAAACCATTTTCCATGATGTTCAATGCGGCTTCAGCAGACCAGCCCATTGCCCATTGATCGCCCACGATGTGTATTTTCTTCGCATCAATCGCGGGTTGAAGTACGTTCATTTGGCCTTGACGGAACATTTTCGCGTTGTTATCGGTCGGTGAACCGCCCATCAAGAAATAATTACCTTTCGGTTTTAAGTCAAGTAAGGCTTCTGCTTGCATCTCGCCCACTCGAATATTGTCAAAAGACACATACAAGTCGATGTCAGCAAATTTGATCAACCGGTCATACGCCAATACCTTGATGCCTTCCGCTTTTGCTTCCGCCAACACATTACCTAACACTTCGCCGTTTTCTGGTACGATAACCAACACATCGACGCCGCGAGAGATCATGTTTTCGATTTGAGAGATTTGAGTAGTGACATCGCCATTTGCAGATTGAGTATAGACTTTTGCACCCATGGCTTCTGCCGCTGAGGTAAATAAGTCTCGGTCTTTCTGCCAGCGCTCTAGGCGCAAATCAGACATCAACAACCCAATTTTTTCACCGTCTGCTAATGCAGGAAGAGACGTCGCCGCGCAAAGAGTCGCGAGTACCGTCATAGATACGATTTTTTTCATTTTTTTCATCCCTTGTTATTGTTATTAAGTGAACGATCTCCTGATGGAGTAAGACAAATGTAAATTGATGAGCTTAGAAGCGGTATTATCTTTTTTTGTTTGTGTGTGGCGTTTTTTATAAACATGCGATGAAACACAAAGACTTAGAAACAAATTGCTGATTACTAATAAATACCTCACAATTTAGTTAGGAAAAAATCGTTCCTCTTCATCGACAACATTATGACCTTCGTAAACAGTCAATATCACGCTTCTAAAATAGGGATATGTCTCAAGTAATGAACATTTTGAAGAAATACACTGGCTGGTTTGTGCTTGGCACACTGATTTTTTATCTGCTCTCCGTCACTCAAAGTATTTCCGTTCTACTGCCAACTTTACTGGCGTGGGTTGCCAATATTGCTATGTGGCACACCCTTGCGCCAAGCGCAAAACGTCAGGTTAGTTGGCTTATGGGGGTTGGTATCGCGGCGTTGCTGTTTGCGGGGTCAAAAGGGATATGGATGTCTTGGCAGCAAGTATTTGCGGTAAATTTACCCATGCTTGCGATGTTTGTGGCGGTGTCCTTTTTAGATCTGACCAATACAACGGATGAAAATCGACCCTTGCCAACGGGCTTCAGCGCCATATTCAATACCGCCATAGGCGTACAAGTCTTAGGCGCTGTGATTAATTTATCAGCGATCATGGTGTTTGCAGATCGCATGAAAGGCGCGATTAAGCTGTCCCCCATACAACAGTTTATTTTAACGCGTAACTTTTCAGCCGCCGCTTGGTGGTCGCCTTTCTTTGTAGCGACGGGGGTTGCACTTATATACGCCCCCGGGATGCAATGGCAAAAGACGCTTATTCCTGGACTTGTTATGGGGTTCACCGCCATTATTTTCTCAAGCATCGAAGCCTATCGACGTACTAAAGGGGATTTTAATGGCTACCCCATTCGCCGAGAAAGTCTTTTTATTCCGTTATTTCTGGCGGTGTGCGTCATATTTTTTCATTTTATTTGGCCGGACATCAGTATTCTGGTATTGATTTGCCTTCTGGCGCCTAGTGCGACCATGCTGTTAATGCGTACCGCTTCTAGACGGAAAAGCTTATCGCATTTTGTAAATCACAAACTGCCTCAAATCGGCAGTCAGTTTGCCCTTTTTTTGGCAGCCGGTATTTTCTCCAATGGGATTAGTGCAATTATTCTCAGCTATCCTCAGTTTTTTAATTTAGACAGTTTCACCTTTAATCCGCTGTTATTTTCACTCACGCTGGCCAGTATGATTGTTGTTGGTATCATCGGCGTACATCCCGTGGTGAGCATTGCGATCGCGAGCCCCATGTTATTACCTTTACACCCCGATCCAACACAGCTCGGCTTTTTGTTTTTAAGCGCATGGGCTATTTCAGCGGGCAGCAGTGGTTTGACCGGTCTGGGATTATTAATGACCAGCCGCTACCAAATCCCCACTAAGATCATTGTCACCAACAGCGTTTATTATGCTCTTTTTATGTGGCTACTCTGCTCATTGGTGAACGGATTTTTCTTATAGAAATAGAGCGTTTTATTGAAACTAAAACCCTAACGACACTGATATTTTTTTAAAAAAATAATTTTATATAACAAGCATAATAATAACTCTTACTGTAATGCTTTTTTATTTTGTTACATTTCTATGAAGATAAATTTTCTCATTTTATCGCTTAAATCCATTTACTTGATGCGTAAAATAACTATACTCAAGCAAAATCATCAGAAAGACTTTACAAAAATCATTGGAAAAGTCTTTTTTTATGATTGAAAATGTAATCGATTACAAGACATAAAAACCACTCAAATAAAAATAAATATGGGGGTAATATTATGAAGGCTTTACAAGGTCCCGCGCTGTTTCTTGCTCAATTCGCCAGCGATGATGCACCGTTCAATACGTTTGAAAACATCATTGAATGGGCGGCGAGCATTGGTTTTAAAGGCGTTCAAATTCCAACATGGGATCAAAGACTGTTTGACTTAGATCGAGCAGCAAGTGATCTTGAATACTGCAAGTATATTCAAGACACACTCGCCCAGCACGGCATGGTAGTAACTGAGCTATCTACGCATTTGCAAGGACAACTGGTCGCGGTTCATCCTGCCTACGACGATATGTTTGATGGCTTTGCACCAGCTCACGTCAAAGGCAATCCAGACGCCCGTCAACAATGGGCGGTCGATCAACTGTTAAAATCCGCACAAGCCTCCAAAAATTTAGGACTCACCAATCACGCGACCTTTTCCGGCGCCCTACTTTGGCCTTATCTTTACCCTTGGCCACAAAGACCAGCAGGCTTAGTGGAAGCGGGTTTTGAAGAATTGGCCAATCGCTGGATTCCGATTCTGGATGAATTTGACCGTTGTGGCGTCAATGTCTGCTATGAAATTCACCCTGGTGAAGACTTACACGACGGCGTGACATTCGATTTATTCCTAAAAGCCACCAATCACCATCCACGGGCCAATATCCTCTTTGACCCTTCCCACTTTGTGTTGCAACAACTCGATTATTTGCAGTTTATCGATATCTATCATGAACGCATCAAGATGTTCCATGTAAAAGACGCCGAATTTAATTCAACCGGCCGACAAGGCGTTTATGGCGGTTATCAAAATTGGATCGATCGCGCTGGCCGCTTTCGTTCTTTAGGTGATGGCCAAGTCGACTTTAAAGGTATCTTTTCGAAACTTACCCAATACGATTTTGGTGGCTGGGCTGTCATCGAATGGGAATGCTGTATGAAGCACCCTGAATCCGGCGCCGAAGAAGGTGTTAAGTTCGTCAATGATCATTTAATTCGAGTCACAGAACGCGCGTTTGATGACTTCGCCAGCAGTGGCATTGATCACAAAACAAACCGACGCATTCTTGGTTTGAAATAGAGGAAAGACAGCATGACACACAAACGTATTCGTATCGGCATGGTAGGTGGCGGTGATGGCGCTTTTATTGGTGCGGTGCATCGCATTGCGACTCGCATAGATGATGGGTATGAACTGGTTGCTGGCGCATTGTCCTCTGACCCTGACCGAGCGCTCAGTTCTGCGCGCCGTCTTGGAATTGCTGACGAGCGCTCTTATTCCTCCTTCTCAGCAATGGCCAAACAAGAAAAAAAACGTAAAGACGGCATTCAAGCGGTGATTATTGTCACGCCCAACCACATGCATTACCCCGTTGCCAAAGCATTTTTGGAACAAGGCATCCACGTCATATGCGATAAACCAGTGACAAAGGATTTAAACGAAGCCTTGGAACTTAAAAAGCTAGTAACCAATTCGGGTGCTTTTTTTGCTCTTACTCATAACTACACGGGCTACCCGCTCGTTAGGCACGCAAGACATTTGGTGAATAGCGACGTGTTGGGGAAACTACGCGTTATCCAAGTGGAATACGCCCAAGATTGGCTGACAGAACAGGCCGAAAATACGGACAACAAGCAAGCTCAGTGGCGCACTGATCCGGAAAAATCTGGCATGGCGGGCTGTTTGGGTGACATTGGAACACACGCGTTTAATTTAGCTTGTTTTATTTCAGGTCAAAAAGTACATCAAGTCTCTGCGGATTTAACCGCATTTGTGAGCGGTCGACGTTTGGACGACAACGTCCACACCATGCTGCGCTTTGACGGTGGTGCAAAAGGCATGTTGTGGTCTAGCCAAGTGGCGCCGGGCAATGAGAATGGTCTAAAAATTCGTATTTATGGCGAGAAAGCAGGCATTGAGTGGGCACAAGAGTCCCCTAATGAACTATGGCTATCCATATTGGGCGAATCAACACAGAAAATCACTCGAGCTGGACACGGCGCAGGTGAAGAAGCCAATCGTCTTTCTCGCGTACCTGCCGGACACCCAGAAGGGTATTTGGAAGGATTTGCTAATTTGTATGTGGACATTGCGGTCGCGATTCACGCCATTGAAGACGGTGCTGATGTCCACTCTGTTCAGGGGTTAATCCCTAGTATTGATGATGGTGTTGAAGGCATGAAATTCATAACAGCCGTATTAGCCTCATCGGCTCACGACGGTGTGTGGCATTCGCTTAACGCTCTCCAGTCAAATGCTCAGTCACCAAGAGGCAAAGCAAATGAATGAACCCGTTATGCAAATACGCGGCATCGTTAAAGAGTTTTCTGGTGTACGCGTGTTACACAAAATCACTTTGGATATTTTTTCTGGCGAAGTACTCGGTGTATTAGGTGAAAACGGAGCAGGAAAATCCACCTTGCTCAAGATCATCAGTGGCATTTACACCAAAACAACAGGCAGCATTAAGATTGATGGCGTTGAAGTGTCTATTCAATCTGCGTCTGATGCAAAGCGCTTAGGTATTGCGATGATCCCGCAAGAGTTCAATTTGATCAGCAGCCTAAATGTGTTTGAAAACATCTTTCTTGGCAACGAAATTAAAAAAGGCTTTTTACTCAATAAATCGGTGATGCGTGACAGAGCGAACGTATTACTAAAAGAATTAGAAACCAGTTTGAGCCCTGATTCGCTGATTGAAAACCTCAGTGTGGCTGAGAAACAAATGGTGGAAATTGCGAAAGCACTGGTCAATGACTCGCGTATTCTCATTATGGATGAGCCCACTACGGTTCTGACTGACCATGAAGTCGATATATTTTTCTCCTTGGTCGACAAACTCAAACAGCGTGGCGTCACCATTATTTTCATTTCTCATAAACTCAAAGAAGTGAAGTTACTCTGTGATCGTTTGGCCATTCTTAGGGACGGCCATTTAGTGAGTGTGGACGATGTGTCAGAGATCAATGAAGAAGACATGGCTCGTAAAATGGTTGGCCGTGAGTTGAATCAAATTTATCCGCAACGCTCAACCCCAAGTGACGATGTCGTACTCAAAGTGAGTAACTTATCCATTAAAGGTGTGCTGAAAGACATTAATTTCGACCTCAAAAAAGGCGAAGTACTTGGTTTTGCTGGTTTAATCGGTGCAGGACGCACCGAGACGGCAGAAGCCGTGATGGGATTGCGCAAAAAAGACAGCGGGGACATAGAAATAAATGGCGAGAAAGTCGCCATCCATTCTATAGCCGATGCCGTGGCTTACAATTTGGCCTATTTATCAGAAGATCGACAAGGAAAAGGGTTGATCATGAATTTTGATATTCCAAAAAACATCACTCTGATTTCATTGGCGTCTTATGTCAAAGGCTGGCTTATTCAGCATAAAAAGGAAAACAGTGTCGCACGAGATTATGTCAAACGTTTTGACATCAAAGCCGCCTCTTTGCATTCCAATTTGGCAAATTTAAGCGGAGGCAATCAGCAAAAAGTGTACTTATCAAAATGGATGGACACTCAACCGAGCATTCTTATTCTTGATGAGCCCACTCGCGGTATCGACGTGAACACAAAAAAGGAAATCTACCATTTTATTAAGTCACTAACCGAGCAAGGCGTTTCCATCATTGTAATTTCATCTGAACTTGAAGAGGTAATGGGGTTATCGCATCGCGTCATGGTGATGAGGTCTGGACAAATCATGGGAGAACTAACCGGTGATGCCATTAATGAAAAAGAAATCATGTATTACGCTGCTGGCTTAAAAACCATGGCTCAGGCTTAGAGCGACGAGCGGTTCGTCATCTATAACCAAAACACAACTATAAATAACACCTGTGATTTTTATCAAATTCACGTGTGCAAATAACAATAAGAATACTTGAGGATTTACTATGGCCATACTTCCGTTGTCGCCCATGATTACACGCTTAAAGCGGCTTGATATAGCGACTTATGCTCCTTTTATCGCGTTAGTTCTACTGGTTATTTTTTCGTCCATTGCCAGTGAACACTTCTTAATACCCCGTAACATCACCAATGTATTAAGGCAGGTTTCCTATACGGGCATCATTGCCCTCGGCATGACTTTTGTCATCATCGCGGGCGGCATTGATTTGTCTGTTGGTTCGATGGTGGCGCTGGTTGGCGTGCTGTCTATTATGATCATCAATGGTGCTGGTGATGGCTGGTGGGCCGTTGCCATGGCGGTGTCCTCTGCGATTGCATTAGGTGGCGTATTTGGTGCCATTAATGGTCTCGTTATCACACGTGGGAGAGTCGCTTCTTTCATTGCCACGTTAGCGACCATGTCCATCTTCCGCTCTATGACTTTGTATATTAGTGATGCTGGGGAAATGGTATCTCAAAACAACCATTTTGCAGACATCGGCGGTGGCTATTTATGGGCGATCCCCTACCCGGTTTGGATCTTTTTATTATTAGCCATTGCATACCATATCTTGCTAAAGCACAGCGCTTTTGGCCGCCATGTTTGTGCGGTAGGTTCAAACTCAAAAGTCGCGTCATATTCCGCTATTAAAGTTCGCTGGGTGTATTTTCTCACCTTCGTTATTGCCGGTGTCTCGGTTGGTATATCCGCGGTGCTATTAGCCTCTCGATTAAATTCCGTGAGTCCAGGTGATGCAGGTTTATTTTACGAACTAGACGCCATTGCGGCCGTCGTCATCGGTGGTACCGCGTTATCCGGTGGTAAAGGCACTATTTGGGGCACCGTTATTGGTGCCATCATCCTAGGTATTATTAATAACATGCTGAATTTAATGGGAATTTCACCTTACCT
>CAXBGJ010000056.1:0-17057 GCA_963975045.1 uncultured Marinomonas sp. | reverse complement strand
GCAAAACATCACTCATAAGTTCAAATCGATTTGGATTAAAACCCTTTGTCGTACTGATTAATATTTTATCGGCTGTTAGCAAAGGCTCAATACGCTGTACAACCTGCTCAAAGGATTTCGAAGGGATAGAGACAAAAACTGTATCGCTATCTCGTATCGCTTGTTCTAAATTACTGGTCGCCAGTAACTCACGATGTAAAGGAGCATTCGGTAAATAACGACTATTAAGCCCGGTCAAATTAATCTCTTCAACCTGCTCTTCATTACGCATCCACTGGCTAACTTGATGCCCATTTTTGGCCATAATGTTCGCCAATGCTGTACCAAAACTACCGCCACCTAGTACACATACAGAATGCTTCATACTGACTACTTCTCTTTATAAATGTCGCCTAACAATATTAAGACGAACAACTAACTTCTAACGACCTGCCCCATTCTGGGGCTCTTTGAGCAAGAAATTCTGATTCTGGGTGCTCATCAAAAGGTTTATTAAGTACATTCAACAACCGTCGAAACGGTAAATAATCACCTCGTTCTGCAGCAAGAATTGCATCATGGGCTAAATAATTTCTTAGAATAAACTTGGGGTTCACCAATAACATAGAAATACTTACCTGAGGCCATTCCACCCCTTCATTCAATCGTGCTTTTTTATAACGTTCAAGCCACTTAGACAAACGGTCACGGTCGACAACTTCATCAAGCAACAGAGTGAAGTCGATATCACTTATATGACTCAACAAGCGAAAAAACACCGTGTAATCCATTTTTTCTGCGGCTAAGATCGTGAATAACGATGGTAATAAATCATGCACATGCTGAGCATCACTCAACCCTATTTTTTTCATCATCAGATGATCATAATGAGACTGCAGCTCTGGCTCATAACATTGTAAAATAGCGATTAATTGATTTTTTTCTAAATGTTTTGAAAAACACCGCATTAAACAATTGAGATTCCACAGCCCGACTCCAGGCTGCCGTGAGAAAGCATATCGCCCTTCGTGATCAGAATGATTGCATACCCAATCTGGCTCATAGTCTTCCATAAAGCCATACGGACCATAATCTATCGTTTCACCGGTAAATGAAAAGTTATCCGTGTTCATAACACCATGCTGAAAACCAATAGACTGCCATTTCGCGATCATACGAGCAGTACGCTTCACCACTTCTATCAACATATTTTCTAATGGCGAGTCTGTTGTTAAACAGTCTGGGTAATAGTGCTGTAGACAATAATTGATGAGTTGATCTAGCTCTGCTGGTTTGCCCTGATAAAAAAAGTATTCAAAATGGCCAAAACGAATATGGCCTTGCGCCACACGAAGCAACATAGCGCCCGCCTCAGGCGTTTCTCGATAAACAGCCTGCTTGCTATCATAAAGCGCTAGAGCTCGTGAGGATGGCACCGACAGAGCCGCCATCGACTCACTGGCTAAATATTCACGAATGCAAGATCGCAGTACAGCACGCCCATCACCACGACGAGAGTAAGGTGTTGGGCCAGCGCCTTTCATATGCAAATCATACAAAAAGCCATCCTGCCCTTTCACCTCACCTAAGAGCACACCGCGACCATCACCAAGCTGAGGAGAAAAACCACCAAATTGGTGACCAGCGTAGACCATACTCACGCTAGTCGGTGATTTTTCTTCACCGCTTAATATGAGTTTGGTTGCAGGGGATTTAATATCAATAGATAGAAAGGTAGCGAGAGATTGGTTAAATTCAACCAATCTCTGCTCAAGAAGTGGCTGGATAAGCGTTTTTGAGGAAAACGCCTCACCCAGACTTGCAAAATGGTGTTCTAAATTCATCTTGTCTCACTAAAAAGTAAGCGATGTTTATCGAGACATATCAACCATGTATTCACAGCGAATGCTCTCACCAACGACTTTCTCGATTTCTGGAATCATGAAAGCATCATCTTCACTGGCAAAGCTCACAGATCTACCTGTTTCACCACCTCGGCCAGTACGTCCAATACGATGTACGTAATCTTCAGGATCTTCTGGCAAAGCATAGTTTACAACTAACTCCACATTGTCCACATGGATGCCTCGCCCAGCAACATCAGTAGCAACAAGCACCTGGATAATGCCTTCTTTGAAGTTTTTCAAGGTCTTGACACGCTTATCTTGCGCCACTTCACCAGATAAAATAGCACAATTAATATTCGCTTTACGTAGCCGCTCATATAAGTCACGTGTTTCATCACGACGGTTGGCAAAAATAATCGTACGTTGGCCGCCATTTTCTTCAATTAGCTGCTTTAGTACAGGCCATTTCTGATCCGCTTCGACCGTATAGATCACCTGATCAATATTTTGATTCGTTGCTTCTTTAGGCACAACGGACACTTCTTTAGGGAAATATGTCCATTGTTGCGCTAGCGCCTGAATGTCTTTCGGGAAAGTGGCACTGAACAACATTGTCTGCCTAGCTTCTTTATGTGGCGTCATACGAATAATGCTTTTCACATCCGGAATAAAGCCCATGGACAACATACGGTCAGCCTCATCTAGCACAAGACATTCCACTTTACCCAACTGAACCTTACGACTACGAGCAAAATCCAACAAACGCCCTGGCGTTGCCACCAATATATCAACGTTTTCAGTTTCTAACGCAATTTTCTGTTTTTCATAACTTAAGCCACCCACTAGCGTAACCACATTCAAGTGACAGTTAGACGTTAATTTAACCGCCTCATCAGCAATTTGTATGGCTAACTCGCGAGTTGGTGCGATAATTAAACCGCGGGCGAAATTGTTAGGGCGCTTCTCTTCAAGCGGGTAATCGAGAAAATCAGTAATCATCGCGATCAAAAAAGCCGCGGTTTTACCTGTCCCAGTTTGAGCCTGGCCAATAATGTCGTAGCCCTGCAACGTCATCGGTAGTGTTTCTGCCTGTATTTCACTGCAGTATTCAAAGCCCATCTCAGCGATAGACTTAATCACGCGGTCTGGGATATTCAAATCGTGGAAGCGCAATTTGCCTTCTACAACATCAACCTGAAAATCGTCTATAGACCAAATATCAGCGTTTGAATTACCAACAGGTGTGGCTTCATTTTCAACTTGTACGCTGCTTGGTGTCTCATCATTGTTTTTAGGACGCTTATTTGTGCGACGGGTACGTTTTGGTTTGGTCGTAGTTTCTGATGGTGCTTCTTGAATTTGGTTTTCCATATTGGAATCTATACGCTTCTATATTGTTTAGAGGTTAATAATCTTTACAAGGAGTGTACCTAATTGGTAAGTTTTTATCACCCCTTGCTTACGGTTTGTTGCGCTTAGCTACTGATATCGATAAGGCGGCAAGCTATTAATTAATTGCTTGCCGTAACGTTTTGTTCGCAAGCGTTTGTCTAAAATATGTATTTCCCCACTGTCCGTTTCGCTTCTTAGTAGCCGCCCCGTCGCCTGAACCATGCGCAAGGAAGCATCAGGGATAGTGATTTCCATAAAGGGATTACCGCCACGTTTCTGAATCCACTCTGCCAATGTTGCTTCGACCGGGTCATCAGGAACAGAAAAAGGAATTTTCGCGATATACACACACGTTAAATAATCGCCAGGCAAATCCACGCCCTCAGCGAAACTCGCCAACCCAAGTAACAAACTTCCCTTCCCGCTATCAATACTCGCTCTGTGCGAATCTAAAATCACGCGCTTGGATTGCTCCCCCTGCATTAGCAGTATTTCTTGTAGTCCAGCAGACAGCGACTTAGCCACCTCTTCCATCTGACGACGAGAAGAAAACAGCACCAAACTGCCTTTAGCTGTATTCACATGTTTATCTAGATAAGCAATGATTTCAGCGGTATGTTGCTCAACACGATTGGGCTCATGCTCCATATCAGGCACCACTAACAAGCCGTTCGTTTGAAAATCGAACGGACTTATAACACGCAAATATTCACTTTCTTGAGGTACGCCTGAGCGCATATTAAATCGATGAAATTGATTTAATGCCGTTAACGTCGCTGACGTTACGACCGCACCAAAACACTTATCCCATAACTGCTGCCTTAATGTATTAGCCGCAAGAATAGGCGATCCTCCCAATTCAATATCCTGTTCCATTCCCTGCCCAGACAAAATCAACCAACGAGCATTAGGCGGGTAATTTTGATCATCAACGGTAGAATATAAGCGCCACAAGCCCACACTTTGTTCTAGTCGCCCGAGAATGACACCTAATATAGGCTGCCAAGTCTCTGCCGTTTCCGGCGTCACACCCATGCCTTCATTTTGTTTGGTCTTTTTACATTCGTCTTGAATGCTTTCGATATTATTAAACAGCTTTTGATAAGACGTTTGTAGGCTGTACGCCAATTGACGCAGTTCATCTGGAACAAGACCGAATTCAAAACGATGCTGATTATTCTCTTGGTCCAAGCCTAACCCTTGAATATAAGGAGCTAAACCTTGCTGCGCGTATTGGATGAAGTTCACAATACTTTGTATTTGCTGCGGAATTTTTAACAACAACTGCCCAGTAAGACTGACATCATCTGTCAACTCTTGCTTCAAGTTGACCAAGTTTTTCTCAAGCTGACGAAGCCAAGCAATACTTTGCTGCAAACGCACTTCATGTCGGAAATGACCAATCGCTTTATCTGGAAGGTGATGCCCCTCATCAAATACATAGATGGTTTCTTTTGGTGGTGTCAGTATTGCACCACCACCCAGAGACAAGTCAGCTAACACCAAGTCATGGTTCGCCACTATAACATCTGCCACTTCAATCTCAGCTCTCGCTTTAAAGAACGGACACGCAGAATAGTTAGCACAATTTCGATTGGTACACTGTTGATGATCGGTGGTTAAGCGACGCCAATCTTGATCGCGAATAATTCCTGCCCAATTATCTTTATCACCATCCCATTCACCTTTACCCAATGCGCTGTCCATTTCTTGGTAAAGAGCGGTATTCACATCATCCGAGTTAAGGTGTTGCTCAAAAAGACCAGCGAACATGTCTTCCATGGCCTGTTCTTCTGAGCTCAAAAAGCCTTCAAGGTTATTTAGGCACAAATAGCGCCCTCGGCCTTTCGCCAGTGTGTATTTAAAACTCAACTCAGTATGTTCAAGTAGATCTGGCAACTCCTTATGAAGAATCTGCTCTTGTAACGCCACCGTGGCAGTAGAGATGATTAATTTAAGGCCTCGAGCTTTCGCAATAGGGATGGCAGCCAAACAATAAGACAAGGTTTTACCTGTGCCTGTGCCTGCCTCAATGACCGCGACATGTTTTTCATCGAGTCGCTCACCCTCACTACCTTGTTTTATATTGCCCAAAGTTCGTGCGATGGCGCCTATCATTTCCCGCTGGCCAGCCCTTGGTTTATGGGACTTAGCCTCTAAAGAGGCTCGGTAAGCAAGTTGTATTTGTTTTTTTAGTTCATCTGAAAGCATTTATATCATTGAGATTAGTTAAGAATACTGTATATAATAACAGTTACTGTATAAACAACCAGATAACCTATGATTAAATTAACCAAAAGACAATCTGACGTACTAGAAACCATTCGCGAATTTATTAGTGAAACTGGTTTTCCGCCAACCAGAGCTGAAATAGCTCGTCGACTTGGGTTTAAATCCCCCAATGCCGCCGAAGAACATCTAAAAGCCTTGTGTAGAAAAGGGGCGATTGAAATGCTCTCGGGCGCTTCTCGTGGAATTCGCTTAGTTAATCAAGCATCGAACGACGAACCAGAAGATCTTGGCCTGCCTATTATAGGAAAGGTCGCTGCAGGTTATCCGATTCTTGCTCAGGAAAATATTGCCTCTCACGTCAATATACCAGCAAGCATGTTTTCTCCAAAAGCAGACTATTTTCTCTCCGTCTCTGGAACAAGCATGAAAAACATTGGCATTATGGAAGGCGACCTTTTAGCCGTCCATAAAACCACCACGGTTCAAAATGGCCAAATCGTCGTTGCTCGAATAGGTGACGAAGTGACGGTAAAGCGATTTGAACAAAATGGCAGCATTGTTAGACTCATTCCAGAAAACGAAGACTTTAATGACATTATTGTTGACCTAGAAAGCGAAGAATTTGTTATTGAAGGCCTATCCGTCGGCGTTATACGTCAAGGAATTTAGCGCTCAACAAAAAGGCGAAGCCATCGCTTCGCCTTTTACCTTAACTATATCCCTAAAGCTCAATGCAGGATCTTCGGTCGTAAATCTTCGTCTTCAAGATATCCGGACTCTTCATCAAAATAAGTCTCCTCCGAATAAACAAAATCAATACCCGCATGAAACATGCATTTTGCCAGTTCAAAATAACGATCCTGTAAAGAAGATCGTGTGTCATCCGATATCTGCAAGGTTGCTAATGGCATTGTTTCCTCTCCGTCTTCACTGGCCGGTCTGAGCACAATATCGCCGTTATCCAGCTCAACAATTTCTAGGTAGGACTCTTTCATATTCAATACTCTGATGACTCTTCTCTAAAACGTAACACCAACTCAACTAAACTAGCCAAGTAAAAGCCAACTGAAGCGCCTGCGTCATTTCCACGCCCGATGACATTATCATCTTCAACAATAGACCTAGCAGCACAACACTCTAGCTGAACCAAGTAAGCCTGATGCAACTGAGAGCACCAGGAGTCTGAGCGAGATAACAAACCACTCAGCTCACTTAATACTGGCACCATCATCTGCTTCGCTTCCGCTTCCGCCAATAATTTAGCGACATCCAACGACCCAGATAATGAATAGGCAGAGGAAACTTCTTTCAACAAACCATTTAGCGCACTTCTTAACTGAAAAATAGCCGAGCTTTCCAACCCTACACCCAACCATTTTTCTTCGCTGTTTTGGCTTTGCTTAATAAAGCGCCTTGCCGTATCTATCTTTTGGTTCGTTAGGCTAGCAAAACTTACACCACTCATTTCTTCTTCTTACCTTCCTCGATAACCCATTTAGAGCCAACGAAGTAGGCTTTCCAGCCTGTTGGCTTACCGTCCTCTTCTGTCATCACATACTGCTCTTTAGTTTTACGACTATAGCGAATGACAGTTGGAAGACCATCGCCATCCGCCACAGGGGCTTTGGCAAAGAAATGGTATTTAGGATCTATTTGATCCATGTAAGGAAGCAATTCTTTTACAAGAGGCGCACGCGTTTCTCGTTTACGAGGGAACTGACTCGCTGCCAAAAATAAACCTGTCGCACCATCACGTAAAATATAATGATCTTCAACTTTTTGACAAGCAAGATCTGGCATTGGAACAGGGTCCATTTTTGGTGGCGCAGCCTCACCACTCTTCAATAATTTACGCGTATTTTTACACTCTTCATTGGTACATCCGAAGTACTTACCAAAGCGCCCTGTTTTTAACTGCATATCCGAAGAACATTTATCACATTCTAGCAAAGGCCCGTCGTAGCCTTTTATCTTGAATGTGCCCTGCTCTACTTCATAACCTGAGCAAGATGGGTTATTACCACAAACATGAAGCTTGCGATGCTCATCCATCAAGTAGCTGTCCATCGCTGAACCGCAAATAGCACAGCGGTGCTTGTTAATTAGAGCTTTAGATTCGCCCTCTTCGTCATCAACAGCAACAACATCATCCCCACGAATAAGGTTAATCGTTGCCTTACAGCGCTCTTTTGGTGGTAATGCGTAACCAGAGCATGACATAAACACACCAGTACTCGCTGTGCGAATTTGCATAGGCCGAGAACATGTCGGACATTCAATGTCCGTTGGTGTCGGCTCATTTAGCATCATGCCGCCTTCTGGCGCTTCGGCTTTGGCCAAAACACCACTAAAATCTTTATAGAACGCATTTAGCGTTTTAATCCAATCTTTATGACCTTCAGCGATATGATCCAGCTGCTCTTCCATTTGGGCCGTGAAGCTAAAATTCATTAACGAACCAAAGCTATCCACCAAACGTTCAGTGACAATATCACCCATTTTTTCTGCATAAAATCGTCGATTTTCAACGCGAACATAACCACGATCTTGAATCGTAGAAATGATAGATGCGTACGTGGATGGACGGCCAATCCCACGCTTTTCTAATTCTTTTACCAAACTTGCTTCACTGAAACGCGCCACAGGTTTAGTAAAATGCTGGTCAGCTATCAATTCGCTAAGGGATAAATATTCTCCCTTGGCAACGTCAGGTAAAATGTTGTCTTCGCCTTTTTTAACCACGGTTTGCATAGCGCGAGTATAACCATCAAAACGCAAAATACGCCCTTTGGCTTTGAACTCGTATTCGCCACTGCTTACTGTAATAGTGGTTGAAGTGTATTCCGCTGGCGTCATTTGACATGCCATGAATTGGCTTCGGATCAAATCGTATAAACGATGCGAATCTTTTTCCATGCCAAGCAAATCATCAACACGCACTGTAACGTCAGAAGGTCGAATTGCTTCATGCGCCTCTTGAGCACCTTCTTTACTACTGTAACGAATAGGCTCTTCAGGCAAATACTTATCGCCGTAAGTGGATGAGATATAACCTCGCAAGGCTTCAACAGCATCAACACTCAGGTTTGTCGAATCGGTACGCATGTAAGTAATATAACCGCCTTCATACAAGCGCTGCGCCAACATCATGGTCTTCTTAACACCATAACCCAAACGCGTACTCGCCGCTTGCTGAAGCGTAGACGTAATAAATGGTGCAGACGGTTTGCTGCTGGTTGGCTTATCTTCACGACTGCTAACCAAGTATTTTGCGCCATTTAGACGAGCAAGGTGCTCGTCAGATTCTGTTTTATTTACTGGACGGTATTCTTTGTTCTGATACTTTGCCGCCTCAAACTTAATAACTTCTTTTGATGGCGTGGCAAGCAAAGCGTCCAATTCCCAAAACTCATCAGGAATAAAAGCGCGTATTTCTTTTTCACGTTCAACAATTAAACGCACAGCTACCGACTGAACACGGCCAGCCGAAAGACCCCTTGCCACTTTTGCCCAAAGCAAAGGCGACACCATAAAACCAACAACGCGGTCTAAAAATCGACGTGCTTGTTGCGCATTAACCCGATCCAAATCTAGTTCAGATGGCGTTTCAAACGCAGCCTTGATGGCTTTTTTAGTGATCTCGTTAAATACCACTCGCTTGTAGCGACTGTCATCACCACCAATGGCCTCACGTAGATGCCAAGCAATGGCCTCACCCTCTCTATCCAAATCGGTTGCGAGATAGATGGTGTCAGCATTTTTCGCCAATCGCTTTAGTTCATCAACGACTTTTTCTTTGCCTGGCAAAATTTCATAGTGAGCCTTCCAGTTATTTTCTGGATCCACGCCCATTCTAGTAATTAACTGCTTACGAGACTTGGCACTTCTGTATTCGAGCTTTTCTTCTGGACTCATTTTACGCGTCAAAGCAGCTTGTTTCGCTCGCTCCTGAGGCGTAGAGGTGGAAGTTGTACCTGAAGGCAGATCTCGAATGTGTCCTACACTCGATTTGACTATAAAGTCATCGCCCAGATATTTGTTGATGGTTTTCGCCTTAGCAGGCGATTCCACGATAACCAGTGATTTTCCCATTGAACTGTGTAAGCCTTTTAATAAAAGTAGGTCTGCAAATCCACGTTGCACGAAGTTTAATCTCTAGGGGCGCTGATATTAAGCAAACACCTTTTATATGACAAGCGATCCCTGTATTGTTTCACACATTAAATATTGCTGAACTTAGTATTTCTTATTTAACATACTGAATTCATTGCTTAAGGACAATCATGGCTACCCTTCAAATTTTAACCATTGCTTTTTTGATCATCATTGTACTTTTGTCGGTGGTCATTGGATCACGTGCGCACCAAAAAGAAAAAGAAATTACTGAGCGACGCGTAAAACAATTACAACTGTCTAATAGAGCCGATCGCGTTGAACAACATATTCGCGGACTAAAAGACATAAACACAGACACGATAGCCACGGATGTGCTTTATGATTTCTATCTAGACACACTTCGAGAACTTCTGCAATATTCAGATGACCCTGAAAAAATAGAAATCCGCATCGCCACCGCGGAAGATGGTCGAAATAACGAGCCTGCCGAGTATAATCCAGAGCCAGATCTTTTAAGCTTTCAAGAAAAAACTAACTATAAAGAACGCTTAACCAAACTGGCTAAAATGCTTTTGTATTTACGTCGAAAAGGCCGCATTAGTAACTCACACTATCAAGCCTGCTATGAGTATTTACGCTGGCTGAACCTTTGGATTCAACTAAATCGCCAAATGGTTCAAGCAAATAAAAACTTCTTAGGTGGCGATTTACGCGTTGCACAAACACTTTACGGTGTAATCTTGTCACACATTAAATCAGACTCAATAGAGCGGCCAGAAAAGAAAATCTTAAAAACATTTGTCACCGATAGAATGAAAGAAATATTATCTCCGAAAATTGCAGCCATGACAAAGAGCGACAATCCAGAAGAAGCCTTAAGCGAGCTTATTCAAAACCTGGATATCCCTAAAAGTTCATAAAACAGGGGAAAACCAATTCAAAAGAACACTGCGGCTTAACTTCAATCCGAAATACTTTTCAACTCTGCCAATGAAAAAACAAAGCGGGCTAATTCCTCTAAAATGACCTCATCACCCGCTTCATCCCAATAGAATGAAACACTTTCTGGCGTGACTTTTATGCCAATAAGCAAGGCGCCATATTTTTCAAGCGTACCTCTAGACTCCGCAGACAAAGCTAATAATTCACTGGACCACCACCCTTCAATCAAGGCATGATATTTCCATACCTCAAAAGGCAATATCCATACTTTATCAGGCAAAGAAGTAACGGGTTTTAATCGATAAAAAGAATACGCAACCGTTTTTTCTCTATTCAATGACTTATCCCACTTGTCAGGAAGGTCAATTGATGTAAGCTGAACAGTGAGTCCAAGCTTTCGGGCATGCATGCGTAAAGCCATACGTTGACGCTCTTTTTTGGGGGGCATAATCCATAACGCCGAGCCCATTAAAGATAAAGTAATGAAAATAACAATGAGAGCCGTCATATTAAATGTTTCTCAAGTATTGAACTAAAATAAACAAACCGAGCCAATTTTGGAGGTATTCCATGCTGTATAACAGAATTTTACTTGCTGTTGACCTAACCGATGAAAGCATCAAAGTCGCAAACAAAGCCGTTGCTCTATGCAAAGCAACTGGCGCAGAACTTACCATACTTCACGTCATTGAATCACTTAATTATGCCTATGGCGGTGATGTACCCATTGATATCACAGACATACAAACTCAATTACAAGAAACAGCCAAAGAGCGCATCTCGATTCTAGAAGCACAACTGGACATCCCCGTTCAAGAAAGCTGCATCACGCAAGGCGGCATTGAAAGCGAAATACACCGCATTGCAGAAGAAAAGAAAGTCGATTTAATCGTCGTGGGAAGCCATGGCCGCCACGGCCTTGCCTTACTACTTGGTTCGACCGCAAATGGCGTACTGCACGGAGCGCCTTGCGACGTACTGGCCGTCAAGGTCGCTAAAGACTAGCCAATTAAAACAAAGATAATGAAAAAGGCGATGTCATCACATCGCCTTTTTAATGACTTAACCTCGCGTCCAGGTCGTTCCTTCTCGACTATCAAGAAGTTCAATACCTTGGCTCGCCAGCTCATCTCTTATCTCATCACTACGGGCAAAGTTTTTATCTTTTCGAACTTGCGTTCTCTCATCGATTAAAGCCTGTATTGCCGCTTCATCCAACCCTTCGGACACCGTACTGTTTTGTAAGAAGAACTCAGGTTCTTGATACAATAAACCAAGCACGCTAGCCAAAGAACGAAGCTCTGCCGCCAAAGCAGACGCCTTAGCACTGTCTTCCGCTTTAGCTTTATTGAGCTCGCGAACCAGCTCAAACAAGACAGACACAGCGACAGCTGTGTTGAAGTCGTCTTTCATTGCCGTCTCAAAACGCTCAGTAAAGTCGCTAGGAGAAAAGTGCTCATCGACAACCTGTTGACGTAATGCAGTATAAAGACGCTCTAGAGCAACTTTGGCTTCCGTCAGACTTTGATCAGAATAATCAATTGCACTGCGATATTGGCTTGATACCATAAGGTAGCGCACCACCTCAGGGTTAAACTTCGCCAACACATCGCGTACCGTAAAAAAATTGCCCAGTGACTTAGACATTTTTTCGTTATTGACTCGAACCGCACCACAGTGCATCCAATAATTCACATAATCCTTGCCGGTTGCCGCTTCAGATTGCGCAATTTCATTTTCATGATGTGGAAACTTAAGATCCGGGCCACCACCATGAATATCGAAATGACTACCAAGGCAGCTCGTCGACATGGCTGAACATTCGATATGCCAGCCTGGTCGTCCATCACCCCAAGGTGAAGACCAAGAAACCTCGCCTGCTTTTGTTTGCTTCCACAACACAAAATCTGCCGGGTGCTCTTTTGCTATTTCAACATCAATACGAGCACCAGCAAGCATGTCATCTAGCTTACGATTGTTTAATTTACCGTAGCCTTCAAACTTAGTCGTTCGATAATACACATCTCCAGAAGTGCCCTGGTAAGCAAAACCTTTATCGATAAGAATTTGTATCATATCGATAATTTCCTGCATGTACTCAGTTGCTTTAGGCTCACGATCAGGCATTTTATTGCCTAAACGAAGCTCATCTTCACGCTGTGCAGCAATCATGCGCTCAGTCAAAGACTGAGTGGACTCATTATTCTCTTCCGCACGCTTGATAATTTTGTCGTCGACGTCGGTAATATTTCGTACATAATTCAACTCGTAACCTAGGTGACGAATGAAGCGTGAAATAATATCAAAGGAAATCATCGCACGAGCATGACCAATGTGGCAAAAATCGTAGACAGTGTTGCCACAGACATACATACCAACCTTGCCTTCCTCGATTGGTTTGAAAATTTCTTTCTTCCCACTTTGGGTATTGTAAATCTTCAACATATGCTTAATTTCCTTTTGCTTCGATTTTCGCCCATGAGTCGCGCAAGGTGACCGTACGATTAAACACCACACCGTCTTCTTTCAAATCACGGCAAAAATACCCTTCTCGTTCGAACTGAAATCCTTGGCCCTTTTCAGACTGCAACAATGACGGTTCAGCTTTGGCAATTGTCACCATCGTCAACGATTCTGGGTTAATGAAATCCAAGAAGGTTTTATCTTCATAGTTTGCATCAGGCAATTCGTTCACAAACAAGCGATCGTAAAGGTTAACAGTAGCGTCGACTGCATGATTCGCGCTTACCCAATGGATCACGCCTTTTGGCTTATAGCCTTCAGGGTTCACACCCAGTGTATTTTCATCGTAACGGCAACGTAATTCGACTACGTCACCCGCGTCATTTTTAATTGCTTCATCGCAAGTAATGACATAACCGCCGCGAAGACGAACCGCGCCTTCAAGCGTTAAGCGCTTCCATTTGCGAGGCGGCACTTCAGCAAAGTCTGCGGCATCAATGTAGAGCGTTTTGCTAAACGGCACTTCTCGTGTACCCGCTTGTTCATTTTTTGGATGGTTACCCACCGTGAAGATTTCTTCTTTACCTTCAGGGTAGTTGGTCAACGTCACCTTGATTGGGTTCAAAACCACCATGGCACGATTTGCACTAGCATCTAAATCTTCACGAATAGCGTGTTCTAGCATACCCACGTCAACAACACTGTCAGACTTAGTTACGCCAATACGATCACAAAAATTGCGGATTGATTTCGCGGTATAACCACGGCGACGCAAACCTGAAATAGTCGGCATACGTGGATCATCCCAACCATGAACGTGCTTTTCATCCACCAGCTGCTTCAACTTACGCTTACTGGTGACTGTGTAATTCAAGTTCAAACGAGCAAATTCAATTTGTTGCGGATGAGCGGTCTTTAGCGTATCCAGAACCCAATCATACAATGGACGATGATCTTGAAACTCAAGCGTACAAACAGAGTGTGTTACTTCTTCAATGGCATCCGACAAACAATGCGTAAAATCATACATTGGATAAACGCACCATTTATCACCCGTTTGGTGGTGGTGCACATGACGAACACGATAGATAATCGGGTCGCGCATATTGATATTTGGACTCGCCATATCAATTTTAGCGCGCAGAACCACTTCACTATCTTTGTATTTACCATTTTTCATATCCATGAAAACGGCCATATTTTCTTCAACACTGCGAGCACGGAATGGGCTATTTTTGCCCGGCTCTTTCAAGGTACCGCGATACTCACGCATTTGTTCGGCGTTTAGCTCGCATGCATAGGCCTTGCCGGCCTGAATAAGCTGCACTGCAAAATCAAACAATTGATCAAAATAGTCAGAAGCGAATTTAGGCTCATCTTTCCATTCAAAACCAAGCCACTCGACATCATGTTTAATCGATTCAATGTATTCAACACTTTCCTTCTCAGGGTTCGTGTCATCAAAACGTAGATTGCACTGACCATTGTAACGCTGCGCTAAGCCGAAGTTCAGACAAATGGATTTAGCATGGCCGATGTGTAGGTAGCCATTTGGCTCAGGTGGAAAGCGAGTAAGAACTTTACCGCCGTGTTTACCTGATTCGTTATCTTTATCAATGATTTGGGTAATGAAATTACCTGGTTTTGACGTTTCTGACATGATTGATGTAAGTCCCGATAAGTGTTGGTCTAACAATATTGTTACTTTGACCGGCAAGTATATAGCATTTAGGTTTCTATGGGATATTGAGCAGAATTCTTTTCTGCTATTTTTCCGTTTTTTTAGAGTGAAATGGCGTATTTTGATACAAAGAAAACCACCACCCCGACCAAAATGGTGAGCAACTGCTGTTGCCGCCAAATACCGACAACAAAAGCGGCGACACCACCTAGCAACCAAGGATTAAATAAAGACATATTGATGTGCTGATCTGGCATCAATATCATTGGCGTGATAATCGCGGTTAACACGGCGACAGGAACGAACTTCAGCGCCCTCTCCAAAAACTCAGGCATTACCACTTTATGAGCACGGGCAAACAAGACAAATCTCACTCCAAAAGTGACTATGAACATGCCCGAAATAATCAATACAGCATCGATTAAATTCATTTTTCTGCTCCCTGCGTTTTATTCTCTTCTGACATTTCTTTATTGGACGCCGAATAGTCCGCAAAGTAGCCAACCGCAACGCCGATCACCGCCGATACAAGCAGCCCAAGATTATTTGGCAAGCCAGATAAAAGCACTGAAGCACCCCCAGCGCTTAGCATGCAAAACCAAAAAGGCCTGCGCTTTAAATAAGGCGTGATAATACCAATAAAGGTCGCCACCATTGCGAATTCTAACCCCCATTCACTCATACCTGGAATGAGTTCTCCGGATAAAACCCCCAATATTGTCGTCACGTTCCACATCACATAAAACGAAAGAAAAGACCCAAAATAGACCTTATGTCCATTTCTTTCATCTGCAGCGCCAATTTCATACATAGGACGAACCGCGGCATAGGTTTCATCAATCAACCCAAAACCCATAACAACTCGGATCGGCATAGGTAAATGTTTGACAAACTTTACCAAATCCGCTGCGTATAAAAGGTGACGAAGATTGACAATAAAAGTGGTAGACACGATCACCCAGATCGGCGCATGCAACGCAATTAGCCCAAGCGCAACAAATTGCGCGGAGCCTGCAAATACAATGGCCGACATGGCAATAGCGAACCACGGGCTCAACCCATAACTTGACGCTAAAGACCCAAACAACAGACCAAATGGAATCCCACCAATAATCATTGGAATGGAAGCAATAGAGCCTCGGCGCATGTGTTGCAATGTATTCATAACACGTCCCTTAATTGTTTCTCCATGTACACGTCCGCACGCTGGTAGTGCGATTTGTTGGGTGATGCCATTTCAATAAATGCATTTTTATCATAAAGCTGCCTAGCTGATTTTAAGCAAGACGCCGTTTCTAGAGTCAGTACCGAAAACCCCGCATTTTTTGCAAAATCAATAACGGTAGACAAAAGACGCTGTGCAATACCTTTTCTCTGAGCGTGCTCAGCAACAGATAACTTAAGCATACTACCTACGTTAGTGCCGCTTGTGGCAAGCTTGTCTTGAGGAAGAAAAGCAATCGTGCCAATTACCGATTTTGCTGGCGTACCACTAAGAGCAACCCAAACAACCCCACCCATAGTAACAATATTGGACTGAGGGTCAGTTAACAGTGCTCGATCCTCGTCTTCTATTTGATTGGGAAAGTAGCGCTCTAGCCAAGCCATATTAAGATCATAGAAAGCCTGTTCATGCTGTTTTTCCATTAACACAATCTCAACAGGTGCTAAGCGATCCATTACCTTATTCGCTAAGCTGCCATTAAACACTTGAGCTTCTAACAATGACAAACTGTCCATGAAATTCTGGCTAGAAGAATTGACCTGCTGCTCTAGGACAAATTTCATTTCCTGCAATATAGGCTCAACTCGTAACATAGCATCAATGCCAAACCCGGAAAGCGCTAAAGAGGAACGTCGCTGATCCTGTTCATCCACCGTCTTTTCTAGCAGGGATGCTTTAATCATTTTCGTTGTCTGTTTACTAACTGCGGGGTGACTTAAATGCAATCGTTCTGCAATTTCCACGACAGATAAATCCCCTGCTGTTTGTAGCAATTTCAGTATTGGAAAATACGTTGCTGAAATAGGGATATCACACTGAACATAGACTTCTTGCACTTGAGAAAATAAATAATCGCTGAGTCGTTTTAATCGACTTCCTAGTGTTAATACTCCAAATTGCTCCATCTCTATTTCCAATCCTATTAAATAAAAACACACACCCAAATAGGTAACTGGTTACGCATGTTGAAATTACGGTAAACAACACCGCTTTGCAATATCTTTTACACCCTGTTTTCTAGTTTGCCTCCTAGACGATCTGCTACACTGCACGCCCCATCAACCATCACCTTTCATTCAAATAAAAAGGTCAACAACAAGGAAATCAACATGCCAGAAAAAGTCATCGTGGTGTATTCAGGAGGAATGGATTCGTTTACCGTTTTGAACACAGCAATCCA
>CAXBGJ010000055.1:0-17108 GCA_963975045.1 uncultured Marinomonas sp. | reverse complement strand
GCCGCGGCATTCTCATTGGTGTACTTCTTAATCATCTTGCTCGTGTGTTGGGTGTTCTACACCACCATCATGAACATGCAAAAAGACAAGTAGGAGCGGATCATGACTCAATCATCAACACCTATGTCAAATAAAAACTCTTCACAAGAGTATAAGGTCACCAAAGAACAAGCCCCGGTTTATAGCCGCGCGGAGCGTAAAGCTCGCAATGCGAATACTCGCGGACGTTTTGGTCTGGTGCTCTATGTGATTCTGTTGCTATTGCCTATTTATTGGCTCGTCAACATGTCATTTAAAACCAATACTGAAATTCT
This sequence comes from uncultured Marinomonas sp., assembly GCA_963975045.1. Lineage (GTDB taxonomy): Bacteria > Pseudomonadota > Gammaproteobacteria > Pseudomonadales > Marinomonadaceae > Marinomonas. The sequence goes on along the minus strand of CAXBGJ010000055.1, from coordinate 16,794 downwards.
CAGCGGCTTGTCTTTCTTCCCTGCAGATTTCACTTGGGAAAACTACGCCAAGATTTTTAGTGATTCAACGTGGTACATGGGTTACGTCAACTCGATTTTTTACGTTTCCATGAACATGGTCATTAGCTTATTGGTTGCATTACCTGCTGCTTACGCCTTTAGCCGCTATAAGTTTATTGGCGATAAGCACATGTTCTTCTGGTTGCTTTCAAACCGTATGGCACCACCAGCGGTGTTCTTACTGCCTTTCTTCCAGCTGTACTCTTCAGTCGGCTTGTTCGATACACACATTGCGGTGGCGCTGGCTCACTGTATTTTCACCGTGCCTCTAGCCGTGTGGATCTTGGAAGGCTTTATGAGTGGCGTGCCTCGTGAAATTGACGAAACCGCCTATATCGATGGTTACTCTTTTCCAAAATTCTTTGTGCGTATCTTCATTCCTTTGATTCGCTCTGGTATCGGTGTGACGGCATTCTTTTGCTTCATGTTCTCTTGGGTGGAGCTGCTATTGGCGCGTACGTTAACGTCGGTCGATGCCAAACCTATCGCCGCTATTATGACGCGTACCGTTTCGGCTTCAGGAATGGATTGGGGCCTGCTCGCTGCAGCAGGTGTGCTGACTATTCTACCTGGTATGTTGGTCATTTATTTCGTTCGTAACCATGTCGCGAAGGGCTTTGCCCTTGGTCGAGTGTAAGGAGAATCATTATGGCTTGGATGTCTTGGACATTACCTACTGCTCTATTCTTTATCGGCATTGCTGTGATCTTGGTCGGTATGACCACATGGCAAATTATCTCACCGTGTGTGGAGCGTCGTGGCTTTTTGCCATTGGCCACCACGCGTGGTGATCGCTTATTCATAGGCCTGCTAAGCAGTGCCTTTATCCACCTCGCATTCGTTGCTTTGACGGATGTGAACATCGCGGTGGCAACCGTCCTATCTGCATTTTGGATGATTATCCTAATGCGTTGGGGCTAGGGAAAGTATTCGTACTTTCTCGCATCAGCGTCCCTAATCTATAGGAACGATGGATTGTCTGGCACGGAAGCCAATAAAAAAACTAAACTTTGTTGAGGTAAAACATGCGCTACAATAAGAAGAAAATTGCACTAGCCGCCTTACCCTTTGCTGTTATGTTGCACTCTGCCAATATTTGGGCCGATGCATACTCTGACGCAGCAGAAAAATGGGTAGATAACGAATTTACTGTTTCCACGTTAAACAAAAAGCAACAGCTTGACGAAATGCACTGGTTCACTGAAGCCGCGAAAAAATTCCGTGGCATGGAAATCAATGTCGCGTCAGAAACCCTAACGACTCACCAATACGAGTCACAAGTATTGGCTAAAGCCTTCACCGAAATCACGGGAATCAAAGTCAATCATGACTTGATCCAAGAAGGTGACGTCGTCGAAAAACTGCAAACGCAAATGCAGTCAGGCCGTAACATCTACGATGCTTACGTCAACGATTCAGATTTGATCGGTACGCATTTCCGTTACGGAAAAGTCGTTCCTATCTCTGACATGATGGTGGGTGATGGTAAAGATTACACTTTGCCAACACTGGATCTTGCCGACTTTATCGGTTTGGATTTCACCACAGGTCCAGATGGTAAACTTTACCAATTGCCAACACAGCAGTTTGCTAACCTTTATTGGTTCCGTGCTGACTGGTTTGCTCGCCCTGACCTAAAAGCGAAATTCAAATCGATTTACGGCTATGAGCTAGGCGTACCAGTAAACTGGTCTGCTTACGAAGACATCGCTGAATTCTTCACGGATAAAGTGAAAACCATCGATGGCGAACGCATTTATGGACACATGGACTACGGTAAAAAAGACCCGTCTCTTGGCTGGCGTTTCACCGATGCCTGGTTCTCTATGGCGGGTGCGGGCGATAAAGGTACACCAAATGGTTTGCCTGTGGATGAATGGGGTATTCGTATCAAAGATGCGTGTTCACCTGTTGGTTCAAGCGTCTCTCGTGGCGGTGCTACAAATGGCCCAGCGGCCGTTTATGCAACAACAAAATACGTAGAATGGTTGCGTAAGTATGCGCCACCAGAAGCGCAAGGCATGACCTTCTCTGAATCTGGTCCAGTACCAGCTCAAGGTGGCGTTGCACAACAAATCTTCTGGTACACAGCGTTTACCGCAGACATGACGGCGAAAGGCCTTCCTGTTGTGAACGAAGATGGCACTCCGAAATGGCGCATGGCACCTTCTCCGGTTGGACCATATTGGGAAGAAGGCATGAAAAAAGGCTATCAAGACGTTGGCGCTTGGACCTTCATGAATTCAACACCAGACGATCGTCGTCTAGCGGCTTGGATGTATGCTCAGTTCACAACGTCTAAAACCGTTTCTTTGAAAAAAACCTTAGTAGGTCTAACGCCTATTCGTGAGTCGGATATCAACTCACCTGAAATGGCAGCTGCCGCCCCTAAATTGGGTGGCTTAGTAGAATTCTACAAAGGACCAGCTCGTAAACAGTGGTCTCCAACGGGAATTAACGTACCGGATTATCCTAAGCTAGCTCAGCTTTGGTGGCAGTACATTTCTCAAGCGGCCAGTGGCGAAGCGACACCTCAAGAAGCCTTGAACGGTCTAGCGGCGGCACAAGACAAAGTAATGGAACGTTTAGAGCGTGCTAACGTACAGCCTCTATGTGGACCAAAAATGAATACACCACGTGACGAAGCTTACTGGTTGGCTCAACCAGGTTCGCCAAAACCGAAATTGGCGAATGAAAAACCACAAGGTGTGACTGTTTCCTATGACGATTTAATTCGTTCTTGGGAATAACATCACCTTACACTCTCTGAACGTTTGACCGGCTTAGGCCGGTCTTTTTTTAAGCAAAATATGGAAAATCTAGCTTAATGAGTTGATGATTTTTCTTTACCTATCAGTACTTTCAACTCGTCCTGTAAGCTTTCTATTTTTTCAGCCAGTATGTGCTGCTGAGAAAGTGGGATTTGTGAGATGTCCTGAAGTGATATTTTTTCTAAGTCTTTAAGCAAATTCACCAGATGCGGTATACCGGCGTCCATTTTTTTCATGCTAGCCTCTCCTTAAACTGCGTTTTGACTACTAAACATAGCTAACTTTTAAAGATTACACTGTCATAAATCAGAAAACTTATGTGAAAAATTAAAACCTTTGTTTAATCACCTTAAAACACAACGCTATTCGCCTTCCTTAATAAATGCATTACGATCTATTTGGTCAAATCAAACACGAGGGAGCAAGCCTCTGGTTTCCTGAAAAAACCGTTGGCTCAATTTGGCGGCCAAATGCGATCCAAACACAGGGTGGGGAACAGGTGCTACCGCGAGTACGATATCGACAGAAGGTAAGGCCGGAAGGTTTGAGTTTTCAATAATGTCCAACCCATAGGAAACACTGGAAACCGCCATCGCACTGATTCCTTGCCCACGACGTAATAAACTTTTTATTGCCGTCGCGCTGGAACTGCTGCATACCAATCGATATTCTCGACCTTGTTTTTCCAAACCATCAATGGCCGTGCTGTGGAACTTGCAATCCGGTTCGTACAAGAGCAAAGACAACGGCGTTTGGTACTCTATGCCTGCCCACTCCACTCCCGCACCTTTTACCCAAACACCGGTATCGTGCTTGAGCAAATACCCTTCTTCGGCGTCTGGCGCGCGAGTCAAAATCGCGATATCTATCTTTCCTTGATCCAACATCAAACGCAATTGCGTGCTGCAATCACAAATAATGCGCAGACTTTGTTGAGGAAGTTCCTGTCGAATGAAATCCACCATGGACGGTAAAATCGATTCAGCGTAGTCGTCTGGGCAACCGATGGTTAAAGGAGGATGCTGCAAGTGCGCCGAAAAATGCCCGAGCGCTTCATCGTGCAATGACACAAGTCGTCTGGCATAACTAACCAATTGCTGACCTTGTTCCGTCAGTGCAAGGTTTCGTCCTTCCTTCACAAACAAGCTGTGGCCGGTGTCTTCTTCAAGCCGTTTCATTTGCATGCTGATGGCGCTTTGTGTGCGAAAAGTTTGCTTGGCCGCACGCGTAAAACTCCCCGTGTCGACAAACGCAATGAAACTACGAAGTGCATCAATATCCATGACGAAACCATTTATCACTATTTAGAATGGGAGGCATCAAAACTATTCGTTAGTCTTCACAAAAACAAGCAGTAATAATGAGTTTCACAAAAAGGAGCGCAACACATGCAACTCATCATCGGCAACAAAAATTATTCCTCTTGGTCGTTACGTGGTTGGCTGGCGCTAAAAGCCTTCAACCTTCCATTTGAAGAGATCAAACTGGCGCTGTTCAGCGACACATTCCACAGCGAACTCGCCAAATATTCGCCCGCGGGCAAGGTACCCGTCTTGGTCGATGGTGACTTGAGCGTGTGGGATTCGCTGTCCATTTGTGAATACTTGAACGAAAACTATCTTGATGGAAAAGGCTGGCCAGCAGACACGAAAAAACGCGCTGTAGCACGTTCGGTTGTGGCGGATATGCATTCTGGACTGTTTGGTATTCGCACTGAGATGCCAATGAACTGCCGAGCACAACGTCATGTCGAACTGAGCGATCAAGCCAAAAAAGAAGTCGCCTCGCTGGATGTACTTTGGACAAGATTACGCGCCGAAAACGCACAATATGGAGACTATTTATTCGGCGAATTCAGCTTAGCCGATGCTTTTTTCGCGCCAGTTATGTTTCGTTTTAAAACCTATGGCATCGCGTTGTCGGCAGCGGCAAGTGACTACCAAACCACCATGCTTGCGCATCTGGCAATGCAAGAATGGCTAGCCGATGCTTTGATAGAAACCGATGTAATCGATGCCGACGAAGCTGGAGAAGCGGTTTGATTTTTTGTGGTTCATAACCCCATAAAAAAAGCGAAAGCCAATTATGACTTTCGCTTTTTTATAATATTTTCAAAACGTCACTTAATCCCTAGACCGTTTAGAATCCGGTTTCCATGATTTAACCAATTCTTTCTGGTCGATCATTTTGTACACCCATTCACGGCCATCTTTTACTTTCTTAAACAGCGCTAATTCAACCAGCCCATTTAGCGTCGTCGCGGCTGTGTTATAGGAGCAACCCAAGTTATCCTTTACATTATTGATGGTAAAAGAAACCGCTTTCTGACTTTTGGCCACTTGGAAAACCGTCTGCTGTTTATCCGTCAACTTACGATACAAACCCGAATCCCACAGCCACTTGTTAAACACTTCTGTTTGCTCTACTGACTCTTTGTAGGACGCTTTAAATTTATTGATGGCTTGAATGATAATTCGGCACTGATGATCAACAAAATAGGTTAAATCCATGTCATCGGTTTCGGTATAAAGGTAGCTTTTACCATATTGCACAGGCGCTTCTTTCAATAACAAGCTGATCGCAATATAACGAAACGTAGCAAACTCATTTTTAAACATATACCAATAAAATAACGCTCTGGCGACACGACCATTTCCATCATGGAAAGGGTGTTCATAGCCAATTCGGAAATGCAGCGTAATGGCCTTTACCAAAGGGTGAATGTAATGAGCCGTTTCAGCATCGTGATGTGAGTCATTAACCCACTCTACTAACGTATTAAGTCGGGTATTCAAATACTCCGCTTTTGGCGGTGTGTGAACCACTTCGCCATCATTGTTCTCTACCACTACATCATCAGTCGTACGAATCACGCCCGGTTTGTATTTCTCATCTTCGATGCCTTCCACACCAATCTGATGGAGTTCTTCTATAAATTCAACCGAGAGATTTTTGTTCCTATGCTCCCATGCAAATTTCATCATTCTGAAATTGCCGAGAATCATTTTCTCATCAATGCTTCTGGGCTTTCTCGCACGTTTCAGCATGTCTTTTGCGACCTTGGTTGTGGTCGCCGCACCTTCTAGCTGACTGCTACTGATGGCTTCGTCTTCAATAAGGTCATTTAGTAAATAGTCTAAATGCTTTTGCTCACCGATCTTGTTACACATCCATTCCAATGCAGCGGTTGTTGTATTTCGATCCGTCTCACTGATGGCTTTTTGAATGGTAGGAGTCATGAGTAAGGTAGCAGGTGCTAAGCGCTTTCCAAAAAATGAGTAATAAACATCTTGCGATTGTCTTTGTCTGGCTTCTTTCATCAATGACCAAACTAATGTCGAGTTCAACTGCTTGGGTAATCTATGTTTGAGTTCGTCAAAATGGAGATATCGCCCTTTAGCGTCTATCGATGAGATATAGCTCGTATAACCAATCACCAACACCCCATTTTTATAAACCTTCGTAATAGGGTTTTCTATTAAGTCTTTAGGAGGTGAAGTAATCATAGCTATCTCAAAAATAAGAGTAATTGAGATAAAGATAACAAAGAAAAAACTACCTGTCTCAAAAAAAGATTTTTTTGAGACAAGTTCTTTTTTCAGGCTAGAAGGACTTCTTTCAAGTGAGCTCAATGGTATTATTCGCCATAGGTAAAAAATTCACTGAGACGCTAACGCTGAACGGGAAACCAATTCGATGACAACAACTGAATTATCTAAACTTGAAGACTTCCAAAACAAGGGTGTACTTAAACTCTCCAATGTCATCGATGTTGAAAAAATTGTCGATGTACGAACCCATTTTTGGCATGAAATTAACCTCAAATTTGGCATTAATATCGATGAACCTAGCACATGGTTTTCCAATGCTAATAACCCTGTCGGAAACGCTCGCGCAAAACGATTGAACGGTATGGGGTCGATTATGCGAGACCTAAAAGCATCGGGTAAATTTGACGATATAGAGCGTGCGATCAAACCTGCTATTGATAATGTATTTGGCGCTCACGCATGGCGCCCTCTGGATCTTTGGTATTCTTTATTGAGTTTTCCAGGATCCGAGACGATTTGGAATGTGCCTCATAAGTCTTGGCATAGTGATGAACCCATTGTGGTGGGAGACGCTAATTCTTGGAGTTTATTTGTCTTTGTATTTCTCGATGATGTAAGCGCAGATATGGGGGCAACAACCGTCGTTTCTGGATCTCACCGCCGTGCAGAGTCGCTCGCAAAAGCGCTCGGCACATCCAATAACGAGGCGTTAATAAACGCCTTTGAATCGGTAAATAGCGGGCTTTTTGAGAACCCTAAAGACGTGACACTCTTGCCGATGGATCAGGTTTTAGAACCCCTTATTCAAGAAGATCCTTGGTTCCATGAGCTGGTTAACGAAGGTTCCCCTGATAAACGCATCCAACGATTCATGGAAGAAGGCAGTACGCATAATGGTATCGAACAGAAAGTCGTCCCATTAACCGGCGCAGCGGGCGATATCATTGTGTTTGACCCGCGCTGTCTTCATACCTTTTCAGCGAATATTTCCAACCTTCCTCGACAAATATTACGACTCGACTTTAGGCGCCAATTATAATCTACTGACAAATGTCCCTGTTTTGCATTTTTATTCAGACAATGAATAAGAATGCAGGCGCAGTGATTTCCCAATAAAATACAGCGCATACTCACTTCACTCTTCCTAAGGTTCTCATGACAACATTTACGCAGCCCGATGACGACTTAGTACATGCGAGAAACGCATTTGAAATCAGCTTGTCTAACTTTGCGACGGATCACACAGAAGTCGTTGCTGATATGCTCAAAGTGGTTGAAATATTACTAACTCAAAAGCAGTTCGCTGAGGCATTAAAAGAGATAGAGCAATTAAAAAACTTAGCCGCTTCAAACAAGAAAATTAAAATCGCGATGTTGGAAATGAAAGGTCGTATCAAACAAGTGGGCGCTAGATCCGGCTTTCGATCTAGAGCCACCAAAAAATATACAACGAAAAAGCCTAAAACTGCTTAATCAAAGCGAAAGCTCGACGCGGTCCAGCCGCCAAACAAACCTTCATCGTGATAAACACACGTGGCAATGCCGTTTTCAGCTGCGCCAAGGGCGACCATTAATGGAATAAGATGGTCTTCTCTCGGATGACAGATTCGGGCATAAGGCGCTTTATCCCATTCAATCAAACGTTCACTACGTTGTGCAGGAGTTGATTTCAACAAGGTTTCTTGCAGCCAGGCATCAAACGCATTTGACGGGGCTTTGGCTTGCGGCCCTCTTAATCCAAGGTTGTGAAAACTCAATCCGCTGCCGACGATCAACACACCTTCTTCTCGCAATGGCGCCAACGCACGACCCAGTGCGATGTGTTCTTCTGGGTCTAGATTTGATTTCAACGACAACTGAACCAATGGCATATCGGCGTCAGGATACATCACAACCATCGGTGCAAACGCCCCGTGGTCAAAGTCTTTTTTGTCATCCAAATCGACGGATAAACCCGCTCCTTTGATCAGCTCAGCCACTATTGAAGCCACTTCTGGGGAACCTGGCGCAGCGTATTTAATGTCGTAAGTATGTGCAGGAAAGCCGTAATAATCGTATTCCATACCCGGCGCTGAATGGGATTGAACACCAAAGGTTTTACGTTCCCAATGAGCAGAAATCATCAAAATCGCTTTGGGTTTTTCTTTAAGCTGATTTGGCATATCTGCGAGCGCGCTTTCAAGATTAGAAAACATCGCACGCATGTCTGGAATGTAAGGCCAAGGGCCGCCGCCGTGGGAAATAAAGTAAGTTGGTAACATCATAATAAGCCTCTAAACTAGAATGATTGCCCGCCGAGCTCATCGCTTCTTTGGCACAATTTGATGCCACTCAGTCTAGGCTTGCTACTACTCATGATCAATACGCATCCCGCTAATCTACAATTTCTAAATACGAAACAATAACCGCCAAAGATTTCCAGCGTATATCTTGCCGATGGCCGAACCATTTATATAGCGGCATTGTTTGTCGCTCCAAAAACATATATGTCGAGCCCCTTTGCAGAACAGCTAGGATGTGAATTCGAAGAAGGTCCGCTGGGTCTTGTCATTAAGACAGATGATTTTCAACAAACCAGTGTGAAAGGTCTTTTCGCCGCTGGCGATATCTCTAATCCGATGCAAAATGCCACGCTTGCGTCGGCGTCTGGCGTTATGGCCGGTGTCGGAGCTAATAAGTCATTAATGCACGATTAAAAACAACGCCGTCGCCTTTATCATGCCATTCAGAGGTAGAAAGCCAATATTAACCTCTGTTTTGGCTCACTGGAATGCAAAACTCGTGTAATTAATATCTCCTTTGCTACGCTTTTTTTCACCTCTGCGTTGCCCACTCTGTGTTGAAAGCGCTTGTTAAGTAAACTCTACGTCATGAATATGAAATCCTAGATGACATAAGGGTTTCAGCGTTTTTTTACGACATTTTTAAGCTTCATAAAACAGGCTATGCTGTGAAAAAGAACGACACAACATAGATATTTATCAGGAGATAAAACATGTCTTTCAACATAGCAAAGCGCACTATTTTAAGCAGCATTATTGCCGCGTCATCTGTTTCAACCTTGGCTCTAGCGCAACAAGAAGAAGGTTTCACCGTAACGCCAAGCATTGGCTACTACAACATGGATGACGACCGAGACATCAAGGATGATAAAGCCTATTCATTGGGTCTTGGTTATCAATTCAATAATCCTTGGGCGGTGGAGTTTGTTTACCTCAACGCCGATACGGAACAATCGAGCAGCGGCAGTAACGTCGATGTAGATCAATATCGACTAGACGGTTTGTACCACTTGCCAACGATCCGTTCGGCCAATCTCACGCCATACCTAGCGGCTGGGGTGGGTACTACCGATTTTGGCAATTCGTCGAGCCATAACAACGTACAATTAAACGCCGGTGGCGGCTTGAAATACGCCGTAAATGATACGATTTCTCTTCGTGCCGATTTCCGTTTGGTGGATGACGTCGAAGACCATCAAGTCGACAACATCACCTCGCTTGGCGTTCAAATGACCTTTGGTCGATCCTCCGCAAAATCGACTTCTGACGACAGCGGTTACACGCCGGTTGAAGCCACAACGTACACACAAATTGAGCCAGAATCAGAGCCGGTTCCAGCGACTGAACCACAGCAAGCCATTGAACCTGACGTTGCCAACACAAAAGCGGTGCCCGCCGAAGACGTCATGCAAGATGAACCCGTGATGGTCGCGCCGGTTGTGGTTCAAAATGAAGAACCAGCACTAACGGAGCAAGCACCCGAAGTCGTCGCATTACCTCCGGTTAAATTAAACGTTCTATTCGGTAACAACAAAACTGATGTGGAACAAAAGTACTACCCTGAAATAGAAAAGCTTGCCATGTTCCTTAAAGAACACCCACAGAGCACCGTATTAATCGAAGGTCATACCGACGACAGCGGTGCCGCAAGCTACAATCAAACCGTTTCTGAAAAACGCGCTAAAGCCATTGCCGATGTGTTGATTAGAACCTTTGAAGTATCCGAAGATCGTGTCAGCGCCATTGGTTACGGTGAAGATACGCCTTTGCTTGACAATGACACCGCAGAACACCGCAAAGCCAACCGCCGTGTTGTTGCCGTGATTTCTTCAAAATAAAAGGCGTCACCTAGTACGTTAAGCAATAAATAGTACGTTAAACAATAAATAGTACGTTAAACAATAAAAAATGCTCAGGAACTAAGTTCCTGAGAATTTTTTTGCTTTTTTTTTCGCGCCCCCTCCCTCTAAAAAAACGCTACGCTTCGTTACCTAAACCGCCTTTTCGTAACTGGTTTGTAACGAATTCTATATATGTTTTGAATTGTATCCCTTTCCGTTTTTTCCTTTCACATTACGCCATAATGCGCTCTTTCTAGCGTGACTGAATGTATTAACTATACTGAGGTAGCAGTACCTCAAACTTACCAAGGAACCACCCATGCCTTTTTTATTGAATAAACGCGTTCTTCTTGCCAGCCTTATCGCGGCGTCTTCTGTCGCACAAGCAGCCCCAGAAGAAGGTTTTACTATTGCACCAAGCATCGGCTATTACAACATGGACAACCACCGAGGTGTTGATAACACCACCGCCTTGTCGCTTGGCTTAGGCTATCAGTTTGGTAACCCGTGGGCGGTTGAGTTTGTTTACCTAAATGCAGACAGTGAAGCGTCTGTTGGCGGCAGCGATGTCGATGTTGATCAGTACCGTTTAGATGCGTTATACCACCTAGCAGAGCAAGGCAATTGGACGCCTTACTTGGCCGCAGGGGTTGGCACTACAGATTTTAGCCCTGGCGAAAACAATGCGCTTATCAACGCAGGCGGCGGTGTGAAATACGCCTTAAACCAAGATTTGTCACTGCGCGCTGATTTTCGCTTAATCAACGACGTTGAAGATAACGAATTAGACAACCTCACCATGGTTGGTCTTCACTATGTCTTTGGTGCGAAATCTGCGCCAGCTCAAGAACCTAAAAGCGTTATGGCAAAAAATGTTGTGGCAAAAGCCGCTGATGCCGACAGCGACGGTGTGATCGATGCGAACGACCAATGTCTAAGCACACCAGCCGGTGTTTCTGTCGACATGAAAGGTTGTGCATTGGATTCTGACAAAGACGGTGTTGCGGATCACAAAGACCAATGTTTGAACACACCAGCGGGTGTTTCTGTTGGCATGAAAGGTTGTGCGTTGGATGCTGACAAAGACGGCGTTGCAGATCACAAAGACCAGTGTTTGAACACACCAGCGGGTGTTTCTGTTGACATGAAAGGTTGTGCGTTGGATGCTGACAAAGATGGCGTAGCCGATCACCTTGATGCTTGCCCGAATTCTACAGCAGGTTCAAAAGTGGACGCTAAAGGTTGTTACGTCGTACTAAAAGAAGCGAAGTCCATTCGTTTAGACGTTCAGTTTGCAAGCAACTCTACGGTTGTTAATGCTAAATATTTCCCACAAATCAAGAAGGTCGCGGCATTCCTAAAAGAATACCCGAAAGCAAGCGTCGTGATTGAAGGTCACACAGACGACAGTGGTTCTGCTGCGTACAACCAGTCTTTGTCTGAAAAACGCGCTCAAGCCATCGCGACTGTTTTGACGACAGAGCTTGGTGTTGCCGCTAATCGTGTTTCTGCGATTGGCTACGGTGAAGAAAAACCATTGCTTAACAATAATACAGCGGCAAATCGCGAAGCGAACCGTCGTGTTGTTGCAATTATTTCATCGAAATAAAAACGACCACAAAACGTTCTAAAAACACACAACGCCCGATGGAAACATCGGGCGTTTTTTTTGTGAGATTACTACTTTATGAATGTGCGGTGCTTACTTTCACCACAATCGAATTATCGTCACTTTGAAGTGAAAATTTACTGTAATAAGAAACGCATTTCCTACACTCTTTTACGTGTTATCTAACCACCTACCGGTTAAAAACAGTCACTTTAGTAAGGCTTGCGTCATGATCAAGTAGCGGTGGTTCACGTCCTATTTTTTGCGCTTTTTAGCGGGGCTTTTCAATAAAAAGATTTAGCGTAATCTGAGTAGCGAACAACATACATTATGTTCATTAGGAGAAATTAACATGTCTACATCTTTTAAAAAACGTACTCTTTTTAGTGGTGTCCTGATTGCTTCATCTCTTGCAACAATGGCCTATGCCGAAACACCAAAAGAAGGCATCACGGTCACGCCGAGCATCGGCTACTACAATACAGATGGTGATAGACAAGCTGGCAATGATACATCTTATTCCATTGGCGTTGGCTACCAGACAAACAGCCCGCTGGCCTTAGAGGCAGTTTACCTTCATTCAGATGCCAGTAAGCATGGTCGCAACAACGATTTAGACCAGTACCGAGTTGATGGCTTATACAGCCTACCTGAATTCACCACAGTGAGCTTAACCCCTTACTTAGCCGCTGGTGTTGGTATAACCGACGTTGATGGCGACTCAAACAACTTATTGGTAAACGCAGGTGGTGGCGTAAAATACGCTATTAATAGTGATGTCGATCTTCGTGCCGACTTCCGCATGGTGAAAGACATAGAAGACAACCATTTGGATAACGTTACATCGATTGGTGTGCAATACAGTTTCGGCATGCCAGGCCAGCAAGCGTCTAACTAAACGCTCGCAAGTACACGACTAGCCTAAAAAACGGCCCATAAAAAAAATGCCCAATGAAAACATTGGGCATTTTTTATGTGTGCAGTTAATCAATCGAATATTATGTCACACTGCGATTCGTTAAAAAATCACACACGCCTTTGGCCGCTAAACGCCCCGTGGCAAAACACGCTGTTAACAAATACCCACCGGTCGGTGCTTCCCAATCCAGCATCTCACCGGCACAAAAAACACCCGGAATGGCGTTCAACATCAAGACGGAATCGACACTGCTTTCGCACACACCACCGGCGCTGGAAATCGCTTCATCGATCGACTTCGTTTTATAAAAGCTCACCGGTACCGCTTTCAAACAACGCGCTAACGCTTCCGGCGTGTGGAACGCTTCTTTCGGGAAAAACTCATGCAGCAAAGCCGCTTTCACACCACTGATACCCAACGTACGTTTTAAATATTTACCAAATGATTCCTTTGCCTTGGTATTACGCAGTTTTTTAATCACTTGCTCTTCGCTTTGCAAAGGCAAAAAATCCATCAACAAAGACGATTGACCGGAAGCATTAATACCATCACGTAAGTATTTAGAAAAAGCATAAATCAGACTGCCTTCCATGCCGTCCTTAGTGACAATGCATTCACCCTTTTTCGTCACTACATGACCATCGTTTAAGGTGAACGAAAACGCGACGTCTTTCAATGGACTGCCAGCGAACTTCGTTTGCAAATGCGCGCTCCACTCGCTGTAAAAGCCACAGTTAGCGCTTTGTAGTGGCGCGACCAAAACGCCATTATCTTGTAAAGTAGACAGCCAAGCACCGTCAGAGCCAAGCTTAGGCCAGCTAGCGCCGCCCATCGCCAACACAATCGCATCCGCCTGAACGACAACGTCATCGCCATTGTGGTCAAACGTCACTCGGTTATTGTCCAATGCGATCATTTTGTGGCGCATATGGAATACCACCCCCGACTCACGCAAACGCGTCAACCAATGACGTAGCAATGGTGCGGCTTTCATGTCTTTAGGAAATACTCGACCGGACGTTCCCACAAAGGTTTCAATGCCTAAGCTATGAATCCAATCACACAAGGCATCGGCATCAAACTGACCGATCGCCGTGTCTAACCAATTGGCTTTGTCGTAATAACGTTGAATAAACTCAGGATACGCTTCGGAATGGGTAATGTTCATGCCACCCACACCGGCCAATAAAAACTTACGGCATGCACTGGGTTTTGCATCGTAAACATGAACCTGATGACCGGCGGCACAAATACCTTCTGCCGCCATCAAGCCCGCTGGGCCTGCACCGACAACAATGACTGTTTTTTGCATTTGCACCACTTCTTGCATACTTGCCAACATCACTTTAAAGAGTTACTAAAAAAGAAGTGCATGATAAAGAAAATTGCTCTGCTCACCAATGGTTCGGAGCAAAATAGTCACGGCCTTTCGTTTACACTTTAGACTTACTTTGCACGCCCGCCGTTAAGGTCAGTCGCATGGCTTCTTCAACACCAATGTCGAGTTCCGTTAAGCGATCTCGTGAAATATACAGAGTAATGCCGCCAATTTGATAACTTAGCGGCACATACACACCCACTAAGTCTTGCTCACCAAACAGCTTTTTTCCAGTCTGTTCGCCGGTCACAAATCCAATCACTTGAGCGCCGTTCCATTCCAGCGACACCACGTTTTTCATTTCTTTCTTTTCGGCGAGATTAAACACCATCATCATGTCTTTGATCGCACCATAAATGGATTTCACCAAAGGAATACGTTCGAATATGTTATGGCTGAGCTTCACCAAATAACGCACACCATAAAGATTGACTAAGAAACCGATCAACATCAAGGCGCCCAAGGTGGCAAGGAGTCCCAATCCAGGGAAATACAAAATATCAGGAATCAGGAACAATAAGATGGGTTGAGCGATGGCTTCTCCCGTGGCCAATAACCAGTAAATCAAATACACCGTCAAGCCTATCGGCAAAACCGCAACCAAGCCTTTCAACAATAAAGAAATCAGTTTGTTCATGTTTTGAATGATCCTATGAATGTGTTCACAGCATAACGCAAGCTTTGTGCCACTCCTATGACTCTCGCCACACTTAACGAAAAGATTGCCGAAACATCAAAGGCCTTATACTCTTTTGCTCAATACCTACTTATTTACTGTCTCTTATTACTCAACGGAGTAAAAACGTGAATTACAAACGTCTAGAAACCTTTGTCTGGGTTGCCTCATTAGGCAATTTTCGCAAAGCTGCAGAACGACTTCACACCACACAACCCGCGATTTCGGCTCGAATTGCGGGATTAGAAGCTGAATTAGGCGTCAAACTTTTTGAACGTGAAGGCGGCTCAAGCCCAATTATGCTGACGTCAAAAGGCAAAGAGCTGTTGCCCTATATTGAAAAAATTCTCTATCAAACGGAACAACTACGAAAACGCGCGGGCATTTCCAATGCATACTCTGGCGTACTGCGCTTGGGCGTATCAGAAACCATCGTCAACACTTGGCTGCCCGATTTTCTAGCTCGTCTGCACAAGGATATGCCTAATCTAGATGTCGAAATGACGGTCGATGTCACTGCAAATCTGACCACGGGCATTAAAGATAGAAGCTTGGATTTGGGTTTGTTAATGGGGCCAATTTCTGAACCTAATATCGTCAACCGAGAACTGTGTACGTTTTCTCTTTCTTGGGCTGCCAGTCCAAAATTAGGTTTACCGGATCGATTGCTGTATTTGGAAGAGTTGGCCAAATGGCCCATTATTACCTATGCACGCGCCACCAAACCTTATGTCGAGATCAATCAAAAATTCAGAGAGTTAGACGGTCCACCAGCACACTTTTTCGCTTCGACATCCTTAGCGGCTTGCCGTAGTTTGGCGATAGACGCAGTGGGTATTTCTACCTTACCGAATATTATGATTGCTAAAGAATTAGAGGCAGGAAGTCTACGAAAAATCCGAGCGGTCTGGACACCGAGCGACCTCACATTCACCGCGTCCTATTCCGATGTCCCCTTTAACCCGTTAGCAGAAATAGCAACCAATACCGCGGTTATCGCGGCTCAGGAATACAATAAGAAGCAGAATTTAGCCTGACTTTTTTAGTAAATAACGACAATAAAAAAGCGTGGCGTTTAGCTCGCCACGCTTTTAAAAAACACTTAAAAAATATAGAGTTACTCTTAAATAACACGTTTCCATTTTTTCGCCAGATCGAGTATCTGCTGATCCATGCCATTGCCTGCGGTGAGCATAAAGCCCATTGGCTCGTTTTGAAAACGAAACGGCAGCGATACGCTACAACCATCTAACACATTCGCGAAAGAGGTATTACGCAGACACAAGAGATTTACACGATCGTATTCTGAGTTTTCTTCAAGGTCGGTCAATTTAGGCGCCACAACGGCAACGGTCGGTAGCAAGAAAACCGTATTCGGCTCATCCTCTACCATCTGCTGAATAAAAGCATGTCGAGCCGCTTGAGTCTGCTGAAAATCCTCAGACTTAATGGTGTTAGCACGCACTATGCGAGAAGCGACTCGCGGGTCAATGTCTGCCGTCGCCAAATCATAAGTCTTGCTATAAAAAGCCTGACATTCAAACGCTGAGAACTGCCATATTGGCAAGGTTTTGTAGCTTTCTAGCGCTGCAATAAAACGGCGCTCTACGACAACGCCAGCCGCTTCTAGACGTGTTAATGCTTCGGTAAAACCTTGCTCAACCAGTGCATCCAAATCATTCATACCAAAGTTACTCGGCACGACGA
>CAXBGJ010000054.1:0-17252 GCA_963975045.1 uncultured Marinomonas sp. | reverse complement strand
CCCAAGCTGGCGAGTTTGGCTTTGTTTTATTGTCTTTTACCGTCAGCAACGCCGTAATCTCGCAAGAAATTGCCGATACTTTACTGCTTGTTGTTGCATTGTCTATGTTACTCACCCCTCTATTATTTATCATTTACGATCGTATAATCGCACCGCGTTTTGCCTCCGATCACACCACTAGGCAATACGACGAATTCCCCGATGACAATAAAATCATCATTGCTGGCTCAGGCCGAGTTGGCAGCACCATAGACAACATTTTGCGGCTAGCAAACTATCATTCAACCGTGATTGATTTCAGCGTAAAACGACTTGTGGCACTAGAGCACTTGGGCGTGAATAATTATTTTGGCGATGCCACTAGACCCGATCTATTGCAAGCGGCCGGCATTGATGAAGCCTCGCTGTTGATTATTGCCATTGATGATCCTGAGCAAGTCACCAAACTCGTCAAATACGTGAAAGAGATGTATCCAGACTTGCACATTATTGCCCGTGCGTTCGACAACAATCACGTATACGATTTATGGGCATGCGGATGTCGAGATATTATTCGAGAAACCTTCGACAGTAGCTTACGTATGGGAAGGTCTGCTTTTAAGGCACTGGGAATTTCCCACGAAAAGTCAGGCGAAATGATCGACGTGTTTCAGCAACACGATAGAGTTTCCATGGTTGAAGTGGCTGACGCGCATCAAATAGGCGTGCCCTTCCATGAAAACAAACCTTTTATTGCTCGCCTTAAAAAATACCTTGAAGAGAAGAACCCTCAATTACAGGCAGAAATGAAGCGCATTCGAGAAAAAACCGAAGACTAAAGCGTGATTTACTTTAATGCAGAGTGAGCTTTTTAAATCGTTCGTTCCATTTACCATCATGAGAACGCTCACAAGCTTCTTCACTATCAAAACTAACCTGCTGACGAAGCTTATTGAGCTTGATGTTAACGGCATTTAACTCGTTATTGATAAGCTGGTAAAAATAATCATCCAGCTTGGCTTCAATGGCGGTAGACAAAGCCTCGTCAGTGTCGAAAATACACACGACCTTTAAGGAATTAGGAAACCCATTGTAATTGACTAAATGCGTTAGCCAAACAAACCCATCAACAGAGTTCAGTGCACTTTCACACACCTTAGTTAAAGCCTCACGAATAGCATTGTCGATTTTCTTATCGGATTTTTTCATAAAAACACATAGCTGATTTAATAAACCGAAAGTGTAACCTGTTGAGAGGACACATCCAATACTGACAATCAAACTGCTAATGAGCACTTCACTCAGGAGTCTAATTAGGATGAAAATAATTTTTTATTCAAGATTAAGCGTTTCTATCAACTATTCAGCCGCACCCTGATGCATTACACTATTTACTAACGATAGCATCACCTAAACATTCGATAAAAAGCAGGAAATTCACAAAGATGCCCTGCTTTTTCTTTGATTTAAGACACCCAGTAAGGAACCCTGCTGTGAAAAAAGTATTTATTGATGGCGAAACTGGCACCACAGGCCTGCAAGTAAGAGAACGTCTGATTAATCATCCAAACATTGAAGTCATCAGTATTGATCCATCTAAAAAGCGTGATGTTGAAGAGAAACGTCGCCTAATGAAAGAAGCTGATGTCACTGTACTTTGTCTGCCAGACGAAGCGGCAATCGACAGCGTGGTGTTAGCAAAAGAAGAAGGTTGCCGTATTCTAGACGCCAGTTCAGTACACAGAGTTGCTGAAGGCTGGGTCTATGGTTTACCTGAATTGGATGTGACACAACGGGACAAGATTAAAAATGCACAATTTGTTTCGAATCCAGGTTGTTACCCAACGGGTGCGATCCTATTGCTAAAACCCTTAATTGAAGCAGGTTTATTGCCAGCGTCTGGTGACTACTCAATTAATGCTATTTCAGGTTTCAGCGGTGGTGGTAATGCCTTAATTGAACGTTATGAAAGCACAGACAAGGCACCTATATTTGGCGCTTATGGTTTAACTTTTAATCACAAACACTTACCTGAAATGAAAATCTGGTCAGGCTTAGACAAAGCCCCTATTTTCGTACCAAGCGTGGGCAATTTCCGCCAAGGTATGTTGACCTTCTTGCCCATTCATTTAAAAAATGGCGTCACCATGGAACAGCTTCAAGCTAAACTGGCTGACGTTTATGCAAACGATACATTCGTCACTGTGAATGACGTTAATGTCATTGCGGATGACGCAGCACCTTTCTTGACTCCCCATGATCTTGATAATAGCAACCAAGTTGAATTGTCTGTACTAAGTGCGCCTGACAATCAATCCGGTGTGCTGGTTGCCAAACTGGATAACTTAGGTAAAGGCGCGTCTGGCGCGGCCGTTCAAAACTTAAATATCATGTTGGGCTTTGATGAAGGTATTGCCGTTAGCCTTCGTTAATAAAAACATGGGCCTTCTTTGACGTTTTCAAAGAAGGCCAATCTATATCCATTAGGGCTTTCTAATGAGTAATAAAAGTAATTCCCCACAAACATCCATAACCGCTACCCAATTCCTAATAAAACCCAACTGGCCACTGTATCTAATCCTAATAATGACGTTTGTCATTGGCGCAGTTTCTTATCAATTTCTAACGTCAGTCCAAGCTCTTTCTGCCGGACTGCTGTTCATTTGCATCGCGTTCTGGGCAACCTCTCTGGTGCCTGCTTATTGGCCTGCTTTGGGATTATTTGCTTTTGCGACGGCAACACAACTCGCTCCAACACAAGTAATATTTGCGGGATTCCAGTCGTCGACATTTTGGTTACTGTTCAGTGGTATGGTATTTGGGGCGGCGATTAATCACACGGGGATAAATTCACGCGCTACACGTTTGCTGATGCTGATTCTCGGCAACAGTTACCAGGGCACGATTATCAAAATTGCTTTGTTTGCGATGGGCTTGGCTTTTTTAATTCCATCTGGCGTGAGTCGTATCGTACTCATTATCCCAATTATTGCCTCCCTTGCCGATCACTTTGGCTACGATCAAAACTCCAATGGCCGAAAAGGCATGTTACTGGCAGCGGCATTTGGTACGTTTTTACCAGCCTTTTCTATCCTGCCAGCAAACGCTCCCAACATGTTGCTTTCTGGCATGGCCGAAGCCTTGTATAACGCACCCTTTTCTTATGGTGAATATTTGCTTTTGCACTTCCCTGTCTTGGGGTTTGGAAAGTTAGTCATGACCATTGGCGTTATTCTGTGGCTTTTTCCAGATAAAGCGCCGAATCAAGCGATAGAAGCGACGATCGAAAAATCAGCCATGACGAAAATAGAAATACGCCTATTAATTGTGCTGTGTACTTGTTTTGCTTTTTGGTTTACTGATTCGCTGCATCATATTTCTGCGGGTTGGATTGGCCTTATTGCTGCTCTAATTTGCCTATGGCCAAGCCTTGGATTAATGGCAAAAAATAGCATAGACAAAGATATCCAGTACGGCACATTGTTATTCGCGGCGGGTATTATTGGATTAAGCGCAATCATTGCTTACTCTGGACTGGGAAACATATTGGTTAATTATTTAACCGAGGTGATTCCTTTTTCTCCCAACTCACCTTTACTTAACTTGAGTTTGCTGACGTTTATTTCCACCTGCGTGGCCGTGGTAACCAACTTGGCAGGCGTTCCTGCCATCATGACACCCATGGCTGAGCATCTTGCTAACATAACTGGCTTGTCTAGCCATACCGTGTTGATGACCCAAGTCTTGGCTTTCTCCAACGTCTTGTTACCTTATCAGGCTCCGCCACTGATCACCGCGATTGCGCTTGGTAACTTATCCATTAGCGCGGTCACCAAGGTTTGTTTGGCAACCTTTGTGCTAACGAGTGTGATACTGCTGCCACTAAATTTCCTTTGGTGGCATATTCTAGGTATGTTTTAGACAAGTTCTTAGCAAAGCGCTTCACTAAGATAGACGAAAGCGGCTTATCCATTCGATAAGCCGCTTTTTCATGACAAGCTTGTTAAATCAATAAGCTACTTCGCTGGTTGCCAAACATGGAACTTAGATTTACGCATTTGGTCTTTTTCAGCGGCCGATGCGCCCCAATTCCCATCGTATACCTTGCCTTCCCAATCACCGTAAGCGGGATTAGGCAACATGATAAATTGAGTGCCAAACATGGCTTTATTTTTCTCAACAGCGGCATCACTAGCGGCTAAGCTTTTTGTTCTAAAATCATTAGAGAAATCATTCAGATTATCGCCCATCAACAACGCAATATCATAATCTTTCGCAATCGCTTCGCGACGAGGTTGTTTATCACTGGTACTGTCACGCAACATCAAATGCGCATCATCTACGTTAGGAAATCCCAAGTCTTGCAAATTTTTACGTGTGCCTTCTAGTCCCGAAATCTTACGATTGGTAATATAAAAGACCTCTCCACCGTTGCTCGCCACATAGGTCAAAAACGCCAGCGCGCCCGGCATGGCTCTCGCTTCTGCAGCATCCATCCACTCTCCCCATGTTTTGCTAGAGTAACCAAAATCTTTACCAATCAACCAAGCCTGATAACCGCTATTGTCGATAATCGTTTCATCGGCATCTACCACGACCGCAATTTTTTTACCGCCTGTATGCTGGCTAACATAATGATCAAATTGCATTTTTGCCAAATTAAACGCTTGATATGACATGGCTTTATATTCAGCGGACGCTTGCATCCACAACGTCGACATGACCAATTGTTCGTTTAAATCTTTAGCAGAAAAATCCGCATCGTGAGCAAGAGTAGGCAAGGAGAAGCTACCCGTAAAAAGTGCAGCTGAAAGCACCAGCGTTCGAAAAGCAGTAGAAGACATTAAAAAATCCTTGGTTATAGAGACACATTTTCATTCGAGAAATATACTCAGCAAAAAATACACTTTCTGAAGCCGTTAGTCTTCACCTTTACAATAACAATATCCATTACGCCATCTTGAGATAAAAAGTCAAAGCCGCTATTTCGCAACAGCTTTTTCAACGAAAATATCGTATTATTAACGGCTATTAACCATTAACTCGCATTCTAACTATTGATTCCTATGATACGACTTTCCAATATCCAACTCCCCCTTGATCACGACGCCACAGCACTGGAAAATACCATTTTATCCATGCTTGAAATTTCAGCCGAACAACTCGTTCGTTTTAACGTATTTCGTCGCGGTTATGATGCACGTAAAAAAACACACATCATGCTGATCTACACCTTGGATATTGAAACCACATGCGACGACGCCTTGCTCAGTCGATTTGCGGATCATCAACAAGTCAAAGCAACACCTGATCTTGATTACCATCCTGTCGCTCAAGCGCCGGCTACATTAACCGAACGCCCTATTGTTATTGGTTTCGGGCCTTGTGGGTTGCTAGCCGCGTTGGTATTAGCGCAAATGGGCTATAAGCCCATTGTTTTAGAGCGCGGAAAAGAAGTACGTGAGCGCACCAAGGACACCTTTGGGTTTTGGCGTAAGAAAATTCTGAATACCGAATCCAATGTACAATTTGGCGAAGGCGGCGCAGGTACTTTTTCTGACGGCAAGCTCTACAGCCAAGTAAAAGATCCTAAACAATACAGCCGTAAAGTGCTTAACGAATTTGTAGCCGCCGGCGCACCAGATGAGATTCTCTACGTCAGCAAGCCTCACATCGGTACTTTTAAGCTGGTTGCCATGGTCGAAAAAATGCGCGCCCAAATTGTTGAGCTGGGTGGCGAGATACGCTTTAGCGCTCGCGTAGACGACATGCACATTGAAGATGGACAAATTACTGGCGTCACATTGGCTAACGGCGAACAACTATATTCAAAACACATCGCCATCGCCATTGGACACAGCGCCCGTGATACGTTCGAAATGATTCATAACAAAGGTGTTTATATCGAAGCCAAGCCTTTCTCGGTAGGCTTTCGTATCGAACACGAACAATCCGCTATCGACAAAGCACGCTTTGGTCCGAACGCTGGCAACGAAATTTTAGGCGCGGCGGATTACAAACTGGTTCATCATTGCAAAAATGGCCGTTCCGTTTATAGCTTCTGCATGTGCCCTGGTGGAACCGTTGTCGCGGCAACATCGGAAGAGAATCGTGTTGTGACAAACGGCATGAGCCAATATTCGCGTAACGAACGCAACGCCAACAGCGCCGTTGTTGTCGGAATTGACCCTTCTGATTATCCAGGTGGTCCACTGGCGGGCATCGAATTTCAGCGTAAACTAGAAAGCCATGCGTTTGTCATGGGCGGCAGTAATTACGATGCTCCCGCGCAAACCGTTGGTGCTTTTTTGAGAGGTGAGACACAAGAGCACGTTGGCACCGTTGAGCCATCCTTCAAGCCGGGGATAAAACTGACCAACCTAGCCGACGCCTTACCAGACTTCTGTATCGAAGCGCTTCGCGAAGCCATTCCTGCGTTTAACAAAAAGGTTAGAGGTTTTGCCTTTGAAGATGCCCTGTTGACCGGTGTTGAAACCCGAACGTCTGCACCTATCAACATCACACGTGATAAATACAGCTTAGAGAGCGTCAACACCAAAGGCTTATACCCGGCGGGTGAAGGTGCAGGCTACGCTGGCGGTATTATGTCTGCAGCAATAGACGGAATCAAAATCGCCGAAGCCATGGCATTGAGTATTAACAATACAATGAAGGTTTAAACTCAGCCATTAAGAACCACTGAAAGCACCATTCACAGGCTGCTCATTATTAAGCAGCCTGTTTTGTTTAGTTTTCTTTAAAAAATAATCCGTAAGAAATATTTTGACTTCTACTACGTAGACTCAGCACTAGGATAGTCAGCAACAACGCAAAAAACTCTGTACTCGCCGCTGCATACCAGATTCCCCATTCAGCAAAGAAAAAAGGTAGGATAAAAATCAACGGCAAAGAAAATGCGTAGGTTTTCAGAATGCCTAAAATACCCGCTCTTTTTGCATCTCCAATGGCTTGGAAAAACATACTGATCATCATCTGTGGACCAACCAAAAAAAGCGCCAAGGTAGAAAAAGGTAAAATCCGCACAACTTCATCAATAACGGCCTGATCGCTGACAAATAATGCGCCTAAATCACCTCTAAAAACAAAAGCGATAAGTTGCAAAAAAACACAGTAAATAAAGGCAACAGACAAAACAATTTTAATACTGCTATTTACTCTGCTCAGCTCATTTGCCCCAAAATTGTTACCCACAATCGCTTGAAATGCCATGCTCAAACCAAGTAAGGGTAAGAATATGAACGTCATTAAGCGCGTGATAATGCCATAAGCGCCTACTGTCGTTGCGTAATTTCCAGCATCCCAAATTTGCAAATTATATAAAATGGCACCAGACGCTAAGGCTAAACCAATATAATTCAAACTTGACGGTGCCCCGAGAGACAAAAATGTTAGCCAATGCTGTCGCGACGTAGAAAACAACACAACCTGAAGCTTTAGGGGATTCTTTTTATACTTTCGATATAAAAAAACAATGACTAGCAAGATAGCCTGAGCCAGTACCGTGCCATACGCCGAGCCTTCCACACCCCAATTCATACCAACAATGAGCAGGTAATTAAATACGCCATTGAGTAGTACAGACAACAGTGAGACAAACGCCATAAACGAAACTTGGCCCTCACAACGCAAACTATCGCCATTAATGGTTAAAATAAACACCAAAGGAGAAAAGAAAACCAAAATAGAAATATAGCGATAACTCATATCTCCAATAAGGCTTGAGCCATTACTAACCGAACTGGTTAGAGCGTGTCCACCGATTAAAAAAAGCCCAACCAAAACAGCACACACCACTAAAGACAAACTAATGGCTTGAGAAAACACGTCAACCGCACTGGACTCATCTCCGGCTCCTAATTTCCGCGCCATCAAACTGGCAAAGCCGTTCGATACTAAAGTAGACAAAGCAATGATGAGGATAAAAGCCGGAAACATCGATGTAACAGCCGTTAAAGCATCCGCTCCTACAAACATCCCCAGAAAATAAGCATCGACTAGTGAGAATGAGCCATTGACCAGCATAATCAAAATAATGGGCGCGGCCGTTTTTAGAAAGACATGTGGCAACGATGAATCAAGAAACGCGTTCTTTTTCTCTGTCTGAGCCATTAGGAATGAACGCCGTTATGTAAATCTGAAAGCCTCATGAATTTATCCATTACGAAGTCCTTGATATCGGTAGGTCATGATGCGACCGCTGCATCAAACCATATTTATTATTTGGGTATAAAGTGCGACAGATCTCTTCAGCATCCATTTCACCGGTCGAAAAAACCATCATGAATTTATCTATTGCCACTGAAGAATGCCTTTTATCTGGTTAAAGTGCCACTTTGGTATAAGGGAAAAGCAAGATGAGATATGATCTTGCTGCGTTTGATGACATAGATAAAAAACAATCAACACTCTATAACAATAAAATATGGATGATTTCTTAAATGCGAATTGACCCGACTTCTCTGCGGCTTTTTGTTTGTGTCATAGAGCAAGGCTCTATTGCACGCGCGGCTGAATTAAATTTCATTGCGGCCTCGGCGGTATCAAAGCGCATCAAGGAATTAGAGAAGTTACTTCACACGCCATTAATGATGCGTACTAACCGTGGCGTGGTCGCGACACCAGCAGGCCAAGGTTTATTGAAAATGTCGCGTGGTGTCTTACATCAGTTAGACGATATTTATAACCAAATGAATGAGTTTTCTCACGGTGTTCGCGGGCAAGTACGAATGGTGGCAAACATTTCTGCTATCAGCCAATTTCTTCCCAAACAATTGCGCTCTTTTTTGAATCAAAACCCTTTGGTACAAATTCATTTAGAAGAAAAAATCAGCAGTGAAATTGTTCGTGCCGTCGCTGAAAATTCAGCCGATATTGGCATTGTCACCATCGCTTCTAGAGAGTATCCAGACCTTTCTATCTATCCTTATAAAACAGATCGGTTAGTGGTTATCACACCTGTCGGCCACCCTCTTGCACAAAGTAAAGAAATCAATTTCGTTGACACTTTAGGGTATGACTATGTTGGTTTGCATACAGGTAGTGCTATTAACAATCAAATGCTTAGTGCCTCTACAAATGCCAATTTACCGCTTAATATGCGCATTCAAGTCACCAGTTATGAAGCACTTTCCAGTATGGTGGAATCTGGCCTTGGCATCGGTTTAATGCCGATAGACATTGCTCGACCTTATATAAAAGCCGCTCGAATCGAAGCTTTGCCATTATTAGATAGCTGGGCACATCGAGAATTGAAAATTTGCATAAGACGCTCTGATCAACTATTCGACGCAGCGCATCACTTATTGACCCATTTACGTACCACGTGATGTCAACCATTCAGCCATATCCTAAAGAGATGGCAACCTAACATTTAAATGCTTTGCACTTCCCTTCGTTTAAATGATTATTGTCCCAACAATTACAAAAAAAAACAGATAAGGGACACGAGAATGAGCCAACGCGACTCGTCATCTAGCAAAAGTACTGAACATGAAACCGAGCTGCCTTTAAAAGGGGTGCGTGTTTTAGAACTAGGGTCTCTCATTGCAGGCCCTTACGCAGGCAGTATTTTCGCTCAATTCGGTGCGGAAGTGGTTAAAGTTGAACCACCTGGAAGTGGCGACCCATTGCGCAAGTGGCGAAAAATGTACAAAGACACCTCTCTTTGGTGGTATTCGCAAAGCCGTAATAAAAAATCCATCACCCTTGATCTTAAATCTCCTGATGCCCAAGCCATCATTCATGATCTAGTCAAAGACGTCGACATCGTCATAGAGAACTTCCGCCCAGGAACATTAGAAAAATGGAACCTAGGCTGGGAACAGTTATCAGCAATCAAACCTGAACTCATCATGTTACGCGTTTCTGGCTATGGCCAGGACGGCCCTTACTCCTCTCGCCCTGGTTTTGCTGCCATTGCAGAGTCCATTGGTGGTTTACGTCACCTTGTTGGTTACGAAGATAGACCACCGGTTCGAGTAGGTGTCAGCATTGGCGACACGCTCGCATCACTATATGGTGTCATCGGTGCCATGATGGCCATGCACCATCTCAAAGTGAACAAAGGTACAGGGCAATTTATTGATGTGGCTTTGTATGAATCGGTATTCGGCGTAATGGAAAGTTTGATTCCAGAATACGGCATGTTCGGTTTTATCCGTGAACGTACCGGCGCTAGCATGCCGGGGATTGCGCCCTCTGGCTCTTATATGAGCAAAGACGAGCGTTATATTGTTATTGCCGCTAACAGCGACAGCATCTTTAAGCGTTTCATGAATGCCATGAATCGACCTGATTTAGCAAACGATCCAGAACTGGCCCAAAACGATGGTCGAGCTAAACGCTCAGGGGAATTGGATGATGCTATTCAAGCTTGGACATCAACCTATTCTCTCAAAGACGCGCTCGCCATTCTTGAAGAAGCCGCGGTTCCTTCTAGTGGCATAAACAATGCTGAAGACATCTTTAATGACCCCCACTTTCGTGCTCGTGACATGATTGTAGAACACCCTCTTTCTGGTGACGATAAAATATCCCTGCCAGGGATAGTGCCTAAACTCAGCCTTACTCCTGGTAAAACACAATGGTTAGGGCCAAAGCTTGGCGAGCACACAGAAGAAGTATTAAGTTCGCTTGGTATAGATGCCGAAAAGCTCTCAACGCTTCGTGCAAATGGTGTGATTTAGGAGGTCATTATGTTTATGCAAAACCTACCATCTAAGGTGCGAATTAACGAAGTCGCTACTCGTGACGGCTTTCAAAGCGAAGCAATCTTTATCCCCACCGATAAGAAGATCGAAATCATCAATCGCTTATCCTTGCTTGGTCTGAATAAAATAGAAGTAACCTCTTTTGTGTCACCCAAAGCCATTCCAAATTTGCGAGACGCAGAAGAAGTGATGAACCGCATTACTCGCAATCCTAACGTCACTTATGTCACCTTGGTGCCAAATGAAAAAGGCGCGGAACGCGCGTTGGCGACGAACGCAGATGAAATCAACCTCGTCATGTCCGTCAGTGAATCGCACAACTTGTCAAATATGCGTATGACTTGCGATCAATCATTGGCCCAATTTAAGCGTATTTGCACGCTAATGGAAGACAGTAACACGCGTATCAACGCCTCGCTGGCAACGTCTTTTGGTTGCCCTTTTGAAGGTCTAATCGCACCTGAGCGTGTGATCGAGGTTATCAAACAATACCTTGATATTGGCATTCAGAGTATTTCAATTGCCGATACAACAGGCATGGCATCGCCGCGCCAAGTGTATGAATTGTGCGATCAAGTTCGGAATATTTTTCCTGCACTTGATGTCACCCTACATTTGCACAACACTCGTGGAATGGGCCTTGCCAATGCACTTGCGGGGTTGTCTGCGGGTATTACTCAACTAGATGCTTCATTAGGTGGAATTGGTGGCTGTCCATTTGCTCCAGGAGCCACTGGTAATATCTGCACGGAAGATCTTGTTCACATGCTAGAGTCCATTGATTTGGATACGGGTGTGGATTTACCTACATTATTAGACATGGCACGAGAATTACCTGAGTTGTTAACGCACGACATATCAGGGCAAGTTGCCAAAGCAGGATTGCGCACTGAAACAAGGCCATTATCACAAAGTGTTATTGACCTTAAAGCACGTAATGAAAAGCACTAAATAAAGAACTAGCTGTTGTATAAAAAAACAAACACTTATAATAAAAATAGGACACTATCATGGATTACAAAACGCTTCTAAAAACGGGTTTATTAGCCTCCACTTTGATGGCATCTTTGCCTTCATTCGCAGAGACAACCTTAGGCATTTCACTGCAATTACCACTCAAACATCATCTTGGTCAAAACTTAGTCGACTTCAAACAAGAAGTGGAAGAAAAAAGTAATGGCGATATTAAAATCAAGATCTACCCTTCTGCCCAATTGTTTAAAGACAGCGAAGTTCATCAAGCAGTAAGCTCCGGCGCGATTGAAATGGGCGTGATGAGTCTTTCTCAACTTGCCGGTACCATTCCTGCTGTCGATGTTTTTTATGTGCCTTTCATGTTCCCGTCACAAGACAAAGTAGAAGCGGCGACTCGCCCAGACAGCCCAGTACGTATGTTACTGGACGAAGCTATTCAAAAAACCGGCACTCGCCCACTTTGGTGGCAAGCGTA
The DNA here is from genome assembly GCA_963975045.1 of uncultured Marinomonas sp. Taxonomy (GTDB): domain Bacteria; phylum Pseudomonadota; class Gammaproteobacteria; order Pseudomonadales; family Marinomonadaceae; genus Marinomonas. The sequence continues at coordinate 5,093 of CAXBGJ010000054.1, read as the reverse complement.
TGGTGGCGTCGCATTATTGTCTAAAAACAAACCCATCAAACAACCTGAAGACATGGAAGGAATGAAGGTCCGTGTTTTTGGTAAAACACTCGGAGAATTTGTTAAAGCCGTAGGCGGAGCACCCACTTCAATGGCAGGTTCTGAGCAATTCTTAGCGTATCAGCGTGGTACTGTGGATGCAGGTATGACCGGTGTTTCTGCGGTTGGCCCACGTAAGCTTTATCAAGTGATGGATTACCTAACGCTAACCAATCATGCTGATATCGAATTCCTAACAGTGATCAATGAAAAGGTTTGGGAATCTTTAACGCCAGCCAATCAGAAAGTACTTTCTGATGCGGCTCGTAAAGTAGAATTACAGCTACGAAATAAAATCAAAAAAATTGAAAGCGATGCGATTGCCGACGCTGAAAAGAACATGAAAGTTATCCATCTTGATGAAGCTGACGTTGCCGCTTGGCGTAAAGCGACAACCTCAGTGAAAGAGTCTTTCCTAGATAACTCAGGCCCTTTAGGCGCTAAAGTTATCCAAGCTGCAGAGAAGCTTTAAGCGTTAAAAACATACCGCGAGAGCCTTTTTAACTCTCGCGGTATTTCGTTGTTTTTTGGAGTATTGGCTATGTCCAACCATGCAGAAAAAGAAAAGGACTTGTCGACTTGGCGAGCAGAACATCCTGCTCTTTGGGTTCGCATTAACTACCTACTAATCAAACTATGCGGCCAATTATCAGCGGCTCTGTTTGTTATCGTTGCCGCGATTATCACTTATGAGGTGGTTGCTCGTTATGTCTTTACTGCCCCGACTATTTGGTCAGAAGACATTTCATTACTTTGCCAAATTTGGGCAACTTGCTTAGGGGCAAGTTGGGTATTGCAACATAAAGCACTAATTCGAATAGACTTTCTAACCAATATGTTAGGTGAGAAGGCAAAAAAAATGTCTGATTTTGTCGCATTATTATGCATTGTGTTCTTCTCTGGTTTTATCACCTTCTATGGATTTGGGTTATTAAAGGAATCGATAGAAATGGGCGCCGCGTCTGCCAGTATGCTAGGACTTCCACTTTGGGCAACAAAATCCGCCATTCCCATTGGCTTTGGTTTACTCACACTACAAGCCATCATGGAAATGTTTCTGATGTTCGCCAGTGACTACCAAGAACACGAAGAGGTTTCGCTATAATGACGATTATTCTGTTGCTGGTTATTATGCTTCTTGCGCTACTAATCGGTGTACCTGTCGCCTTTGCGCTTGGTGGATTAGGCTTAGGCATGTTGCTAATCGGAGGCTTCTCGCCAATCATGGCGCCTCTGGCTCTTTATTCCTCTTTTGACAGTTTTATTCTTTTATCTGTCCCACTTTTTTTATTGATGTCGAACATTCTGTTGCAAGGCGGTATAGGCAGAGACTTGTTCAGAGCCGTGCAATCTTGGGTTGGACATTGGCCTGGTGGTCTTGGTATTGCGACCATTGCTTCTTGTACTATCTTTTCGGCAATTTCTGGCTCTTCTGTCGCAACCGCTGCGACCATAGGCAATGTTGCCATTAAAGAAATGACAGATCGAGGTTACAACAAACCGTTTGTCTATGGCTTAATCGCCGCAGGCGGTACATTAGGTATCTTGATCCCACCGTCAATTCCCATGATCGTATATGGCGTTATTACGGAAGAGTCTATTGTCGATCTATTCTTAGCGGGCATTGTGCCCGGCTTATTAATGGCTTCTGCCTTTATTGTTTACTGCTTTTTTTACGCGCGTTTTAGCAAAGAATATACCCCAAGTGAAAAATCTTCTAACGCTGAACGTAAAAGCGCAAGCTTGAGAGCACTACCGACGATTGCCCTTGCTGCTATCATTATTGGTGGGATTTATACGGGTGTCTTCACACCAACTGAGTCCGCTGGTGTCGGCGTCGCTGTCTCACTCATCATTGTTATTTTGATGGGGACTTTTAGCGTTGCGAAATTCAAAGCAGCGGCCATGAGCACCATGAAAAACACGGTGACCATCTTTCTTATCATTGCGGGTGCTAAAGTCTTTGGGAAAGCCATCACGCTTTACCAAATCCCTCAAGATATCTCGATGTTGGTCAGCGAAAACATATCAGAAGTGGGTTTATTCATTGCTGCCGTGTGTTTTGTCTTGCTCATCATGGGGTTCTTTCTTGAATCCATATCCATGTTATTGATTATGATGCCGGTGCTATACCCATCACTTGGTATGATGGGTATAGACCCTATTTGGTTCGCCATCATATTTGTCATCATGATCGAATGTGCGTTGATTACACCGCCGGTCGGGCTAAATCTATTTGTCATACAATCTGTTTCCGGTGGAAAGTCCTCGGAAATAATTAAAGGGGTTTGGCCTTTCATTCTCATTATGTTGGGTTGCTTATTAGCGGTGTATTTTTTCCCCGCGATTGCTCTCTATATCCCTTTCCATCTATAAATCGTCCCTGATTAATAACCACCTAGTGCCTATCGTGTGACTGGGTGGTTATTACCCTCTTATCTTCATCATCATTAATCTGTATTATCCCCCACCTTAACCTAACCTATGAAAAGGAACTTCCAGTGAAAAAAACACTTGCTGTGCTCGTTTTCACGCTTGTCGCTGCTAGCATCGTCACGCCTAAAATCATTGCACCGACTTACCAAGAAAAAATGGCTGATATTGTCTCGAATATCAATAATGCTCCAGGTTATAGCGCTAAAATAGTCTCTACAAACGCAGCATGGTTCGGCGCTGAAAATAAGGTTTTAGTGAGCTTTGATACCGCTCAAATTGACCCTGCACTTCAAGGTGAAAAGCTTGAAGCTGAGTTGGTGATTGAAACGCATTATGGTCCACTGTTATTTTCTCGCAACGGCGTTTTTGGTCTGTATGAGACCGACATTCGTTTTGTCGGCGAGACACTACGAAATGAACTTAGCTGGGATGAAAGCCAACCTTTGTATCAGCTTTCGGTACTTGGCGGCTTCACGGGTAACTTCAAACTAGCAGACACTATTCCCGCTTTGAGCAATCCTACAAACACCTTCACATTCAGCGGTTATGCTGGCAAAGGTGAAATGAATGACAAAGAGTTCATTTACGAAGGGGTACTGAATCAAATCGATGTAGATGACGTCTATAGCCCAACTAAAGCAGAAGGACTTACCCTATCCGTTGAATTAAATGCAGATTTAGAAACCATTATGAAAGGTGGTTTTTACGACAGCATGCTGGACCTTAGCTTAGATAAACTTACGTTAGGAATGGGCACAGAATTGTCTGGTATCACAATAGGGTTGAGCTCCGCCTTAGACCGTGATACTCAGCTTGGCAGCCTTGAAATTGGTTACTTCATTAAAGAAGTTGTATATGAAGGGTTCACCGTCAGTGACCTCGCTTTGGTCACGGAACTCGATAATCTAAGCAATAAATTCTTCCTTGATTACAAAAACTTCTCAGATAGTTTGTTAGCTGAGACCAACTCACCGGATTCCATCTACGGTGCTTTATTTGTCTTCATGCAAGACAACATTGATGAATTACTGACAGCAAAACCAGAGTTCAACATTACTGATTTTAGCGGTACCTTTTCTGAAGGCAGCTTCAGTGCAAATCTCACTAGCAAACTTGCCGACATCAGTACGCCGACGATTGATGAGTTAACCATTCCAGAGTTTTGGCTATACAACGCCATAGTAGCAGCAAATATTGAAGCCGATGAAGCTTTAGTAAGAAGTCTGGCTGAACGATTCATTGCTGATAAAATGCGTGCGCCAGTGACCGCGCCAGAAGTGAAACAACAAGCCCAAATAATCATCGACGGTTTACTACAACAAGGTTTGATGAAGTTGGAAAACGACAAGTATCAGAGTGAAATCACCATCGAAGAAGGTCAGGGAAAAATCTACGAAATGGCCTTTCCTTTAATGTAAAATATCACGACAGTTTGTATTAGATCTAAAAAAGGCGCGTCCTGCATTTGACACAGGGCACGCCTTTTTATTATCAATAAGACAATCTAGTTAGCAGCGAAAGTCTCACCATTATATTGAGTCACTAGACAATCCTTGCCTTTTTCTTTCAGCATTTTGCAAAAATTAGAACTAAACGATTTTTCCACAAATGGACCGACTTTTAATTGATACATAGTACGGCCTTTGACTTCTTTTTCATTGACCAACGGAATTAGACCATCAAAAGACGTTGGATAGTCTTTTAATAATACTTTCCAGCCACGAACGGCTTCATCACGGTTCCCATAGGACGCAACTTGAACGCCATACTCTTGTTCTTGCTTGACCAATGGCGCTGCCACAACAGGCGCAGCATTGACCATTTCAGCCTGTTTTTTGGGTATTTCTGCCATTGGCATCGTATTGCCTTGATCGTCTAACGGCGCGGCCGTCACCGCAGGTGCCACGTTCATCGCCGCCATACTTTCGTCCGCCACTATATTGGCATTATTGGACATGGAATCCGCTGGCATTGCAGGATTATCACCTTGTTTTAACATCGCAAGCTCTGCTTCCAGTGCATCAATTCTATCCAACTTCGGCTGTATTGATTGCCATTGCTCATCATGAGCGCGAACTTTATCTTGTAAATCACCATAGGCCATAAAGGTATTCTTATCGCCCGTAGAGGAACAAGCACCTAATGATAATCCCGCCATTACAACAATCAGTTTTTTGGACATTCCCATTACTCTATTCTCCATGTACATGATTAAGACAGTCACCTTACTATTCAATACTTTTTACTAAGTACTCTTTATGAAGCCGATAGTAAGTGTTGCCCCCACAAAATTAAGGCATAACGAGCCGCTTTGCCAATCAAAACCAACGGTAAAAAATACCAAATAGGCGTACGAAACACACCCGATACTAAAGCAATCCCATCACCAACAACAGGAAGCCAAGTAAATAATAAACTCCAAGTACCGTAACGATTAAACAAGCGTTCGGCTTTTTGTCGAGTCTCAGCGTTTATGGGGAACCATTTTTTGTGTTCATATCGAACCAAATACAACCCCAACAACCAGTTGGTTAAGCCACCTAATGTATTACCTACACTGGCCCAAAACCATAAAAAAA
>CAXBGJ010000053.1:0-17300 GCA_963975045.1 uncultured Marinomonas sp. | reverse complement strand
ATCGTCAATTGACCATTGGGCTGGGGTGTTTTCTTGAGCAAATGACCATTGCGGCAACCGCGATTGGCTATCGAGTCGAGACGCACTTGTTTCCTGAAGGTGAGACTCCAGAGGCGTTGGGAAGTTTGCCTATTGCGCGCATGCGCTTTGTGGCTGAGGCAAAAGCAGTTGACCCACTATTTGCTTATATTCTTGGGCGTCGTTCGACCAAAGAGCCTTATGATATGAGAAAAACCGTCGCCGTTACCACATTGAACGAATTAAATCCGCAGATTTCAGGTGTTCGATTTGAAGGTACAGCTGATCAACTCCAAGTCAATTTACTGAAAAAATTGACTTGGGAATCCTGGTTAACGGAATATAAAACGCCGGCGACCCAACAAGAAAGTGTTGATTTGATGCGTTTAGGAAAAGCCGAGATTAATGCCAATCCTGATGGTATCGATTTAGGGGGAATGCCGTTAGAGGGATTGATAGCAGCAGGTCTTATAACGAAAAAAGACCTCGCTACGCCAGGTACAAGCAGCTATCAGGCGGGCATTGATATATACCAGCCTATGTTGGAGGCTACTCCCGCATTTGTGTGGTTAACCAGTGCTGATAATCGCCGTACTACTCAGATCGCAGTAGGACGTGCTTGGCTTCGCCTTAATCTACTGACTACAAAAAATGGCTTGGCATTGCATCCTATTAGTCAGTGTTTACAGGAATTTCCAGAGATGGCAGATCACTATAAAAGAGCACATCAGATGCTGGCCAGCGAGGGGGAAACCATTCAAATGCTAGGTCGTTTGGGGTATGCTGCATCTGTTGCAAAAACCCCAAGATGGAGCCTAGATGACAAAATCAAACGAACATGATGGCCGTGATAACAACGCAGGTCTAGTCATGTTTGAGTTGTTGAATGAAATAGGGATTATTGCCCAGCTCAGCCGTACATTAATGGAGTCTAGGTTAGATGATGGCTTGACCATTCATCACTTTACCGCGCTCAATCATTTGGTTCGATTAGGTGACGGAAAAACACCAATGGACTTGGCTCGTGCTTTTCAAGTTCCGAAAACCAGTATGTCGCATACTTTGGCAGGCCTTGAGAAACGAGGCTTAATCCGTATGGAACCTAACCCTGATGATGGACGAGGTAAATTGGTGCGTCTAACAGACTCTGGTCAAGCTGTGCGTAATCGAGCGATACAAGATATCGCCCCAGATATGGCCAATATTATCCCTCAATTTGGCTTAGAGGATGCTCAGGTCACGTTGCCTTTTTTACGTAAACTAAGAGTTGTGTTAGACAAAGCGCGTGATAAATAGATCACACAATGTAGATAGTTAAATTTAGAGCTTCGCGCTAACTTCAAATGACTTAGGTGGATACGCCAATGACCTACGATGAGTTCAATCAATTGTGTGGTGCTTTGTCCGCGACGACGTCGGTTGTTCAGTGGGGGGGCGCTCAGGTCTGGAAGGTGGGCGGTAAGGTCTTTGCTGTCGGCGGTTGGAGCAAAGACAAGATGCCCGCGTTTACGTTTAAAACATCGGAGCTGAACTACGATTTTTTAAGATATAAAGAGGGTTATCGACCCGCGCCTTATCTCGCGTCACGCGGTATGAAGTGGATACAGCAGTTTGCTGGTTCGAAAGAGTTGGATGAAGAGTTAACGTATTATCTTCAAGAGTCCTATCGTATTGTGTCGCTGGGTTTGACGAAGAAAAAACAAAAGGAATTGGGGTTGAATCAGAATTTGTTAGCAGAATAGTGTTTTGCCTATCATTTTTAAAAAAGGCACGACCGTAATCATGCATTGTTTATTAACTAAAAATTATCTAAACCTGCGGCCAATTTTCTTCTCCTTGCCCCTAGAAGCTCTCCAGCATAAAGCGAGGTTGCTGGACGTTATTGAGTTCTGATGTTCTAACGTCATGGCGCTACAGTGTTATAACTCCAAAAGAATCATCGAGGTTAACATGAGTAATTTATCAAAACGTTCAACTGTCTACTTTGAACCCGCTATCCATCAAGCGCTAAAAATGCGAGCGGCATCATCCGATGTTTCTGTTTCTGAGCTAATTGATGAAGCAGTCCGTTTGCTTATGAGAGAAGATCAAGAAGACCTTGCTGCCATATCAGAACGAGTAAATGAGCCAGAAGTGACTTATGAAGTCTTTCTAAATGAGCTGAAAGCTAATGGCAAAATATAAAATTTCTTTTAAGAAGTCAGTAGGAAAAGATTTTAAGAATATTCCTAAAAAAAGACGTACCCAAAATACTTCCAAAGATCGAAAGTCTAGCTGATAACCCAAGAGCAGAAGAGTGTATCAAGCTATCTGGTTTAGATAATTATCGCGTAAAATAAGGTTTATATCGGATCATCTATGAGATAAAAGATGACGTATTGATCATAAACGTTATTAAAGTCGCACACAGATCTTCTGTATATAAAAGTATTTAATTTAGCACTTGGCGTTAGTCTTGCTCCACATCAATCACCAAAATACCTTTTGTACTAACTCACCCGTAGGCCTGTATGAGGGAGGCACGACCGTAATCAGGCATTGTTTGTTAACGAGCAACTTATTCAAACCTACGGTCAAGTCTCTTCCCCTTTCTCTTCAAGGGGAAGACGGAAGATGGGGTTATTTGGCTCTTGGAGCAAAGCAAACCCCATCACTCGACACTGTCGTTGGTCCTCGTATTTAGCCCTCGTATTTAGTCCTCGCATTTGCATGTGGCAGATTCGGCGCCTTTGGTCGAAGCGCTGTTGTCTTAACAAGGGCTTGCCATGATGCGTTATGGCTTGGTTTATAAAATAATTAAAGGTAGGAGGTTCTTTTATAGGATAAAAACGGCGAATTTGTTACAGTCTGCCGTTAGTTAAAAATAAGGTGCACTTTTGTATTATGCCCATCAGACAAACATTCGGTTCATTGCCTACTTTTGCGATCGACCCAGACCAATTTCATGTTCTGCAATCCGCTCTTCATTTTCGTAAATCTCTCTTAGAAGCGATTAATAGCGCGACAACAAGAATCTACTTAGTCTCACTTTATCTTGAGGATGATGAGGCTGGAAGAGAGGTACTAACGGCAGCCTATGAGGCGAAGCAGCGCAATCCTAATTTGGATATCGCTATTTGCGTGGATTGGCATCGTGCTCAACGTGGCTTGATTGGCGCGGAAAAAAGCGCAGGCAATGCCGCTATGTATCAAACTTTCGCTGAAAAATACGAGTATTCCATTCCTGTTTATGGGATTCCTGTGCGTAACCGTGAAGTATTTGGCGTGCTGCATTTGAAAGGCTTTATCATCGACGATACGGTGATTTATAGCGGTGCCAGCTTAAACAATATTTATCTTCATTATCAGGATCGTTACCGATTTGACCGTTACCATGTTATTCAGCATCGGGAATTGGCCAACAGCATGGTTGAATTGATCTGCGAAGGCATGATTGCTCATTCTGCTGTACAAAATTTGTCTCAGACGGATCTACCATCGACGAAAGAGCTAAAACCGGCTATTCGACAATTTCGAGCGTCATTGGCTAAGGCCTTTTATAAGGTTGAGCATCAGTTGGTTGATGACCAGCATGTGGCGGTGACGCCTTTGGTTGGCATTGGCAAACGACAAAATCTTCTTAATCAACAAATCACGGCCATGTTGGCGTCGGCAAAAGAAGACATCATACTGTGCACGCCTTACTTCAATTTTCCTAAAGTAGTGTTAAGAGAAGTGAAGCGTGCCATGAAGCGCGGTGTTAACGTCCATATTATTGTGGGTGATAAAACCGCGAATGACTTTTATCTTCCACCAGATCAGCCAGTAAAGGCGATTGGTGGTTTGCCTTATTTGTATGAAATGAACCTGCGTAAGTTTTTGGTGGTTAATGAAAACTACACCGCCTTAGGTCGGTTATCAGTGCATTTATGGAAGCACGATAGTAATAGTTATCACTTGAAAGGGTTGTGGGTTGATCATCGTACGATGATGTTAACTGGTAATAATGTAAACCCAAGAGCATGGGCGCTTGATTTAGAAAATGGTTTATTGATTGATGATCCGAATAAGCTGTTAGAAGCCAAATTCACAGCCGAGTTTGATAATATTTTTCGGCATACACAACGTATAGCGTCTTCTAGCGAGCTTGACGTGTTACAAGATTATCCGTTGAAAATTCAAAAATTATTAAAAAGGGTGATACGAACTCGAGCGGATCGATTGCTAAAGCGGATTTTGTAACCCTAGTACCGTTAAAATAAAGCGCATTAAAATAAAGCGCGAGAGAATAAAAAAGCGAACGCTAATGTAGCGTTCGCTTTTTTTTATCCAAACGTAAGTTGAACTATTTAGCTTTTATGTTTTTTTGCACGGTATTCGAATACCAACTTAAAAAGTTGATCACACCAAACTCAAAGGTTTCTGAGTACGGTCCTGGACGGTAGCCGATTGAGTTGATACCAAGCTGATTGCGTTCACCGAGTACCTTGTCTTGCTCGTTGGTGGCATCCCATACTTTGCGTAGGTTCTCCGGATCATAGTCGACACCTTCTACTGCGTCTTTATGTACAAACCACTTAGTGGTGACAATGCTTTCTTGAGCGGAAACAGGCAACACTCGAAAGACAATAAAGTGGTCCGATTGCATGTGATTCCATGAATTCGGTAAGTGCAAAATCCGCATTGAGCCCAGTTCAGTATTTTTGATACGCCCAAGCATTTTCTTGCTGGCTTCTGCGCCATCAATGGTCATGACCTTGGTGCCTTTTTTCAGTGGCATACGCACGATGCGATTGCGCTGCACTGAACCAAAGCTGCGCAGTTTGTGTGGAATACCTTCTGCGTCCCATTTAGCTGATTGTGCTGCGTAATGATCGTGGAAGTCTTGTGGCGCGCGTGGGTCGTCCGTGTCGTCCCATTCCAATAGTGTATTGAGTAGCTCTGGGTGGCTGGCCGAACAGTGATAACATTCGCGGTTGTTTTCTAGCACCAGTTTCCAGTTAGCACGCTCGTGCATGGTAGATTCAATGGCTAGTTTGGTATTTTCAACATCATAAGGTTCCATATAAGTTTCTAGTGTTTCTAGAAACTCATCGAATTCATCTTCTGGTGCCACTTTGCCTAAACAAACAAAAATAAACCCACCGGCCGTTTTGCAAAAAGCGGATCTCAAGCCATGTTCTTTCAAGTTGAAATCTTTGTTCATTTCCGTGCCGGCGAACAGCAGGTTACCTTTTAAGTCGTATGTCCATTGATGATAAGGACAAACTAGATTAGCGACTTTGCCTCTGTGTTCGGTACAAATAACCGATCCACGATGAGAACAGGTGTTATGAAAGGCGTTGATGTTGCCTTCTGCATCACGCACCACTAATACAGGGTTTTGCCCAATTTCTACCGTGAGGTAATCACCCTTTTTTGGAATTTCACTGGTCATGCCGACAAAAAGCCATTCTTTTTGAAAGACTTCTTCCATGTCGACTCTGAACATGTGTGGATCGTTATAAAGTGCCGCATCAAGTGAATAATTGCTAGAACGCTTTTCTAGCAAGTCAGTCATGGCGGTTTTCGCTTCACCGATTGAGGTGTGGCGTGCATTGAGTAGATCGTGTTGATTCATCTTTCTGGGCCTTACTAACAAAAAGATTGATGGACTGGTCTTGCCGCGTTTTCATCGTACTGGCTTTGGTTATTTGAACCTTAGTAGTACGAGCTTATAGTCGCTTAAAAAGATAGGCAGATAATGACCATTCACGACACGCGGTGATACATAAATCGACTCGCAATCACTTGAATTTTCTAGGTTTGGCTGCCATGAGCAATAAATTGTCGCTCAGAGTTAACTTGCATTAATCAACTGGATCCAAAATGGCGCAAATACGGTGCAATAACTACTTTAATTGAGAGACTTCAATATGACTGATTCAACTTTAACTGGTGCCAACTCCGACTACTTTGCCCCCGTTAATACACAGACTTGGGTAAACGGTCGCCATAATGTTCGTTGTGTGAAAGTGATTCATGAAACGTGGGACGTAAAAACTTTTTGTTTTATGGCGCAGCAACCCGTGATGTTCTTCTTTAAGCCGGGTCAGTTTGTCACCTTAGAGTTGGAGATTGAAGGCCAGCAGGTGATGCGGTCTTATACCATATCTAGTTCGCCCTCTGTGCCCTACAGTTTTTCTATAACGGTTAAGCGTGTACCGGGTGGGGAAGTGTCGAATTGGCTACATGACAACATGGCGGTAGGTGCTGAGCTTGCTGTGTATGGACCAGTAGGACAATTCAATTGCATCGATTTTCCTGCCGAGAGAGTGTTGTTTCTGTCTGGCGGTGTAGGTATTACACCCTTGATGTCGATGTCTCGTTGGTTATTTGATACGAATGCCGAAGTCGATATTACTTTCATACACAGTGCTCGTTCGCCTCGGGATGTGATTTATCCGCGCGAGTTGGACCACATGGCGGCGCGTTTGGATAACTTCGGATTGTATTTAATTGTCGAGCGAATGGAAAATGGTTTGCCTTGGCAGGGATATCGCGGCTATCTAGATGAATCTAAACTGGAAATGATTTCTCCTGATTTTATGGAGAGAGAAATTTTCTGCTGTGGCCCAGCCCCTTACATGAAGGCGGTTAAAAACCTTCTCATGGCGAGAGGGTTTGATATGTCGCATTATCATGAAGAGTCTTTTGGTGAGACACCAGCAGCTGTTGTAGAAGATGCGATGGAGCAAGCGGAAGTTGCGCAAGCGGAAGCCGACGCCGTTAATCAAGAAGATTTACTCAGAATTGAGTTTTCGAACAGTGGCAAAAGCATTCAAGTGATGGCGGGTGAAACCTTGCATAATGCGGCCGCTAAGTTGGATTTAATGATTCCAAAAGCTTGTGGTATGGGAATTTGTGGTACTTGTAAAGTGTTGGTTAAAGAAGGCCAAACACAGATGGATCATAATGGTGGGATTACCGACGAAGACGTGGAAGCGGGCTATGTTTTGTCGTGTTGTACCGTGCCTAAGTCTGATGTTGTGTTGGAATATTAAGGCTTTTTACGGCGACTATATTTGCCAATTCACTAAGGAAAAAACAGACTCGAATGACTTACTTATCACTGGTAAGCGCTGAATTCTTGTCTGTTTTTACTTTGTCATTGTTTCGTTCGTAATAGGGTGTGAAAGGTCTTATTGGTTTTTATTAAATAAGCGTTCAATAAAAGCGCAATCTTGGTCTATATTAGTGCATGGTATTGTGCTTTTATGTACTAGTTCCGCCAAGTGTTATGACGTTCTATTTATTCTGAAACATAACACTTCAGCTGTAGCGCATGGATAAGGAATGTAGTACCTGTAGTTTTGAGTTTCCTTAAAAATAAAAAAGTGCTTGTTTAAACATGGTCTGAATTTTGCCTGTGATATTAAAAGCACACATATGAGGACATTAATATGGTAATGGCAAATGGTTCTACCCTGGCTTTTGATGCTAAAAGCACCACAAAAGTAGGTTTTTTGTTGCTCGATCATTTTACGATGATTTCATTAGCCTCTTCAATTGAACCATTGCGTATGGCCAACCAGTTGTCAGCAGAAGAACTTTATAGCTGGAGTTTGATTTCTGAAAATGGCCAACCAGTTACGGCCAGTGATGGCTTGAGTTTAACGCCAGATTTTTCTATGGAAGACAGTACCGGCTTTGATCTGATTGTTGTAGCGGGTGGTGTCGACATAACTCGTACGTTTAATGCGAAACAGGTCTCTTGGTTGATGAGGCAGTCCCGTAAAGGCGTACGACTGGGAGGGATTTGTACCGGTGCTTATGTATTGGCTTACGCGGGCCTGTTGAATGGCTATCAATGCAGTGTGCATTGGGAATGCCTAACCGCTTTGCAAGAAACCTTCCCTAAAGTGAACTGCAATAATAAGTTGTTTTCTATTGATAAAGATCGCCTTACGTCATCCGGCGGCAGTGCTCCAATGGACATGTTTTTAAACATGATGACCAAGCAGCACGGACCTAAATTGTCTAATGCTATTTCCGATATGTTTATTTGTGATCGTATCCGTAATGAGTCGGATCAGCAGCGTATGCCGATGCGTCAATTCAATAGTATTGGTATGTGTACGCCAAAACTGGTCGATGTGATCGAGTTGATGGAAAATAACCTAGAAGAACCGATTGAGCTGGATGAATTGGCTACTTTTGTCGATGTGTCTCGCCGTCAAATTGAACGTATGTTTCATCGCCATTTGGATTGTTCACCTTCACGTTATTATTTACGTTTGAGACTGGAAAGAGCGCGTAAGTTGCTCAAGCAGTCCAATATGTCTATTGTTGAAATTTCGATGGCGTGTGGGTTTATTTCGACGCCGCACTTTAGTCGCTGTTATCGTAAGCACATTGGTGTTTCGCCTCGTGACGAACGAAAAACCGCTTGGAAAGCAGAACTGGCTGATGCGCCTTTAATCGATAAGGGGGCGATCCTGTACATACCTCATGCCCAAGATGCATTGAGTCACTCTCATACTGAACCAAGTTACGGTTCTGTTGCTGTGTTATAGGGTTATGTAAAAGTGACTGTCTATAAGTAATGTCTAGAAGTAATGATTAGACAGTAAAAAAGGGCTTTTTAAAGGCCCCTTTTTTTATCTATACTTTTTTATCTATGCTTTTTTTATTTATACTTTTTTTATTTGTAAAAGAGTCTATTTAGTATTTTTAAAAAGCGCATTTAGTTACGTTGGCAAAACAACAATGTTTCTTTTTTCGCTTCCTCTCTTACGTCGCATGACCAGCCTGAATAGGCCGTATGGTCATTTGTGGACTGAACAATAAAGAATGCCTTGGCTTGTGTTGGTAACCACGAATCAAAATTTATCGAACGTTGTTTTGCTTTTCCTGATGAATAATACTGACCAGAAAAAGGGCGTTTATGCAGGTAAAACAAATCACTTTCTGTGGCTTCCGGTTGTTGTTTCCAAATGGCCAGTATTTTGTCTTCTGAGCGCTTTGGAACCAAATCAAAGTGCAATACACTCACCATAATAATAAGCAAAAGAGGTGTAATGAACCCAATTTTGTATAACCACGTTGGTAATGGTCTTTGGTTGTGCATGTGAGCCAACAACAGCGCCGTTGCAGGCAATGCTGGCATCACGTAGCTTGCTAAAATGTTACCAGAGAAACTGAACAGCAACATAGGCGCTAGCATCCATAATAAGAGGAAACTACCAAAACCATCTGCGCTTTCTTCTGTGTCTTTGTCGTCTTTTATAGAGCGAACCCATTGCCATATCAGCAGAGGACTCCAAGGAAGCATGGAGATAAACGCGTATACCCAAATTGTTCCGCGCGCTCTTTCATGAGCACTGCCATATAAGTCACCTTGCCAACCGCTGACGATGAAGCGTTTGATGTGCTCACCGACGATAAAATAATCTAAAAACCCCGGTGTTTTGTATTCAGCAATGGCATACCAAGGCATGGCAATTGCGAGAAAAATTAAGGTGCCATAAATCCAAGGAAATGTGCTCCACAGTTTTTTCCAACGTCCATTTGGAAGTATCCAAACTGTTAAGCTAATACCGATCAAAACGATCGCCAGTGGGCCTTTTGACATCATACCTAACGCTAATCCGATGAAGAACAGATAGCCCCACAGCTTGCCTTTATTGTTCCATGCTTGCCAAAAACTGATCATGCTTAAGGCGATGGAAAAGGTCAAAGCGGTGTCTGTCATTACGGCGCCGCTTAAGATGATGAAAGAGACAGTGGACGCTAAAATACTGGCTGAAAACAACCCCATTGCGGAAGATTGGAAATGATCCTTTGCCAGTTTGTAAACCAACCAAACGACGCCGGCACCAACGAGGAGGTGCGGTACGCGTGCGGCAAATTCATTTACGCCAAAGAGGCTGAATCCTATGCTGCTTAGCCAAGTGAAAATAGGCGGTTTCCCCCAAAAGGGCACGTTATAGTCGAACATGGGGGTGATCCAGTTGCCTGTTTCAAACATGATTCTAGCCATCTCGCCGTATCTCGCTTCGGTGGTGTCCATCAATGGATACAGTGACAAAGAGATAAAACGTAATGCTAAGCAGCTGACGAGTAAGATCAGTAAAGTTTTAATGGAAGGCAGCGTAAGGGTGGTTTTATTCATTATTCAGGCCCTGAGTATTGAAAGGTAGGTTTTGTCATGGCGTCTTCCATTAACACGTATAACGGCCTTTGCTTTGATTCAATGAACAAACGACCAACGTATTCGCCAAGTACGCCAATGGATAAAAGTTGTATTCCGCCTAAAAATAAGACGATTAAAATCGTGGAAGGGTAACCGGCAACGGGGTCGCCCCAAACAAGGGTTTTGGTGAAAATAACGACAGCCATGGCGAAGGCAATTAAGGACGTCATTACACCGGCCATTGTTGCCCAACGCAAAGGCTTGGTGCTGAATGACGTAATGCCTTCTAATGCCAAGTGTATGAGCTTCGGGTAATTCCATTTGGTGTTGCCTGCCAGTCGAGCATCTCGGTCGAATGAAAGAATGGTTCGAGTAAACCCCGGCCACGCTAACAAGCCTTTCATAAAACGCGTTCGTTCTGGCAGTGTGTTGATCACGTTAACTACTTTTTGATCCATTAGACGAAAGTCGCCGACATTCTCGGTAATCGGGTGGTCGCTCATTTGCGACATAAAACGATAAAAACAATGTGCCGTTGTGCGCTTTAACCAGCTCTCCCCATGACGCTCACGGCGTTGCATTTCAACAACTTGAGCGCCGTTCCGCCATGCTTTTACCATCTCAGGGATGTACTCTGGTGGATCTTGTAAGTCCGCATCGAGCAAAATAACGCAACGACCTGATGCGGCTTTCATGCCCGCGCTCATGGCGGCTTCTTTGCCGAAATTACGGCTTAGGCGTAAGCAACGGACTTGATGTAGAGGGTGTTGGAACTGACTGACTAATGTCCAACTGTTATCTTGACTGCCATCATCGATATAGAGGATTTCGCAATGTTGATGAAGTTTATTTAGCGCTTCGCATACTCTTTGGTGACACACTGCAAGGACATCCGCTTCATTTAGAAAAGGGATAATGACAGTCACTAAAGCCTGCTTTTTTGCTTCTGTTTTTGCTGCTGTTTTTGGCTGCGCATAGTGTCTGTATGGAATGGCGCTCATTGGGCTCTCCTAACAAGGATAAAGTTGATGAATGCATAATAAAGAGAGGGGTGTCGCAAAAAGGTGATTCACTTTTTTTTCATGTATTTATGTGACAATGTGTCCTATTAGAGCCACTTTTAATTTTCTGTTTTTAACGGTTGAGACGACTATGAAATTACTCTTGGTAGAAGACCATAAAGACATCGCCGGGGTGATCTTTGATTATTTTGAAATCAAAGGGTATGTCTTGGATTACGCAAACAATGGTTTGCAAGGCTATGAATTGGCGAAGTCAGAACATTATGACGCCATTATTTTAGACGTGATGCTGCCTAAAATGGACGGTTTGACGGTGTGTAGATCGTTGCGTGATGCCGGTATTGATACGCCGATTTTAATGCTTACAGCAAGGGACACCAAAGACGACATTTTGTCGGGTTTTGCTCATTTGGCTGACGATTATTTAGTAAAACCTTTTGATTTGGAAATTCTAGATTCGCGTCTACAGGCTTTGGTCAGACGCCGAAAAGGCGGTGTAGCGAATCGCACCATGACATTTGGCAATCTTGTGTTGGATATGAGTACGCGCGTCTTACAACGTGAAGGCGGCCGATACTCGCTGAACCCATCGCAATACACGATTCTGAGGTGTTTGATGCAGAAAGCGCCTGATGTGGTATCAAAAGATGAAATTTGCGATGCCTTGTGGGGGGATGAAGAGCCAGACAGTAAAGTATTAAGAAGTCATATTTATCAATTGCGAAGCTTAATTGATCGCCCTTTTAAGCACGCGTACTTGAAGACGGTATCCAAGGTCGGCTACCGTCTCATTGCTGAAGGTGAAGAATGAAACGGACTAAAACTGCAAAACAACTGACGTTTACCTATTTTTCAATTGTGGCGTTTGCCATTATTGCTTTTCATTTTTCGATGTTTGAATCTCTGATTGAAGACATTGAAATGATATACGCTGAAAATCGTATGTTAAAAGATAAAGACACAGCCATTCATTTATTGGAAGGCTCTGATCTGACGCATGTTTCAGTGCCGCCTTTCTCCGAGGCGTATGTAGGTAAAGAGAATCTGCCGTCTGGCATTATTCTGGATTCTAACATGACAGACAATAAGCCTTTTGAGTTAGATGAAGGCTCTGATACGTACGTTGAGATGTTTGCTATGCATTCAAAAATTATACTGAATGGCGAACAAAAAGATCTGTATCTGATTCACTACGATGAAATTTACGAAACCAGTGAAGAGCAAATGTTCGAGACGCAAAGTACGCAACTGATATTGTCCTTGTTGTTATTGGCGGTGAGTTTATGGGTGGTGATGCGGATATCAGATCGACTGACAAAACCGCTGGCTCGGTTATCAGCGAGCCTTGGAGAAAGGAGCCCAACCAACATATCGGCGATTGAACTGCCTGAAGGCGCAGCGACAAGAGAAATTCATCAATTGGTCGAGCGCCTTAATAGTTATCAAGATCAGATTAGCGCTTTGATTGAGCGAGAGCGGGCATTTAATCGTTACGCAAGTCACGAACTGCGTACACCGCTTATGGTGATGAAGGGGGCGGTGACGCTGCTTGGTAAATCAGATTCGAAAGTGTTTTTAGAGCGTCAGCGTCTGAGGATGAACCAAGCGTGTCAGGAAATGGAAGATTACATCACCACGTTATTGTCATTAACACGTGATGAAGACTTATCGTTAACGCCGAATCGTACTGTTGAAGTGAGTGAGCTAGAGAGTATTTGTCAAACGCATTCAGGTTATCTTGCTGGGAAATCAGTGTCGGTGAATGTTGTTTATGATGGGCATATGATAACCAAGCTGCCTATTCCTACGTTGCATATTTTGATTGGCAATTTATTAAAAAATGCATTGTCTTGTACTGATGAGGGCAGCGTCAATATTGTGGTGTCTGATAACACTATTAGTGTGGTGGATACCGGTTGTGGTTTAAGTGGTAAGCCAGGTGGTGAAAGCTATGGGCTGGGGTTGATGATCGTTCGTGATATTTGTGAAAAATACCGCTGTGAATTTACTTTGTTAGACAATGATGGAGCAGGGTGTACTTCCAAAGTGGTGTTTCCTGTCTAAATAAAATAGTGTTTTCTGTCTAAATAAAGCGCAATGTGCTCTAAAGGGTAATGCGAAGGCCAGTATTGTATTGGCCTTATTTATCGCATTTTCTATCTATTTTCTTATTAAAAAGTCATTAGAAAAGTGGATGAGTTAGATTCAAAATCCGCATCAATTAAATTGGCTTGATGGTGCTATGATGTTTGTATTGCTACTGCCACTTTATGTTGGAGATACAAATGAGCGCTTCTATTTTAAAACGTTTGCCGCTAGACATGTTCTGGCCGACGTTCGATCCATTTTTATTCTGTGCATTTCATAATGATAAATACCCTAAAGCCAATGCTGACATGGGGCCTGCCGAGTCTTTAGTCGGTCGTGCGCTGGGTCAGGACTTCGCCGGTATGGATGGTTGGCGTATGTACCACGGTAAGAAAGTTCCGGGCTTTCCAGCGCACCCTCATCGTGGTTTTGAGACAGTTACTATTGTCAATGAAGGTATGGTTGATCACGCTGATTCCATGGGAGCATCGGGTCGTTATGGAGAAGGTGATACCCAATGGATGACAGCAGGGGAAGGCATTCAGCATTCAGAGATGTTTCCTTTGTTGAATGAAAACAATGCTAACCCGCTAGAGCTTTTTCAAATTTGGTTAAACCTGCCAAGCAAAAACAAAATGGTACCGCCGCATTTTGCTATGTTGTGGAATGAAGATACGCCCGTGGTCAAAGCGCTAGACAGTAATGGGAACGAGATTGCGATTAAAGTCGTTGCAGGGTCGTTGAATGGTATTGTGCCTGCGTCTTGCCCGCCAAATTCATGGGCAGCAGATGACAATAATCATGTTGCTATTTGGTTAATTGATTTGCCAGAAAATGCAGAATGGACATTGCCTGCTACCGCGTCGAATTTGAGTCGTACCTTGTATTTTTTTGAAGGCGACGGCGTTGAACTGGATGGCGTAGACGGGTCGGTCAACGAAGCCTTTGTGCTGAAAAGTGATGAGGCTGTTGTCATGAAAAACATTGGAAAAGTAGCGCGTTTTTTGATGTTACAAGGTCGCCCTATCGCTGAGCATGTTGAAAAACATGGGCCGTTTGTTATGAATACGAGAGCAGAGCTACAGCAGGCGTTTAATGACTATCAGCGGAATCAATTTGGTGGCTGGCCTTGGCCTCGTCATGACCAAGTGCATGATAAATCCAAAGAACGGTTTGCTAAATACGCGGATGAGCAGGCGAAATAAGCAGGCGTACTTGCTCCGCTAGATGGATTTTTCTTTGGATTGGTTGATTGGTGAGAAAATCCAAAAGCGAGAAAAAATGTAGTTCAACATCATACCTGCCAATACACCAGGCACCATGGCAAGGTAAGGCCATAGTAATGTGAGCGTAGGGCTGGGTGTAGCCGGAGGGTGCGCTAACAAAAAAAGATAGCAACCCCAATTAGGAATAAAAGCCACCACAGAGCTGCCGAGAAATTGCATCCATTGTAATGCGGCGGCTTTTTTATGTTGTGCTTTTTGTACATCAATAAAAGTGATGTGACGATTCCACCACCAGTTAGAACTGGCAGCGATCCAGAAAGCAATGCCTCGTGCAAGCAAGTGAGGCAACCAAATTGACAGCAGTAGCATGCTAGTAAGATCGACTAAAAAGCCAACGCCACCCACAATGGCAAAGCGTATAAAGGTATGTTTAAAAAGTAAGTTCATAAAGTCATTCTATGAGCTAGTGCATCAAAAAAAAGTGAACACACATTAGTTTTTATGCTGAATGGTTCGTTATATTGTTCATAAAATAGAGGAAATATAAAATGAAAATACTCGCATTCGGAGCCAGCTCAAGTCGACAGTCCATCAATAAGGCCTTGGCAAGTTATACGGCGAATTTAGTGGCAGGTGCAGAGATTACGGTGCTTGATCTTAATGATTTTGACATGCCGATCTTTAATGAAGACATAGAAAAGAGCGCGGGTGTTCCCGTTCAGGCGCAAGCCTTTGTTGATGCTATTGCACAAACAGACGTGATTGTCGTTTCATTCGCTGAGCACAATGGATCTTATTCTGCTGCGTATAAAAATGTCTTTGATTGGGCGTCACGTATTGAAAAAGCAGTTTATCAAAATAAGCCCATCGCCGTCCTTTCGACATCGCCTGGTCCTGGTGGCGCGAGCAGTGTATTGGCTCAAGCGGTTAACAGCATGCCGTTCTTTAAGGGAAGTGTCATTGGTAGCTTGAGTGTACCTAGCTTCTACGCTGTGATGGTAGATGGCGAGATTGCTGATGCTGCTATTAAGCAGGCTTTGTTGGACATCGTTGCTAAGTTCTAATCAAAACAGGAAATCATGATCAAGCAATCTTATTTGTGTGACTGGTTGGCAACGAATTTTCCCATAATTCAAGCGCCAATGGCCGGTGTTCAAGGTAGTGCTTTGGCCATTGCTGTGTCCAAAGCTAGGGTTGTAACATTCTGTCGTCTGCGACAAGGATTGAAGAGGCCATCTGGCTAGAAGAAAGGGGTGTTGATGGCATTATTGCACAAGGGCTTGAAGCTGGTGGGCATCGTGACATGTTTCTTTCTAACGATATTTCTACGCAAATGGTTTTGTCTTCGTTGTTGCCTCAAATCGTCGATAGAGTCCGTATTCCAGTGATAGCGGCGGGTGGTTTTGCGATGCTCGCAGTATTGATGCTGCCTTGGCGCTGGGTGCGTCAGCTGTGCAGATCGGCACGGCTTATTTGCTGTGTAACGAAGCGAATACCTCGACACTTCATTGTGCTGAGTTAAAAAGTGAAAAAGCCAATCATACTGCACTGACTAATGTGTTTACGGGAAAGTAGGCGCGAGGCATTTCTAATCGTATTATGAAAGAGCTTGGTTATATGAGCGACGATGTGCCTGCCTTTCCTTATGCTTCGATGGACATGGCGCAACTGAAAAGTCTTGCAGAAAAGCAAGGGTCGGGTGATTTTTCTTCATTATGGAGTGGTCAAAATACGTCTGCATGTCAGGAAATTTCGGCTTTTGACTTGACGCGGCAGTTGGCTGAAAGAATGCGCAATGAATCTCTTAAAGGCGATTATT
This sequence comes from uncultured Marinomonas sp., assembly GCA_963975045.1. Classification (GTDB taxonomy): domain Bacteria; phylum Pseudomonadota; class Gammaproteobacteria; order Pseudomonadales; family Marinomonadaceae; genus Marinomonas. The sequence continues at coordinate 974 of CAXBGJ010000053.1, read as the reverse complement.
GGTATTCCTATTAAGAATTCGAAACATAAGATTTATTCCTTTTACAAATACTCCTTGTCGTCGCATGCTAGCGCTTTCTTATCGTCATAGAAGGTGTTTTGGTATGTGGATCTTTATTACTCTGTTTGCCGCTGGATGTCAGTCTATGCGAACGGCTTATCAAAACACGCTCGCCCGTGAAACCGGTTTTTTACATGCCACCCTAGCTCGCTCTTTGTTCGGTTTGCCCTTGGTGAGTGTGTATCTTGTGCTTTGTTGGCTATTATTTGGTTGGGTGTCTGTCGAAAAAAGTCTTATTTTTTGGGTGGCCGCCACTATTTGCGCTACCGCGCAAGTCATGGCGACTTACTTCATGTTGCGAGCTTTCAAGTCTGGTAGTTTTGCTTTGGGGACCTTGCTGTCTAAAACTGAAGCGGTGTTAGCGGCCTTAATTGGCTTGCCACTACTACATTATACGTTGACGTTTGGGGCTTGGTTGGGAATCGCGTTTGGCGTATTGGGCGCGGTTGTTATGAGTGTGAAATGGAAAAATATCCGTCAATCTCATAAAGACGCCTCTTTGTTGTTTGGACTGGGTAGCGGCTTGTGCTTTGCGATCGCGTCGGTCACTGCTTCTATTGCAAGTCATGCACTATCTGGCTCTCTTATTACAAGTGCTGGCGTGACGCTTTGGTATGTTTTGGCTTTGCAGTCCATTATTTTATGTGGCATCCAGATGGTTAAAAGTAAGGACATTTTAGCGCCTTTTCGATATGAATTGGTGTTGAGCTGCAAAGTTGGTGTGTTGAGCGCGTTGGGCTCCATCGGCTGGTTTACGGGTTTTGCGTTGGTGAATCCGGCTCTAGTAAAAACACTGGGGCAGATTGAGATCGTAGGGACGCTGTATTATTCAAAAGTACGTTTCGCTGAGAAAATGACCAAGCAGCAATGGATTGGTGGCGCTATGATTGTTATTAGTGTGGTTCTTGTGGTGA
>CAXBGJ010000052.1:0-17516 GCA_963975045.1 uncultured Marinomonas sp. | reverse complement strand
CTGGCTTGGTTGAAGTCTGTTTCGAATTTCGAATCAGAGGAAACATTGTCAGCTTCTAGATCGACGTCATACCAAGTGTATTGTGCGTTTAGTAGGAAATTATCGGTGACTTTAAAGTTCACACCGGCGCCTGCAAATAGGCTCTTATCGTCGGAACTACCAGACACAGTGGCAATGTTATAGTCCGTTTCGTGCCAAAGTTGGCCTGCTTTTGCAAAGATTTCAACCGTTTGAGTAATCGGTATCGTGCCTTTTAATGCCGCGGTGTAACCGGTTGTTTTGGCGTTTGCTGCGCTGCTGCCATAGCGACCAAAATCAATGTAGCTACCTTCAAGGGCAAGAAAGGAATTTAATCGGTAACCGACAATACCTTGTACTATATCGTTGTTGTCATCGAAGTCATCTTCGCTTTCTACTTTTAGGTAACCGTAATTACCCCCAACATAAAGGCCGCTGTCATTTTCAGCCATGCTTTCCGCGTTTACTGCGGCACTGAATGAGGCTATAACGATGCTGCCTGCGATCACGGGAATAAATTTGTTCATTGTATAACTCCTTTTAGTTACTTTTTGAGAACGTCGTGAGTTGAGTTTCTACTTTGGTATATGAATTTAAGAATGGCTAGGCTGCCGGTGGTTTTTACAGATTTGCTTCATCTTCTATGCGTTTACTGTAGATAAAAAGCGCTTTGCTGATACTTCTAAAAGGCAAAAATTGAGAGATGTTAAAGAGTGAAAAAGAGAAAAGGGAAGAGAAGAGGAAAAAATAGTAGCGCCAACCAATAGGCAGTTTTGGTAAACCTTAGTTGGCGCTTTTTAGTCGTGTTTAGTGATATTGGTGGCTTGCTATGTCACCCCATAAACTTTCAATTTTGCTATCACGACCACAGCTTGATCGATATAAGGCATATCGAATAGGGTTTTTCGTGTAATAGCTTTGGTGGTATTCCTCAGCAAGATAAAAAGTGTCTGCTGGAAGAATTTGGGTGACGATGTCTGCTTTAAAGGGTTTGGTCTTTTCTACTTTTACTAGAGACGCTTCAAAAACCGCTTTTTGTTGATCATTCTGATAAAACATCGCGGTTTTGTATGGTGTGCCCTTGTCGCAAAATTGCCCTTTGGCATCAGTCGGGTCAATGGTTTTCCAGTAATAGTCAGCCAATGTTTTTAGTGAAACGATATCATCGTCAAAGTGAATTTCAACGGCTTCAAAGTGGCCTGTTTGTTCTGACGATACTTGTTTGTATGTTGGGTTCTTGGTTTGGCCTCCTGTGTAACCAGAGATAACATCGCTCACACCATTAACCAATTCAAAGTCGGACTCTACACACCAAAAACAACCGCCCGCGACGATCATGGTTTGCGGTGCAGCGAGTGAAGCACTGCTAAAAGTAGCCGCACCGGAAAGTATCAGTAACCCTAAGGCGCTGTTGAGCGCATTTTGAATCATCATATAAAGTGTCCTTTAATGGTTAAAAAGAAGTCTGATAGCAAATACATAACATTATTTCGCTTTTTGACGTCACGGATAGTGATTTTCTTACTGATAAACTTGATCTTCCTACTTACTAACGTATTTTTTGTACATTTGGATGACATAATCACAATCAAATTATGATGTATTAGTACTTGCTCTATATATGCTGAGCATATTAAAGACATCTGGATAATCAATTAAACAAATATAGAATTGTCTTATAGTATGCGTATCAGCGATAAAACTTCCATTCTATCAAGGAGGTTTTCTAAAATTTGAATGAGGTAGTTATGAGTGCATTTGTTACTGAACGCGTTTTGAGCGTACATCACTGGGATGAAAATTTATTTAGCTTTAAAACCACACGTAATCCAAGCTTGCGTTTCGACAATGGCCAGTTTGTGATGATTGGTTTAGAGACCGAAGCGCGCCCTTTGATACGTGCTTACAGTATTGCTAGTCCGAATTACGAAGAGCATTTGGAGTTTTTCAGTATAAAAGTGCCAAATGGCCCGTTAACGTCTCGTTTGCAGCACTTGCAAGTAGGTGATGATGTTTTGGTTAGCCGCAAACCCACTGGCACTTTAGTGACACGTGATTTGCACCCAGGCAAACACTTATATCTATTATCGACTGGTACTGGTTTAGCGCCTTTTTTAAGCGTTATTCAAGATTTTGACGCCTATGAACAGTACGACAAAATTGTTTTGATCCATGGCGTACGTCATGTGAGTGAACTCGCTTATGCGGACTTTATTGAAAAAGAATTGCCTAACAATGAATTCTTTGGTGAACAAGTTCGTGAAAAATTGATCTATTATCCTACAGTGACGCGTGAACCTTTTCGTAATCAAGGTCGTCTGACTGATTTGATTCGTAGTGGTAAATTGGCAGAAGATATTGGTTTACCACAGTTGAATCCAGTGGACGATAGGGTGATGATTTGTGGTAGCCCTAGCATGCTCAAAGACACATCCGTTTTGCTTGATGAACTTGGTTTTAAAGAGTCTCCAAAGATCGGAGTGCCAGGAGATTACGTCATCGAACGCGCTTTTGTTGAGCATTAATGGATTTTATAAACCGTGTTCAAACGCACGCCTTAATGATCGTCGGTGTATTGACCGCAACGGCTTTAAAAAACGCTTTAGCCGATAACTATTTTTAGGAGATATGATGAGTTCTGACACAGTTAATAACGAAAACTATGTACCGCCAAAAGTATGGCAATGGGATGCACAAAGCGGTGGTAAATTTGCGAGCATCAACCGTCCTATTTCTGGGGCAACGCATGAAAAAGTACTTGCTGTTGGTAAGCACCCACTTCAACTTCATTCCTTGGCCACGCCTAATGGTCAGAAAGTGACGATCATGTTGGAAGAGCTTTTAGCGTTGGGTAAAAGCAATGCTGAATACGATGCTTATTTGATTAACATTGGTGAAGGTGATCAGTTCGGCTCAGGTTTTGTGGAAGTAAATCCTAACTCAAAAATTCCGGCCTTGATGGATCACAGTACAACACCGCCAACACGCATTTTCGAGTCCGGTTCTATTCTTCAATACTTGGCTGAAAAATTCGATGCCTTCGTACCAAAAGATTTAGCGGCAAAAACAGAATGTCGTAACTGGTTATTCTGGCAAATGGGATCTGCTCCTTATTTGGGAGGTGGTTTTGGTCATTTTTACGCGTACGCGCCGACTAAAATGCAGTACCCGATTGATCGCTTTACGATGGAAACCAAACGTCAATTAGATGTGTTGGACAAACAACTTGCTGATAATACTTACATGGCCGGTGAAGAGTATTCGATCGCTGATATCGCCATTTGGCCTTGGTACGGTAATTTAGTATTGGGCAATTTATACGATGCGGCTGAGTTCTTAGACGTAGCCAGCTATAAAAACGTCATGCGTTGGGCAAAAGCGATAGAACAACGCCCAGCAGTACAGCGTGGCCGTATTGTTAATAAGGCTTTTGGTGACGGTGCACAGCTTCATGAGCGTCATGATGCCGCGGATTTTGATGGTCTTGTTAAATAAAAGATAAGATGTACCCGTGCGTTTTTGGAAAGGGATAAGCCATTCAATGGCTTGTCCCTTTTTTAATGGTTGATAACCGAAATGTTCAAAAAATAAACAGTCAATTCGAACACTTGTCACCATTTTGTAAGACGCAGATGTGTTAGAATGACGATCTACGAAACCTGTTGGTCAGCATGATGCTGCAACCTACTCTTTTTTTGTGTCGATGTACTAGGCGATGTATATCCTTTGTGGCTGACAAGACAGAAGAGAACAGCTCTACGTCCCTTTTAGAGAGCTCGAAAATGCAAAATTTAACGCAAGATGGACAAAACCTTGTTAACTCCCTTTCCAGTCGCTATAACCTAAGTTTTGATGCGGTGCTTCACATGCTGATTGCGGTGAATAATGGCAGCGGATCAATGGCACAGTTTAACTGTCCCGAATTGGGTGGTGGTGGCCAATGGATGCGCGGCGGCATGACCATGGTGGGCGACATGTTTAACTACGGTCTAAAATCGACAGTGGATAACCTGTGTAATGAGTTGGCGAATGGCCTTGCTAATATGCAAGTCTTTATGCCGCTACCAAAAGGTTCAAGGTCCAGTAATCAATGGTGGCCTGGAGATCTTGGTCAACCGTTTAGCAGTGGTGCACAAAATAGCACTCGTTACGCTATTTTTCCAAAACGTCTTGCGGTTGAAGTGAATGGTCAAGTCACTGTTTACGATACCTTGGACAATAACATTGGTGGTATAAGCCAGCAGCAAGGTGGTAATTCATCACTGACTTTTTCGAGTCAATATGGAACAATTCTAGTAAACACATTACCAGTTGTTTCTGGGATGGGTTCTGCTCCTATCATGCGAGCGCCTGCATCTCAAAATAACTTTATAGAACCGCCTGCACCAGCACCTTATAAACCAGCACCGGCTATGCAAACGACTCAAAACTTCGGCAATACGACTTCTGTTGACGACGTGATCCAATTAATTGAGAAATTAGCTAAACTGCGTGATATGGGCGCGATTTCTGACAATGAATACAATTCTAAAAAAACCGATTTACTGAATCGTATTTGATTAGATGATGTGAATATCCTATGTGTTGTATAAAAAGAGGCTCATCAGGAGCCTCTTTTTTTACTTCTTATTTTTGCTTCTTATTTTTCATTTTTCTTGTTTTTTCAGCACTTCATTTGTTCACGAAATATTTTTTACTGAACGTTTTCCAGTGTTGTTTTTGTGCGTACGCAGCTTGTACTGAGCGAGCATTAAAGGCGCCTTCTTTGAGCCGTTTTGGTGATTCTGCCAATGATATAAGGGCAATATGCCGCCATCAGCTGACGTTTATGGTGACTTAAGCGCTCTAACTGGCTTTTGGCCTCAAGTACCTTAAGAATACGAAAGTGCTCGTTAGTGCGCTCCGCGATAACCCAAACGCCCACGCAAAAAACTCGCTCACAGGCTGAAAATACGCTGGGCAGGGTCGCTCGACTTCACCTTAATTCGTTTGATTGTAGTTATTCAAATGTTTGCGTGTCTGTCTGTTGCAAAAAGAAGAGATTCACTTTTTTATATACGAAGTACAGTAGCGGATTGTTAAAGCGGCAAAGAAACCTTGCTCAATAACAAGGCTTCTATCTCATCCGTAGGCATTGGTTTAGCGTAGTAATAACCTTGCCCATAAAGGCAACCCATTTTGATGAGAGTATCGGCTTGAGTTTTTGTTTCAATACCTTCTGCAATAGCATTGCAATTGAAGGAAGTCGCCAAGGTAATTGCTGCACAAACGATGGCTTTTTTATTGGCGCCGTCTTCAATATCGCGGATGAAAGATTGATCTATTTTGATGTTATTCACTTTGATATGACTAATGTAAGACAAAGAGCTCATTCCTGTGCCAAAATCATCGATAGCCAGAGCAATTCCCGCTCGTTTAAAGTCATCTAGGCGACTCGCTATATAGTCGATATTGATGCTTGTTGACGATTCAATGAGTTCTATTTCTAACTGTTTTGTACTGATTGAATACTGTTTTAGTAGCGCCAAGGTGAACGCTAATAAATCGGGGTCAAGCAGGTTATAAGGCGATAAGTTAATAGCGATGGGTGTCGATAACCCCTGTGTTTTCCATAGTGCTAATTGTTGAATCGCGCTTTGAATTACATAGCGTCCAAATTCCTGAATACGGCCACTTTGCTCAATCAAATCTATAAAATGCACCGGTGCAAGAAGCCCATCGGTCGGATGATACCAACGTGCTAACGCCTCAACGCCAATGATATTTCCGCTGTTTAATTCAACTTTAGGCTGGTAATGAAATTTAATTTGCCGCTCTGATAGCGCGCTTTCTAGATCTGCACGCAGCCGTAATCGTTGGTGGCCGAGTTGTGTGTTTCGTTCACTGAATATGCTCCAGCCACTGCGTTTTTGCTTGGCTTCATACATGGCAATGTCTGCACATACCATCAATGATTCAACGTCTTTTGCATGGCTTGGGTAATGTGCAAAGCCAATACTGGCGCCGGTGCTAATAGACAGTTTATGGATGGTAATAGGCTCTTTACAGACGTCTATTAATTTCTGAGCGAGTTTATGAGCCGCTTCTATCTCTAAATCAGGTGCCCAAATAATAAAATCATCGCCACCTATACGCATGACGGTTTGTGTTGGGCTAAGGGCCAAAGCAAGCTTTTGGGAGATTTCTCTGAGTAATAAATCACCTGATGAGTGGCCGAAAGTATCGTTTACTTCTTTAAATTTATCGAGATCTATTGCAAACAGGCAGCCTCTAATAGGTGTCTCTAAAAGCGTTCCATTCGTATTTTCATACTGCGCTGGTGTTTCGGGCATGATGTTCTGCATCATATTGATCAAATAGAGTCTGTTGGGTAGGCCGGTCAGCGAATCATGCGTCGCGAGGCTTGCAAGAGCATCATTTTTACTTTGAACTTGTTTGGCCATCCAGGATGACAGTGTGATGGCGAGCCAAATGGCGAGCCAAAAAACGATAAATGAAGTAATAGATAAGCGCTTAGCTATGAGGCTAAGGGCTGCATCAATGCTACTTGCCGCTTCTATAACGACAATTTTGTAACCTTGTCCTTCCACTACTTGCCAAAGGAAGCGTTCCCCATCGATTTTTTCAAGACCATTCGCCATAGACATAGGTGATGATGGTTTATTTTGACTTACCTCCGTGTGTATTTTTTCTTTAATAATCGTTATTTGAGAAAGGGTCATATTATGATTTAGTGACCAGTCAAGTTCATCCCCATGAGCTTCAACATACAATAGTTCTGTGCGGACGTGATTATTTAAATAGGTAAGTTCAATAAGGTGATTTAGGCGTTGGGTCGCTTCATTGTCTGCTTCGACAAGCTCGGCATGAAACAACATAGCTTGTCGATGAAGAGACACGGTTTCTGCATCTATACCGAGGTCAGAAGAAAGGCGATAAGAAACAACCACATAGATAGCGGACACAAACAAAGCAACGCTAAGGCAGACAAGTATCATCCTTAAACGAAATAATTTGTCTTTCTGTAGCTCCAATAGTGGCGGCATGCAATTCCTAAACGTAGGAGGAGTGTATTATTTATTTTTACAACTACTAATGCCTGCTAAATGATAAACAGGACACCATCCAGAAATGAGAGAAACTAAATTAAGCACCCCAAAGGCAACTAATAATATTTCTAAAATAGGCTCTTGAAGGTAACCGTTATTTAATAGCAAAAAGCCAAGAATAACGATTCCTATCACGCCTCTTGCCATGCGATCTATAGGGTGTAGATTCTTCATCATTGAGTCTTTGCCTTGTCATAAATATTCGATGATTCATTGTCTACCTTGGTTTTGCTAGAAACAATGTTAAGACTGTAATGAAATGCGTACCTATGTAATGGTACTTTTATATGCGTTTTTTTATGCTTGATGAGTTTTGAAAAAAAATATAAATCTAAACGCGTTTTTATAAAATTTAAAAAGGCTTCAATACGAGAAGCCAGTTCGGTGTGTTTGTAATACACGGCTTGGACTTGTTCTCTAGAGAGGTTCAAATAAGTCTACTAAGACTCGAAGGGCATGGTCTAAAAAACTGAATTCTTTGTTGAGCACCTCGAAAATAAGTCAACGATTCATATTCGGTACTCGCCTCGAATGACACGCTTTTATCCACATGCTGAGACAAGGGGGGGTTGTTCGCATCTTCTCTGAGCGATGAGCAAATGGCTCAAATTACCATGCAGAATTGTAGGACCGTCTAACCAACCTCAATGTTGCACCCGCTAGGATGTGTCTCGTTAATGCTTAATAAATGCTAGCGTTTATTAAGCCAACTATTGAGGCATATCAGGAGCACCTCATAGTTGTTTTTTTGTTTAACGTCAGAAAAAAAGCGCCTAACTCATTGTGAAAAGTATCAATTTGAAAGGACTTATTCAGAGCTTGCCAAAGTTTATTCCATTAGGTGTAGGAGTCATTTAAGATAAACTTAAGTTTAAAGTTTATTGGAAAGGATTGTTGCTAATGCTTTTAAGTTTTCTTCGTACAAACAATCTATCCCAAAAAATGATGCGTGTTATTTTTGTCATATATTTGGCTGTCACTTGCTTAATCACAAGTATGCAGTTTTTCGGCGAATATTTGAAAACACAGGATTCAATACTCAATGAATTGAAGCTGCTGGAAGAAACCGTCCGTGAACCTATTTCAACTAGCTTATGGCAATACAATGAAAATCAATTGAATGTACTTATCGCTGGATTGGTCAAAATGCCCATCATCGAAGGTGTCGATGTTTTCGATAAAGATGGCCAAACCATGCTTTCAAAAAGATCCTACAGCTTGGACTCAGCTCCCCTGTCTATTTTCGATACGAAGTCAGATTTAAATTGGACACTTAATGGAGAACACGTCTTTCTTGGAAAGTTGGTACTTTATTCATCATCCGAAGTGATTTTAGATCGTGTGCTGTTTGGTTTTTTTCTGATTGCCATTACGGCCATCATTAAGTTATTTATTGTGTTTTGGCTGTTTGTCTGGGCATTTGACCGTTATTTGGCCAGACCTTTGAAGGAGTTAATGACTCAAGTGAATGACGTTCAAATGAGTCCGAATATGAGTAAACGGATAAATCTGTCGAACATTGAAAATAACGAAATCAGTCAGCTTCAAGAACACATGAATACAATGCTATCCGCTCTAGAAATGGACCGAAAACGGCTATTGGAAGATGAGCAAGTTAAGCGAAATTGGTTAGAGGATGCCGTCGCAAAACGCACAGAAGACTTGCAGGTTTTGAATAAAAAACTGAAAGATCTCGCCGCAAGAGATTCTTTGACAGGCATATTAAATCGAGGGAGTTTTTTTGAAGCGGCGCAACATTTATTGGTTCTGTTACAGCGTCAAAAATCGTCCGCATCCTTTGTTTTGCTCGATTTGGATAACTTTAAAATGATCAACGACACTTATGGTCATTTTGTTGGTGATAAAGTACTCATTCATTTCACGCAGACCATTCAGAAGTCCTTAAGAAAGTCTGATCTCATTGGCAGAGTGGGTGGTGAAGAATTTGCCATATTTCTGCCTGATACGGGCAATGATGATGCTTTCCAGCTGGCCGAAAAACTACGAAAAATTATTAGTCATTCTGCGTTGGAAGTTGATGGTAATACAGTGGCTTATACAGTGAGCCTTGGCGTTGAGTCATCTAAGCCAAAAGACCATTCAATTGATGAGCTATTTAAACGTGCCGATTTGAAGCTGTATGGCGCCAAAGATAAGGGTCGTGATCGTGTTGAGAAATAAAAAACTGTGTAATAAAAACCTAGACAATAAAAAAGCAAACATAAAAAAAACGAACCGTTTTTCATCCCTGATAGTCTTTCTGGCAGGCATCAGTGTGCCTCATATCGGCTATGCTGAGACGTTAAAGGTCTGTTATGACCAATGGCCACCAATGACAATATTTCCATCGGAAGGGGATTCTGAACGTGGTGTTGTTATCGATATGTTGGAGCAAATATATTCCTCAAAAGGCTACCAGCTCGAATACTATGAAGTGCCTCTAGCGCGAGGGCTGGATATGGTAAAAGAAGGGCTTTGCGATGTATTGCCGGAATACTTATATTCAAAAAACCCAGACAATCACTTCGTCTATGCCGATGAAGAAACGTTTACCTACACCTCCGCCTTTGTTGTTAGACGAGATGATCCGTGGCGCTACAATGGCATTCAATCTTTGAAAGACAAACGCATTGCTACTGGGCCTGGTTGGGATTACAGCTCAATGAGTGCTGGTTACCAGAATTATATTGATGATCCTAAAAATTCTAATTTCGTAGAAGTGGTTGCTGGTTATGATGATGTGGTTGACCGAATTTTCCAGATGATCAGTGAACATAGAGTCGACTTATACGCAGACAACAATCTCGTCCTTCAGTACGTTCTAAATCGTCTAAACTTAAATGATGACCTTAAAATAGTGCTGCCTGGCTTAGAAAAGAAATTGGTTGAAATGCCGATTTTCTCAAAAAATATTGCCGCTGAAAAAAGACAAGAGCTGATTAATATTTGGAATGAAGGGCGTTTGGCAATGAAAGGCGAAAAAGAGCAAGCCCTTCTTAATAAGTACAAGGTATCGTTGGAAAAGTAGCGTAAAACAGACCTGCATATCTTTTGAATCTTTGACCTATCTAGAATTGACTCGTTCGACGATGAACCTGAGCCACCATTGCCATCACCTAAGAGACATCTATGTCTCATCAAAATAGACGGATAGTGAAATGCTAAGTAATACAACTGAACTTCAGCTTGAAGCGATTGATGCAGTCATCACTTGGGTCGATGGGAGCGCTGCGAAACACCGCCAGAAGCGACAAGAATATATGGCAATTGAGACTTTGCCACTGCATGAAAATGCGTCGAATCCTCATCGATGGTTGTGTAACGATGAAATCTTGTATTGCATCCAATCGATCGAAAACCATGCACCGTGGATAGGCAAAATCTGGATTGTTGTTGATGAGGAAGGTCCCGATTTATCAAGCCTCTCGGAAAACATAAGGGCCAAGGTGCATCTTGCCTATCATTCAGAAATCTTTGACGGGTTTACGCAAGTGTTACCCACCTTCAACTCTTTGACCATTGAGAGCATGCTGTGGCGAATTGAAGGGCTGAGCGAGCGGTTCATGTACTTTAATGATGATGTGTTCTTGACTGCGCCCCTAAAACCGACAGACATTTTCGACGGGCTTATTCCTATTTTGCGAGGCAAATGGGCTGACTATAGCGGGTTGCTTGGCCGTTTTGAAATACGGGATGACCCTGCGAAATTTCACTATTTCATGCAAATAAATGCGGCCCAAATTATGGGTTTTCCCGCGACAAGGCTGTTTTCTGCTGCCCATGTCGTGCATCCTTTTCGGCGCTCTAAGATGGCCGAATTGTTTGCCCTGTATCCCGATTGCTTCCTCAATAACATAAAACATAGGTTTCGGAACTTGGAGCAATTTCTCCCGCAGGGATTGCATAATCACGCTTGTATCAGGGACAAAGAGGCCAAACTCAGCACAACAGATGACCACCTTCACATCACAAGTGGACAGGGAAAGGGGCAGCCTCCAGCCGACACTCTAGCACTGTTGATCAGAGCGACGGATCCTGAAATCAAGTTTCTATGCGTTAATGACCTTCCTCAACTGGTAGAAATCATCCCGAACGCCGTTGAATGGATAGCTCAGGCCATTGGCGGATTCCCAGTGAGTGCTAAAAATACCATCATTAAAAGTTGTGCCTGAAGTTAGGAGGTTCCAGTGATGAATTTGGCAAAAGAATGATGCGGCTATCCGTAGAGTAGCCTTAAAATTTAGGGTCGAATTCACCTGGTTTCTTAGCTATTCTTAACCAAACTCTAATAAAAAAGATTAAGATATCTCATGGCAAAGCAACTAAACGACAAAACTCTCGATAAACAATTCGACTTTTTACGTGAGATTGATCAACTCAAATCTGTTATCCGTAAATCGCCATTGATTGATCAATCACGAAAAGAAAACTCCGCTGAACACTCATGGCATTTGGCGATGTATGCCTTAATTTTAAAAGACAGCTCAGAAAAAGAGATCAATATAGAGCGTGTCATTAAAATGCTATTGATCCACGACATCGTCGAAATCGATGCTGGCGATCATCCTCTCCACGAAACCATAGACAATTCACTTCAAGAAGAGGCCGAGCAGAAAGCGGCTGAACGTATTTTTAGTTTGCTCCCAGATCGGCAAGGCAATGAGCTAAAAGCCTTATGGTATGAATTTGAAGCCGCTGAAAGTAATGATGCCGTGTTCGCTAAGTCACTTGATCGTTTGCAGCCACTTATCCACAACGTAGCCACTAACGGCGGCACATGGATAGAAGGTAACGTCAGTCATGAACAAGTCAAACAACGTTATGGCTCCGTAATCGCAGAGGGATCAAGAACGCTTTGGGACTATGCGAAAGGGTTGGTGAATCGGTATTTCTAAAGTATTCATGAAAATTATGACGCTTGCACAAGGCCAAAAGCCTCAGATTTACTAGATAGAGATAAGTGATGTACCCCGTTTTACTCAGTAATATACGGTGGCAATAAAGTAGGTCACGCAGTGACTTTAGTATTGTTTTTCCGTGTCTAAAAGGTGATTTGACTATGTTCCTAGATCATAACGCCGCGACGACTTCGATTTTTTCGCAGCAAGATACGCAAATGGTTCATGCATTGTATGCAGGGCTGACTGATCGTGCCGGTTTCCATCGTTTTCTAGATTTGCTATTAACTACAAATAACGCCTGCGCTGCGGAATTAGTGGTGGTTCGTAAACAGCCATTACAAATTGATCACCTTTGGTATGCTGGACTTTCGGATGAGTTTATAGACTGGTACACGCAAAACAATATGATTAAGCAGGACTTAGTGTCTAGGTACGCCACTTTTCAACCACCGGGTGTATTTCATTCGGCATTATCTATACTGGATGAACTAGACGTCACTGAAGACTATAAGCGCTGGCAAAAAGACCAAAATATGATTGATAGTGCTTGGTTGGTTGTTCATTGCACGGATACTCATACGACATTACTGACAATGCAGCGAACCGTTGAGCAAGGTGCATATCAGCCTAAAGAGCTAGCGCGACTTAATCAATTGGTGCCTTTTATTCGACAAGCCATTTTGTTGTATCAACAAATTGATTATCGGGCGATTGCTAAAAAAACATTGGCTAGTGTGATCAACGCCATTCCTCAGGCAACGCTTGTATTAAATGAACAGGCGGTTGTTATTCACGCTAATCCTTTAGCGGAAAAGTTTCTGTTGGAAGCGTCCTTATTATCGGTTCGTAATAAGCGATTGATGTTTCAGCAACGCGATATTCAAGAAGCCTATGTACGATCTGCGGTGCAAGTGATTCGCGCCAGTATGGGCCAAGATGAATATGATTCAGATACACTGTTTTTAAAGCGCGTGGGTCGACCTCCCTTAATTGTCATAATAAGGCCGATGGAAAGTACGGACTTATCGAAAGGAGGGGCTTTAGTAACCATAGTGGAACCCGCGAAACGTAAATTACCCGACGCGGCCACAATCGGACAATACTTTGCACTCTCACCTGCAGAAGCGGATTTATGCGAAGACCTCGTTGCAGGTTTGTCATTAAAAAACATATCAATGAAAAGCGGAAAAACCGAAGCCACTGTACGTTCTTATTTAAAAAATGTTTTTATTAAAACCAATCACACACGCCAAGGGGCATTAATCAGTAGTATTTTATGCACGTTACTGCATTAACTAAACCGTACACTGATTATCTAAGAGTCAGTCGCTATTCTTTCTGGCATATGAATATCATCGTTACATTACAGCGGAATTCATTTTTATTTTGCTGACAATTCTTTTTGGCCATATTGCCACTGTTTGCTTTTAATCGACCATTGTGTTCGTTACGACACAGTGAGTGCGCCTTGTTTTCAGCGTTTGTTTGGGAAAAATAAAAGGATATTAGTAGTCGAATAGGCCAGTGAGGTGTCGGGTTTTTTTCATAGATGTGTTTAGCATACCTCGGCTAGGAATGGCATAGAACTCTGCGGTTAACGTTGCGCCAGTGATTGAGTAGTAAACCCTTCATGTTGAAATGTAACGGTTTTCTGTCTAAGACTGTGAGCCAACCAAAAGCCTAGTTTTTCTTCAACCCCAAGTAGTTCTCTATCCCTTTGATCTGGTCTTCCGCGTGGTGGTTGACGTACAGAACCGTTGTTTTTTTGCCTTCACAGATTTTTTCAATCAAAGCCAAAACCAGTTGGCGGTTCATGTCGTCTAGGCCGAGGCAAGGTTCATCTAATATCAATAATGGCGGGTGTTTGACCATGGCGCGGGCAATGAGCAATAAACGCTGGTCGCCGTAGGATAGTTTGTTAAAGGGTTGGTCTGCGCGATCTGTCATGCTCAAAAGAGCGAGCCATTGATCGGCGATTTTCTTCTGGTTATCGGTCGATTTTGAATACATGCCGATGCTGTCGTAAAAGCCGGAAATAATGACGTTTTTACAGCTGGTGCTGACGCGATATTCCCATTGCAGTGCTGTAGAAACGTAACCGATGAATTGTTTGATCTGCCAAATGCTCTCGCCGTTGCCACGTTGGAATCCAAACACAAAAATATCGTTGGTGTAACATTGTGGGTGATCGCCCGTGATCAGTGACAAGACGCAGGTTTTGCCGCTGCCGTTAGGGCCACTGAGTTGCCAGTGTTGGCCTTGTTCTATGGTCCAATCCAATTTATCGACAATGACCGTGTCGCCGTATTGAATTGTTGCTTGTTTGAGTTTTACTAATGGCTGGCTCGGATCGAGTTCGGGCAGCTTGTTCGCTGGATCGGCCTCTGGCACGTTTAGATCGGTGGTTTTTAAATGCAGTAGTTGGTAGAGCTCATTAAAGGAGGCTTTGTCCTGACGGTCTATTGTCAGTGTTAGCTTTCCTCTATTTGAACCGTTTTTACCTGAACCGTCTTTATCCATGTAGGCAATATGTGTGATGAAGTCGGGCATTTCATCGAAACGGTTTAGTACCATAATCATAGGAACGGTATTAATAATAGAGGCAAGGTGCTCTTGCAACATAGCGAGCGTATCGACGTCTAACCCATCAAAAGGTTCGTCGAGGATGAGTAAGTCTGGTTTGCTGGACAGCGCGCGTATCAACATGACTTTTCGGCTTTCGCCTGTTGAAAGTTTACGAAATGCGCGGTCGAGTAATTTGCTTAAGCCAAATTTTTCTACTAAAGCGTTAGCAAGTTCTGGGTCTTGGCAGCGCTCGAAAATCATTTCATGAACGGGTGTGCCGAGGGAAATGACGTCCATGATGTCTGCGTCGTCTTTTTTCAGTTCTTTGGCGATGAGTTCTGCTTGGGCTTCAAAAGACACTAAACCAACGTTTTTGGGAACACCTTGAATACTGCCTGATTCAATATCGCCAACGCCTGCCAATACAGCGGCTAGGGCGGACTTCCCAGAACCATTGGTGCCGGTGATGACCCAATGTTGGTTTTGCATAATGGTCCAGTTAATCTCGCTTAGTTCAAAGCGATCATCAAAGTTCACTGTCAGGTTGTCTAAGCTGATTGCAGAATCCATTTTTGTTTTCCTAGCGGTTTTTGAATGTAAAAAAAGACAAAAAAGCCGAGTCTTTTATTATGAAAAGCTCGGCTTTTTTACGTTTAAAAGGACATTAAGCTGAGCCCTTTATACGTAGACGATGTTATTAGCGAACGCAATAATCGTCTTAAACGATTTTTTTCATGTCAGCCATATGACCACGTAGAACACCACCAATCGCTTCTACTGGATGAGAGCGTAGTGCTGCGTTTACTTCGATCAAGCGAGCGTTATCAACGCCGTTGTCTTCTAGAGAAAGACCTTTACCGATTACGTCGGTTTTGATGTCTTTCATGAAGTCCGCTAATAGTGGAACACAAGCGTGGTTGTATAGGTAACAACCGTATTCAGCCGTATCAGAGATTGTCGCGTTCATTTCGTACAATTTCTTACGAGCGATGGTGTTCGCAATAAGTGGAGTTTCGTGTAGTGACTCGTAGTAAGCAGAATCGGCCACGATGCCAGCAGCGGTCATAGTCTCGAAAGCAAGCTCAACGCCGGCTTTAACCATAGCAACCATCAAAATACCGTTGTCGAAAAATTCTTGTTCAGAGATTTCAACATCACCAGCCGGTGTTTTTTCAAAGTTTGTTTCTGCTGTGTCTGCACGCCATTTAAGAAGGTTTACATCGTCGTTCGCCCAGTCTTCCATCATAGTTTGAGAGAAGTGGCCGCTGATGATGTCGTCTTGGTGCTTGTTGTACAAAGGACGCATGATCAATTTAAGTTCTTCAGAAAGATCGAATGCTTTGATCTTAGCTGGGTTAGAAAGACGATCTAGCATGTTGGTCACGCCGCCGTATTTCAATGCTTCTGTTACCGTTTCCCAACCGAATTGGATTAGACGAGACGCGTAACCTGCGTCGATGCCTTCTTCAACCATTTTGTCGAAACAAAGGATAGAGCCAGTTTGCAACATACCACAAAGGATAGTTTGCTCGCCCATCAGGTCAGATTTTACTTCTGCGATGAAAGAAGACATTAGAACGCCTGCTTTATGACCGCCAGTACCTACCGCGTAAGCTTTTGCTAGTGCAAGGCCTTCACCTTTAGGATCGTTGTCTTCATGAACAGCGATAAGCGTTGGAACACCAAAACCACGAACGTATTCAGCACGAACTTCAGAACCTGGGCACTTAGGCGCAACCATGATAACGGTTAAGTCTTCGCGGATTTTCATGCCTTCTTCTACGATGTTGAAACCGTGAGAGTAAGATAAGCAAGCGTCTTTCTTCATAAGCGGCATGATTTCAGTCACAACCGGTGTGTGCTGCTTATCAGGCGTTAGGTTCAATACAACGTCAGCCGTTGGGATAAGCTCTTGGTAAGTACCAACAACGAAACCATTTTCAGTCGCGTTTTTCCAAGACTGGCGTTTTTCAGCAATCGCAGCAGCACGCAAAGTGTAAGAAACGTCTAGACCAGAATCACGTAGGTTCAAGCCTTGGTTAAGACCTTGAGCACCACAGCCGATAACAACAATTTTTTTGCCTTTAAGCGCTTCTACGCCATCGGAAAATTCAGAGCTGTCCATGAAACGACATTTCGCTAGTTGAGCAAGTTGCTCACGTAGCGGCAAAGTATTGAAGTAATTAGCCATGATAAACACATCCTAGATTTTTATGATTAATGTCTCGACGATTAAAGCACGTCGATATTTAAAAAGGGTGACAGCTGATCAAACACTATAAAGCGGCCGATCAAATGTGAGTGTTGCTACTTTATAGAAAAGCCAGTCTTTCGTAAATTGATATATTTGCAATATAACGTCCCATTTTATGCAAACATCCATTATGATGGTGAGTATGAATATAAGAATCCTCAAACAATTTCTCGCTTTGGCTGATGCGCTGCATTTTGGGCGTGCCAGTGACGAGTGTCACATTAGTATTTCTGCGTTATCGCGCAACATTCGTCATTTAGAAGATGAACTGGGTGTCGCGCTGTTTAACCGCGACAATCGTACGGTGGTGCTAACGCAAGAAGGGCAAAAGTTCCTTAAGTACGCGCGCGATACCAGTCGTCAATGGAACTTGATCCGTCATGAATTGACCGATAATACGGACCAGCTTAGCGGCGAGATTAGCTTGTATGGCTCGGTGACGGCCAGCTACAGTTTTTTGTATGAGCTGTTGCGGCGTTTTCGTATTGCGTATCCAGGTATTGAGATCAAACTGCGTACTGGCGATCCAGAGCACGCCATAGGGCATATTTTGGACGGTAAAGAAGACATTACTATTGCCGCTCGACCTGCCAATTTACCGCGTGGTGTGGCGTTTAAGCCGATCGCAATTTCTCCTTTGTTGTTTATCGCGCCACTGGAGCAGCAAGT
>CAXBGJ010000051.1:0-17923 GCA_963975045.1 uncultured Marinomonas sp. | reverse complement strand
AATCCTCGTGACTTTGGCCATACGTGTTCGCGGTCCCAAGAGTCGTGATTGGATTTACCACGGTTTGCCTGGTCAATGCTTCTGGCTTCGTCGAGATAGAGCAATTGAATAAGACCGCAGGTCGGTTTTTCGTCTGGGCAAGCGGAATCGGTATAAACCAAGGCTTCCCACACGTCTATCTTCTTGCCGTCGTACCAATCTGTGTTTCCACTTTGTGTGTACTTAAGCGGCTTCTGCCCGTCGATAATACTGTGAAGCTTCGTCTTTAACGCTTTGCCCGTTAACCCTTCCGTTCCGTCGTAATAGTCTGCCGACACACAAGCCGAAAAAAACATAAGCAATAAAAAAACACCGCGATACATACCCAACCCCAAAATTGATTATTTGGTCAGAGTGTAAGGCAGTGTTGAATTTTTCTTGCTTAGAAAATTGAAAGGATTTGTTAGTAGGCGTTTGAGTTATCGAATGCGGCTTTCAAGGCTTCCTCGAGTTGCTCTAATCGTTCTGCAACGATGTGCTGATGTTCTTGTGAAAGTGCTGAAATATTAGCAAGAGAAATGCATTCTAGATCGGTGAGAAGTTGCTGTAAGTGTTCCATATTGTCTCCTTGACGTTGGATTTGTCCATTCCTTGAGCGTGATTAATCATTACATAGCAGAAGAGCGTTTTGTATCAAAATGCTAAAAATAATTGGGATCGTAGTAAAGTCATCAATAGCTTAACAGGACAACCACTTTTTAAATCTAGTCATACCAAGGATTTTGCTGGTTGCCTTGTCGCTCTTCCATACGGTCGTTCCACTTCACCAACGGCATAGGTCGCCTATTCAGACTTATGTTCAATGGAAAGAAACGTTAAGGAAACTGCGATTAAGAAATCGCACAGTGATCAGAATGTCTAATTCGCTAAAAAAGTACAAAACACCATCCATTTTAGCACTTTTAGCGCCTAAATAAGCTCATTCAGCCTTGTTTAGGTGCTTTTTAACAGACTAACCCCTTGCGGCTAGTATCATCTGATCGATCCTAAATACATTGGCTAAGGCAAACAGCATCGCCAGTTTGTTGTCATTTTTTGCCAGGCCTCGTTAGACCACTTTTCTCAAACCAAACTGACGCTTTATGATCCGAAATGGGTGTTCTACTTTTGCTCGAATACTGGCTTTGATGTATTCCGTTCGGATGGGTTACTTATTTATTCTCGGGTGTTTCTTGAGAAGGCGTACCTTGCTTGGCATCTCGGCAATCAACCAATCGGCTTTGATGTCTTTAAGCTCTTCTCGTTTTTGTGCATCTCTATAACCTGAATCTGCCGAGATAAAGCTTTCCTCACCATGAAGCAGATTTTCTGTCTCAGTGATGTCGTGTACGTTGGCGGCCGTTGTACTTAAGCTGTGCGTCAGGCCAGTTCTAGCGTCTACGCCAATATGAGCTTTTAACCCAAAGAACCACTGCTTACCTTTTTGTGTCTGGTGCATCTCGGGGTCGCGTGCTTTTGTCTTATTCTTCGTAGAACTGGCGGCTTCAATAATGGTGGCATCCACGATCGTCCCTTCTTTTAAATAAATCTCCGCACTGGATAACCATTGATTCACCTCTTTGAACAACTGACGAGAGAGCTTATGCTTTTCCAATAAGTGCCTAATGTAGCATGCAGTGAATGCGAAACATCGTCGACATCGCATAAGGTCTTCTTCCTTTCCCTGCTTTGGGGTAAAAGAGTTCAATTACAGCTTCAAGCTGATCCCAAGGCATCAACTCATCCATTCGAGAAAGGAAAATTTCTTTGCGTGTTTTACTGCGCTTGTTGTTGAATTCGCTGTCGGCAAAGGTGAGTTGATGTGACATGGTTAAGCACGAAATTTAAAAATGAATTATCTCATGAGAGGGACTTATTCGCATGTTCCCTTATAGAGATTGGTTTATGTTGTGTTCTCGGTCGAATACAATTAGTGTGTAAGATTAATGGATTAGAATTTGTCGTGTTTTGGGGGATATTTGAATATTGTAGATGCTCTTGTTCTCAAGAAGTTAATGAGCGTTGGTGATGAAACTGTCCTGTCTATCTTAAAGTTTTCAGCGTATAGCGGAGTGGCAACACTCGAAGAACTGGTAGACCACTCCTCCAATCTTAAAATCTCAAATGGTAAATCTCGAGCAACTCTCGAAAGTTTCTTCGACGCTGCGAACTTCCAGTCTCTTAGGGGAGAAGTTCAAGCTGAGATTGATTCGTTCAAAAATAAAGGAGTAGAGATTGTTATCTTCGGTTCGAAAACCTATCCAATTTCGTTATACGACCTCCCAAAACCTCCTCCCTTTCTTTACTGCAAAGGCAATCTAAATCTCTTAGAGAATAAGCTTTCATTAGCTGTTGTAGGAACTCGTGAAAACACCCCCAAGGGTGAAACCATAACGATTAAAACTATTCAAAAATTTGCGACTTATGGCTTCACGATAGTCAGTGGACTTGCACTTGGTATCGATACAATTGCTCATCGCGCTGCATTAGACGCCAAAATACCAACGATTTCAGTTCTTGTCGATGTTGAGTCGATTTCTCCAGCAAGTAATCGGGATCTCGCTAAGGAAATTTTGGATAGGGGCGGACTTCTAGTTGCAGAGAATGCACCAGGGACCAAAGCAATACCTGCGTTCTTTGCTAAGCGAGACAGAATACAAGCAGGTTTATCTACTGCCGTTTTTGCTATTGAAACTTCGATAGATGGTGGGACGATGCACGCAGTCAAATCTGCTATCTCTATGATGCGTCCTGTCTTCGTTCCTGACGCACATAAAGCTAAGTATCCAGATCTTACTATCAAGGCAATTTCAGGAACTCAACATCTAGTTAACGAAGGGAAGGCGATACCCTACACGAGCGAGTCTTATGAAAATATTCGCCTTCAATTAGTAGACATAGCGAGTTCTTTTGGATCGTTGAAATCAAACGGTGGCCTGCTGTGATAAAGGTCATCGTCCTCGATCTTGATGACACGCTTATTGATACATCAAGCCTAGAACTTCTTCGGTCAGCTGGCCGATGGAGAGACATACCCGGGTTCTTTAATGGATGTGCTGTTTATCAGGACGTTGTCGGCCTTGTTACAACGGCTCGGTCAGTTGGAATCAAGGTTGCTATCTTCTCGAATGCGCCTTCGAATTACGTTCAGAGGCTACTCAAACACTTCAGAATCTCTGTTGACTATGTGGTGGCCTACCATGATGTAACGCAGCAAAAGCCGAGCCCTGAGGGCGTTACTCGTATTCTCGAGTACTTCGGTGTTAGCGCCGACGAGTCAATTTATTTAGGAGATAGCAACCTAGATCGAGACGCTGCTTCCAATGCAGGAGTTGAGTTTTTCTCAGTAGATTGGGGTTCTGCCTCTGAGATCGATTCGTCACACAAGGGGGTAAGTAATCTCTCCGAGCTTATTGGAAAAAACTCGATACCGAGTTCCGCAACATCGGGACGTTCTGAGTTAATACAATCTGGAAATAAACTTCATCTGGGATTCTATTTAGATGGTGTCAAACAGGAAGTTTGGTCTTTCAAAGATAACAAGAATCCTTCTGTACGCCACTGGGTTAACAAGACTGTTGAGCTAGCTCCTTCATTCCCAGCCATAGATATTGTTGTTCGAGCGTTAGGTCACGCTGAGCTTAGGGCTGAAGATGGCGAAAAAGCACTAGATACCTTGGGCAAATCGCTGGCTGTTGCTTTAGGGGCTTCTTACCAACCTAAGATATTAGAGAAAGATCACGTATTAGATAAATCGACTAATTGCAGTGCAGTACAAAGACTACAACAGATCAGAGGGGTCTATAAAGCCGATGTTGATTCAATAGAAGCGAATTCAAATCCGACATTTCTGATCGTTGACGACGTATTAACTTCGGGGGCTACAACTGATGAGATAACACGCTGTCTATCTCAAGCTTTTCCGAATTCAAGTATTTACATTTTTACGTTGGTCAAAACTCTCTATAGATTGGAGCTAGGCACTGACAGCCAAGAACAACAGCACAACAACCAACTGTTTTCAGACTTGTACAACCCAATCATCGATTCGCTGGCGGATGAAAGTGAACTATCTGGATATGTCAGGCCGAAGTCTAGTAGCAGGCTTGCAAGCAAGAAGTTTTCTGCTAACTACGCGAGAACCAACCATAACTTCATTTTCCACAATCTTCTCCAGTATTCGATCTCGTCTGAAGCAGCGTCTGGTCAGCTATTTGGAGCAATTCAAGTTCTTAAGAACATGCTTCAGAGAGGGAAACCAACAATAGCCTCGCGGAAACTGAGGAAGGCACTTGGCATTGAACTGGATCAGAGCACTTTTAATACACCAGCTCAGGCTCTTGTGTCAGATAAGCCAGTTTTTTGGAATAGATTGATTCGAGGCAACAAACAGTCTGGAAACTACCCAGCGAAAAGGTTTTTTGATGAGCTGATTCCGAAGTATTTCGGTAAGTACATTTTTTTAAAACAACTAATGCTCCCTGAAGTCCAGATATACGATATTACTCAGGTCTACGTTGAACAATTCCAGAACCGACAGGTAGATTTTTACATTCCTCAAGTTGGTTTAATTATTGAGATAGACGGTCAGCAGCACCAAAATTCTCAGCTGCTAGATGGAATGAGGGATGCGTTTACTGAAACTCTGGGACTGAAGACTGTTCGGTTCTCTGCTCAAGAACTGGCATCTGAGAACCAGTCATTTATCAGTAAGATAAATTCAATTATTTCTCACATTCAGATCGTTAGTAACCTAGAGCGTGACGGTGTTCTAATGCCTCCTAATGGTATTTCTTTATTGAATTACCAAGAGGCTTATGAAAATGGAGTCGATTCTACCGACTCGCGATTAAGGCTGACCTCGGCGTTGCGTTTCCAGATACTGTTATTGGAGCTTCTTGAGCGCGGCCAGATCAGATTGGGAGAGTTGAAAAAACTATTCATAGTCAATCGTGATGGAACTGATTTTGCTGAAGCGGCACTAGACGACCTGAACGATTTGTTATCGAATCTCTTTCGTCTCATCGGTATTGAAGAAAGGCGAATTGAAGTTGCGCTGATCGAATCAGATGAGCTCCCGATCGAACGGTCTGGTGAAAATTTATTCATCGACTTCAGCTTACTGGAGCGTTATGACGATTCCTTTCAAGTGAACCAAGACGTCATATATTCACGTACGGATTACTTCGATTTCTATCGATACTTCGAAGATTCTGATGCTGTTTCAATAGAAACCAGTCAATTGATTGACTATGACTTTTTCGAGCTTTCATGCAGTGATCCCATTGCCTACAAGCTAGATCTTAGCCCAGGCAGCGAGCAGCGAGAGTCTCTGAGATACTTCCTCAGCAACCTGTTTCTACCATACTTAGAGGATGTAGATTTCAGGGAAGGGCAGGTTGGTATCATAGGATCTGCACTTTCGAGAAACGGCACAATAGGATTGCTGCCTACAGGTTCGGGTAAGTCGATTTGTTACCAGCTGTCTGCGGTCCTGCAACCAGCCGTTAGCTTTGTTGTGTGTCCGATAAAGAGTTTGATGTATGACCAGAAAGCCGATTTGGATAGCATCGGCTTCACTCGAAGCAATTTTATTACCAGTGATTTAAAGGCAGGAGAGAAGGCCAAAGTTCAGAGAGATTTCGGACGTGGTAAGTACTTCTTCGTTTTCATATCGCCTGAGCGATTCCAAACCCATGCGTTTAGAAAAGAGATGTCGGCTATCGGACTAGATCTCTCTTTTGCTTATGCGGTGATCGATGAAGCTCACTGTTTGTCTGAGTGGGGGCATGATTTCAGGACTTCTTACCTGAACCTGGCAAATACAATCGAACGGTTTGCTCCCAGTGCAAGTTATATAGGCCTAACTGCAACCGCATCAGTTAACGTCCTAAAGGATATTCAAACAGAGTTTGATATCCCCGATGATTTTGTCCGTACCCCCATGAACTTCACTCGCGAGGAACTCTCATTTCACGTTATCGAAGATAAAGGCCGTAAAGTTGATGCAGTCGTCGAGCTTGTTTCTGAAATGGAGGGCAAATGGAATTACGAAGAGGAATACGGCAATAAGGCGGGGATCATATTCACTGCCACCGTCAACGGATCTAAGGGGTGTCATAGCTTAGCGGGCCGAATTTCAACACTCTTGAAGATGGATGTTAGATATTTTTCGGGATCGGCTCCGAAAATGGGTGGATTGCAGGGAGAGGCTTTCGATAGATATAAGCGCCAAGTTCAAGACGATTTTAAAGAAAATAAATACCGCCTACTTACTGCTACTAAGGCATTCGGAATGGGCGTGAATAAGGGGAATATTGCCTATACGGTTCACTTCGGAATACCTGGGTCGATGGAGGCCTTGTATCAGGAAGCAGGCAGGGCAGGGCGAGATAAAAAACTATTCAAGGAATTACCCGCAGATTGCTATGTGCTTCTCACAAAAGAGCCCAATTCAGCTATTCTCGACAAGATTTGGGACGCTAGCACGAACGTCAAAGATCTGAAGGAGTACGTGAAGTCATTGAGTCGCGATAGCGACCTGAACACAAATCTATTCCTGATGACAAACGGCTTGGATACAATCAATGATGAGTTCAAGTTGATGGCAAACGTGTACGAATTCTTTAAGTACAATCAGGAACACAACACGGTGACCATTACTGCCAGGCAGTTTCGTACGGTAAAGTTTAAATTGGAAAAGGCTATCTACCGTCTTTCCCAATTAGGTATTGTCTCTGACTGGGTAATCGAAGACTTTTTTAATGGCACTCTCTATATCGAGTTCCAGTGCTTATCGGAAGAAGGTCTGGAAAAGAAAATTGAGCATACCATTAGAAAGTATGATCCTGATTTCAAGCTCGCGGATGTGTTCAGTAGTGATAACCAGTACTACAAAATTCTCTGCGACAAGCAGAGAAAAGGATCTATCGATAAATCGCAATTTATCTTTCTTGTTCTTTTACTTTGGTCCTATGACCATTTTGTCTACAACCGTCGCCAGTCACAGAAGAATGTTTATGAACAATGTAGTTTACTCGCTGAAGGCAGGATGAATCACAAAGAATTTAAGGAGAAGTTAGAGGGTTATTTCAGACACGACAAGTCGAGCCAACTTCTGCTCAATATGGCTGAGAATTCTGCGTCGGCGAAGATATGGCCATCAGTTTTTTTTGAAACTGATGAAGAAGAGGGCACGGAGCATCTAGTAGGCAGCGAGAAGATGACGATCCTACGAGGTCAGCTTTCTCGATTCCTAGAGTCATACAAAGATAATGCATTCTTGAACTACTTGAGTGGTGTGCTGCGACTAGCTTCCGATGAGTTTGATGATGCAGATGGCGAGCGAAGAATGGCAGCGTCGTTTGATCGGTTGATTAGTGATAATAGGGATGAAGCACTAGAGCTGGTCCGAAAAACTATGCAGCTAAAGCCAATGTTCTCTGAAAATGCGCGAAGCCGCTTTGCTCGCTTGGTCCATGAGAAATTTGAAGATTTGGATGTTCTTGGCGAGGTAAATGAAGAGCTAGGGGATCCGTTCTCCTATCACACTTTGTTAGCTCCACTAGCAAATAGACTAGAAAAACTTACCAGCCAATACAAGAGGATTAATTGGTGAATGACATACAGAAACTACACCGAGTAATCGATTCCCTCGAAGAGCAATCGGCGCAAGTGGCAGATTTTAATGGCCTGTTGAGTGCCGTTAACGATGCAAGAATTGAGATAGAGGCAACGAAATCGACGTTCGCAAATCTAGCTACTGAACAGGGTAAATTGGTTACAAAGAACTCGAATAAATTTGAAGAGTTTGAAGGTCGCTTGACGTCACTGAATGATCTTCTAGTCCAGATCAAAGATGATCAGTTGAAACTAAGGCGTGAGGTGTCAGCCTTGAAGTTCGTAACACCTGAGCAGTTTGAACAAGGTCGCGCATCAATTGATAACAACATTGCTAAACAATTTGCGGAATTGAACAGCAAGTTAGAGGTTGCGGCGGAGTCTCAGAAAAGATCGATAAGTGGGCTACGAACCATAGTTATTTTAGGTATCTTGCTGTTGGCTGGAGGTATCGGATTCCTAGCTATGAACATGGTTTTTTAATTTTCAGATTGTCATTCAGTTTTTAATTGTAATCAATAAGTTAGAATACAGAATGGCGAGCCATGGTGTAAACCGTGTAACTTTAGGGAACATGCGATCAAGTCGAGCTGCGCGCCTTAACATTCTGAAAAGCCCAATGGCAGTCAGTAATGTGGCTGGTTTATCACTTTTCTACCACTAAACAAGATAATTGAACCTTGTTTAGTGGTTTTTAAACGGATTAACCCCTTGAGGCTCTGGTCATCTGGTCAACTCGAAACACGTTTGCAAGAGCAAACAGCATGGCGAGAGCCACTTGCAAAAACATTCCCAAATCAGCTCATCAACTGCCAGTTAAATACCAAACCAACAACACTTCAAACAAAAATAACACATTACCTTACATAAAGGCGCCAAACTGCTATTTTCACGAATTACGCGCGTGCTTTGACCGCCTGTGAGTAGGAGCTGACTATTTCACAGTAGCCAAATACGACTATTCGAACTGAATTAGCCGAATCAGTTGATCTGCACTTAATACCAGTAAGCCAAACATAAGGTGGCTGAACACTTTTCTAGCCCCTTGTACCATTACGTTGCGTCCACCGAACTCATCTTTAAGTCGGCCATTGGTACGCTCAACGCCACTGCGTGCTCGGTAGCGGATGGCATCATTGGGATCCATACCTTCTTTAATGCCTTGTCGTGGATTGTGGTCAATGATGGGAACATGTCCCAGTTCCCTGCAGTGTTCGTGTAAATCGAAACTACAATAGGCCGCATCCATCAAATCGTATAGGTTATCCACGCGATTGGCGCTGATTCTCGATAAAGGAATTGCTGCTAGGCTGTCGTGCATGGATGCCGAAGAGAGTATGGCGCTAACAGGCACGCCGCAGTCGGCCGTCTCGATGTGCAGCTTATAGCCGTTCCAGCTCACCTTATAACCTTGAGCATTGCACTTGGTGCCACGAGTACACTCTGTGGGAATCTGAGCTAACACGACTGCTTGGCTAAGTGACCGCTGCGCGGCAACGGAACGTTTGGGTGAGGCCTCTATTTTTCCGTCACCGGTTGGCTTGGGTTTGGCTACGGGTTTTTCTCTAGCGTGAATCGCCGTAGCGTCACGACTGAGGTGGCCGATGATGTGCTCACCAAGGTGGCCTTTGATTAGGGACGCATGAGCGTGTTCGGCTAGATTAGATTCTGCGAACGCTTTAAACGCACGGGAGAATGTGGCTTCCGACGGTAGCGGTTTATAAGCCTCAAAGCCGCATATGCGTTGAAGCATTCGGTCAACGCTAAGCCGATCAATTAAGGCCCGCGTTGTGCCTAGATTCAGCAGTGCTTTGGCGACAAAGGCGCAAGCGATGGCAAGACGATCTTTTGTTGGCCGTCCATTGGCCTGTCCTGTGTAGGGCAAATGCTGGTCTAGCTGAATCCATTCAAGGATATGAATTAACTTCTCCAACTTGGGTGAAGTGCTATTGAACTCGGCACACAGAGATGGAAATAAATGGGTTTGAATTTGCGTCCAGCGTTGAGACAAGTAGGATGTTGAGGTAGTATGCATGAGGTGGGTGCGATAATGGTTTGGTGATTATTATCATGCCAGAAATGGCCACCCACCACCATTTTCTTGCAAGTTCTCAGACTAAGAAAAGTGCTCGTTTGGGGACTTTTGCAAGTGGCTCTACTGTCTAGCAAACTCTGGGAAGTCCAGTCATCAAGATAGGTCGCAATGACGAGTAGTACATTGTGGAAATGTTCAGCGAACTTACTGGAGTTTACTGGACTCTCCAAAACTCTAAAATCCTTAGTGAAGTTTCTGTAAATAGTGGTATGGATCCAGTTTCTATTATTTTTTGACCACTGAAAGAGATACATAAATCTTGTTTAGTGGCTTTTATACAGCTTACACCTATGTTATTCGTATTATAGGGTCGATTCTTAAAACAATTTTTTATGAAATAAGTGCATCAACCAATTCTACAAATCCTAAGCCGCCAGCACTTTGAGTAATATAGTTGGGTTTATGGGCCAATATCGGAAGGAATTTGGCTATATTTGCAACACCAATCGATAAAGGAATAGCTTGAAACATAGCCTCATCGTTGGTTGAATCGCCGATGAAGGCTGTTTCTTCAAGTGAGATATTATGTGATGTAAGCCACGCTAGAGCGCCAGTTGCTTTGTTGTAATCCCCAATCCAGGTATTAATGTGAATTGAGCTTAACTTAGCGTTCACGCCTTTCTCTTTTAACCATTGGGTTGCTGATTTTGCATGTGAAAAGTCCACTTTAACTGCTTGACCTATATCCAGTGCCACATCGGTAATACGATAACTTTGATCTTGGGTAAAGCTGATATCTGGATAGAGCGTATTTAATTCCTTGATAAGCAGCTTTAACTTTTCAAGATCTTCTTGTACTTGGTGAGGTTCTTTTAAATAAGTAAGCAAAGAATGACCACGATCTCCTTGCTCCATAAAGAAAGCGCCATTTTCACCTATGATGTATTTGATTGGTAAGGTTTTTAATAAGCAATCACACCATCCTGCGCTGGCTCCAGTAACGGGCACCACAACTATGTTGGCTTCTTTTAATTTATGTAAAGATTGAATCGTTTGGAGTGGAATTTCACCATTAAATGTCAGTGTGTCATCTACATCGGTAAATAATACTTTGATTTTATTAGTAAGATTTTTGGGTAAGTTTATCGGGTTATTCATTAGTATTTTAATCTTCTAGAGTTAAGTAAATAGGCTGGTGATCTGAAGCCATAGTTGAGGTATTTACTTCAAAATTTTTGATTTTGTCATGTAAGCTTGCAGAGCAAAGAAAGTAGTCTCGGACATGAGGGCCTTCAGGCCAAAGATCCGTATCAAATAGACCACAAGTTGGCTGCCGAATAGAACTGCTTGCGTTGTTTAATGCGATCTCAGCACTGTCTAGCCAAGCCATGTCCTGGGTCATTTTTATGTACTTGGCACTGTTTAAAGCAATATTAAGGTCTCCACATAATAAAATGTGTTGGCCTTTTTGAGCGGTGTTATAGGCGTCATTATCGGTTGAAATTGAAGGCGTCATTGATGAATCTGTGTGGCTTCGTATTTGCTCTCGCAGTTGAGTTACGCACTCAATTTGCTGTTCGGATTCTAATTCAGAGTGATAGGCAAGATGTGTATTCATTAAAGTAATATTTGTGTCCTTGTAGTGAATCACTGTTTCTACCATCGTTCTAGGTATTTGGATCGACGGAGACACACAAGGGGTTGGTAGCTGATGAATACGCTGGTCTAAGAGTTTGCCATGTTTAACTAAGGTTAAATTTCCAAACTCCTGGCTTTTGCCATTCTCCAATGGGCGACTAAACCCTGGCGCCCAAGCACTGTGGTAATTAGGAAAACTTT
Organism: uncultured Marinomonas sp.; assembly: GCA_963975045.1. GTDB lineage: Bacteria > Pseudomonadota > Gammaproteobacteria > Pseudomonadales > Marinomonadaceae > Marinomonas. Next base: position 6,411 of record CAXBGJ010000051.1, on the reverse strand, counting down.
CTTCAATCAGACATTTTTGATCATCATTATTATACGGCAACATATGCCGAGAAACCTCTTGTAAACAGATTACATCTAAGTCTCCAAAGGCTTGAATGTCCTTGATGATTCTAGTGATATCAAAGATATGATCACAACCTTTAGCTGATTGTATATTCCAGCTTAAGAAACGCATTATTTGATTCCTGCATGCATAAATGACTGAATGAATTGACGTTGGAAAATAATGAAAATTAGTAAGAGCGGCGCAATGGAAATCAATGTACCTGCACAAATAATGGCCCAATCAACACCGGACTCAGGAGCTCCAAAAATAGACAAACCAACAGTGAGCGGACGACTATTTTCTGTATTGGTGACGATTAATGGCCATAAAAAATTGTTCCAATGTGTGCTGATGGAGACCAACGCGTAAGCCACGTAAGTTGGCTTGGCAAGCGGCACATAGACTTTCCAAATAATTTGTAAAAGGTTACAACCTTCTAATTTTGCGGCGTTTTCTAAATCAATAGGCACTGTTTTAAAGCTTTGGCGTAATAAGAAAATACCAAAAGCGCTGGCAATGTACGGAATAGCCACGGCTAAATATGTATCAATGACATGGAGTTGAGCTAGAGTTTGATAGTTCTCCACAATGAGTATTTCTGGTGTCACCATCAATTGCATAATAATTAAGCTGAAAACAAATGCTCGACCGCGAAATTTAATGCGAGCTAATGCATAAGCGGCCAAGGTACATACGATTAACTGACCTGCCAATGTCAAAATACTGATAACAAACGTGTTAAACATGTAGCGTACAAAAGGGGCTTGAGACCACGCTTTCTCAAAGTTACTCAACTCCAATGGGGCAAATAGGGAAAAATGAGTTGTATATTCAGCACTATGGAAAGCAGCCCAAAAAGCATAAAGCAAAGGAAAAATCCAAAGTAATGCCAATATCCAAGCGATACTAGAAGATAAAAAAGTCAGTATTTTATTCATTATCAATCTCTATAGCCTGCCAGTTAGTAATGGATGCGACGTTCTATCACGCCAAATTGTACGAGTGCCATAACAATTAATATGAGAAGTAAAATCACTGTTAATGCCGATGCATAAGCTGTATCGAAGAAAGAAAATGAGTTTTCGTAAATGTAATACAGTAAAAGATTTGTCGCATTGTTCGGACCACCTTTGGTGAGAATGAACAAATGGTCAATGAGCTTAAATGAGTTCAGCAAGGCGTTAACAAACACAAATAAAGTGGTCGGCATTAGCAAAGGAAAAGTAATACGTCTAAAAATATATAGACTGGAAGCATTTTCTGTTTTTGCAGCCTTATATAAGTCGGGTGAAATGGTTTGTAGGGCCGCAAGATAGAAAATCATAAAAAAGCCCGCCTCCTTCCAGATTGTCATGGTCATTAAGCTATATAGCGCCGTATCGGGGTTGCCTAGCCAGTTGACACCAGAAAGACCAAACCAGCTCAAAATAGCATTAAATAAACCGATTTCCGGGCTATAAAATAGCAACCAAATATTAGCGACTGAAATCATAGGCAACATAGTGGGAGTGAAAAAAGAAAGGCGCATAAAGCCTGTTCCAGCGATTTTGCCATTGACCCAAAGTGCCATCATTAAGGCGAAGAAGATGGATGCTGGTACTGTAATCAAAGCATACAAAGCGCTGTTCTTAAGTACTTGCCAAAAAACAGGATCATCAAGCAAGCGGGCATAGTTTTCGCTGCTGGCTTGATTCCCCATTTGTACACCAAAGCCAAACATGCTGCGCCAAATGGTGTTTCCTATGGGTAGATAGGTAAAGGCAACTAAAAGAATGAGTGCTGGCGCTAAGAGAAGCCAAGCTTGGGCTTTATAGGTTTTAAACATAAATAATCTCAATGAGGGGCTATTGCTAGCCCCTTTATTAATCATGAAATTTAACGGTAGCGTGACAAGATCTGATCGGCTTGTTTTTGGGCAGCTGTTAACGCTTGTTTCGCGCCTTGCTGACCATTTAGCACAGATTGAATCGCATCATCTAATAGCTTTCTTACACGACCAGATTGGTGTGTAGATAGCTCGGCCGTTGCATATTTCAATTGATCTCGAGCAACAGCTGCTGGTGGGAAGGACTCAACATAGTTGGCGAGTTCCTTGGTTTTATAAGCCTCAGGACTAACACCCATGTAGCCAGTTTCTATACTCCATTTAGCCGCTTGCTGTGGTGAGGTCATAAATTTAACCAGTTTAAGAGCAGCTTGCTTTTCTTCTGTTGTGGCATTTTTGAACAAGTAGAAATTACCACCGCCCGTTGGTGAACCACGCTCTACATCAGCAGGTAACATAGCAACGCCAAAGTCAAAGTTTGCTGCATTTTTTACTGCCGTTAAATTACCGGTTGAATGCCACATGATGGCGGTTTTTTCTTCTAAAAAGTTCTGACGTAAAGTGCCCCATTCAATCATTCCTTTCGGCATGATTTGATACTTGTCGCCTAAGTCTTTCCAGAACTCTAGTGCTGCAATGGCTTTAGGGTCATCGAAATAGGTTTTATTGCCAGCTTGGTTCATTAGCTTATGACCTTTTTCTTTAGTCAATGCGCCAAACATCCAATATGGATAGCCAGTAGATGGGATCATAGCTCCCCATTGCGTAACATTTCCATTACTGTCTTTCTTGGTCAATTTTTTACCCATTTCAACTAATTCTTGCCAGTTGCTAGGGGCTTTTTCTGGATCAAGACCCGCTGCACGGAACATATCTTTGTTGTAGTACATTACAATCGTGGAACGCTGGAAAGGAATGCCATAGGTTTTGCCATCTACAATGCCATTTTCCATTAATGCTGGGTGGAAGCTTTGTAGCCACTGGCGTTCATCAGGTGTTGAGATAACATCGTCAAAAGGAGTAATCGCGCCTAGGTCCATCAGTTCATGGACGTCGATTGAAAACATCACGGATAATTGAGCCGGTTGGCCACTGTTTAATGCTGCCAAAGCTTTTACTCGGGCGTCATTATAGTTACCTGCGTAAATGGCTTTCACATCAATATCAGGGTTCTCTTGTTCAAAATCTTCAACAATAGAATCAACGACTTTAGTTAGCGCGCCGCCAACGGATACAGGGTAGTACATGGTTAACTCTGTTTTAGCTTGTACTAGAGCCGAAAAGCTAAGCCCTATTGCTCCTAATGTAAGAAGTTTTTTCATGTTTATACGCATTGCAGTAGCTCCTTTCAGGTTAATTTTTAGATGCTATGGATTGGTAATTCTCTTGCCAGTGGATTTGGAAAACAGATGTTGTTCTTGTTCAGACCAGTTGATGGTTAAGTCACTTCCTTCCGTAAGTTGATGTTTACCCATTAGGGACAGTTGAATGTCTTTTGCTCCGTGAAAAGGACCGTCTATAATGTCCACATTAATAACGGTGGCAGCGCCTTGGTAATCACAGCTGTTGATCTTGGTTTTGTGCCCTACATTCTGTACTTCAATGTGTTCAGGCCTTACACCAATAATGTACTCATGGCTGGGAATAAGATTCATTGGTGGATGACCGATAAAGCTGGCAACAAAGGTTGATTCAGGTGTTTGATAAAAACTTTCTGGTGAACCTTGTTGCTCTACTTTTCCTTGGTTGAGTAAGATGATTTTGTCCGCCATGCTCATCGCTTCAATTTGATCATGGGTGACATACACAACAGTCAAACCCAAAGACTTTTGTAATTGGCGTAATTCATTGCGCATTTCATTGCGTAGTTTGGTGTCAAGATTTGAAAGTGGCTCATCCATAAGACAAAGAGGTGCTTGAGAAGCAATGCTTCTAGCTAACGCAACACGTTGACATTGACCACCTGATAATTGGCTAGGTTTTTTGTTGATATGCTCTTCTAAACTGACCAATTCGATTGCGTGTTGTAATCTTTTAATCTGCTCTTGCTTGTCGACTCGGCGCGCCTTTAAGCCAAATAGAATATTTTCTTTGACAGACAAATGGGGGAATAGGGCATAAGACTGAAACACCATAGACAGCTCACGCTTTCCTGGTGGAAGGTGCGTGATATCATTGCTTCCAAGATGAATCCGACCTCGAGTTGGTGTCTCAAGACCAGCAATCATATTGAGCGTGGTGGATTTTCCGCAACCACTTGGCCCTAATAAAGAAATGAATTCCCCTTGCTCAATCGAGAAGCTGATATCGTTCACTACGCAATGGTGAGAATAATCTTTGCTCAAATTAGAAATACTTAAAAAACTCATAATTGCCTCAAAGGTTGATCGCTGCTCGCTTCGACTTTTACATCTAGTTGCTGACAAAGCAGGTCTAATTCAGTGGAGATCTGGTTGGTAAAAAACATATCTATGTTTCTTAAGTGGCCACTCTTGACCGGAGCGCTGCGCTGGAACTTCTGATGGTCTGCCACTAAAATGCGTTGTTCGCAGTTTTCCAGAATGGCTTGCGAAAGATGGGATTCCTCAGTAGAAAAGTCGAGCAAGTCCCCTGCACTTGAAATGCCTCCAACACCACATATTCCATAATTGACCTGAAACTTTCTGAAATAGTGAGTGGCGTCTTCACCTACAACGTCTTGATCCGTTGTTCTTATACGACCTGCGACCATATGGGTCTGGATATTTGGGTTTTCACATAAGGCTATGGCTGCATTTAAGTTGTTGGTTATGACCGTGAGCCCTGGATGATGGATGAGATGACGAGCAATTTGTTCAGGTGTAGTGCCTATACCTAAAAAAATGCTGCAACCTTCTGGCAAGTAACGAACTAGGTTTCTTGCTATTTCTTTCTTTTCTTCAAGATGAATGATTTGTCGATTTGAGAAAGATAAATTATGGCTTTGGACGGGTAGACAGATACCGCCATGAACACGTTTTACCAAAGCCAATTCGCTGAGAATATTTAATTCTTTACGAATGGTCTGGACAGACACATCAAAGTGTTCAGTAAGCACAGCACTGGAAACTTTGCCTCCATGATTTTTTAGTAAATCAAGAATGTCATTCTGTCTTTTAGATATGCCGCTTATCATTCGAAACCTTTTCTGTATATTTTTCTGTCGAACGAAATTCTATCTGTTTCGTATGAAGGTTTGATGAATGGTTTTTGACAGTTTTGTTAATGGTTAATACGGGAGACCGATTAAGACGTAGCGATAAGAGTTGAAATTTGGAGACCATTTGGAAATTGGCGTCACTAATGACCATAGATAAAATTATTCTTAATGATGATTTTTCAAAAGGCTGATAAATCGTCCTCTTCTTAATGGTATATCAGCTAAAAATGACTTACTTAAAAGCAATAGAGTTAATGAATTTCATGAGGTCAGAAACATTTTTCGAAGTAGAGCGTTTTATTAATAACTGCCTTGGTTTTATGAGTTTTTCACGTTATTTCTGGATGTGTTTCACATTTTCATTGTGGGATATATGAATACTAGACGGAATCATTATGTTGAAAAAAGTATTGATATCGACGATGGCGAGGAAAGCTTAATTTTGTTATTAGTGAATCTAAAGGCTCTGCCGTTGCTGTGTTGAAAAGCGGTAACCAGATTTCCAGCTGACAACTATGCAACTATGCAACTATGCAACTATGCAACTATGCAACTATATTAGGCACCATTGAGGCATTGGGAATGATAGAAATTACTTAAAGGATTCATCTATTGAATTTGGAGGTATTTGATGACTACGACAAATGGAATTTATAGATGAAAAAAGCCTGCACAAGCATTAGTCGATAAGCCAGTAGAATCGATTATTTTTACTAAATAAGGAATAGATAAGGTAAGTGAGTTCTGGGTAAAACCTGTCATAATGTAATGGTTTAAATGAGTGGTATGTCTATCTGATAAGCTGCACTAGGGAACATGGGATCAAGCCGCGCAACTCGACTTGATCCCATGTTCCCTAGCAATTCGGATAATCTCCCTTTTTTAAACTAGGTTTTAACGTTAAAAGGTGTCTAGTAAGGTATGAAAAGTCCAGTGGACTCTCTCTTTTATATTAGTGGTCTCAACAACAAATCTTGGCACATAGATGCCGATTGTGGGGGAGTCTACCCCATGCTCCCTAAGCTCAGAAAAAATATACTGGTTATTTGAAGTAGGTGGTCAAAATCGTGACCAATAAATAATAAAAAATCTCATAAATTTAATGTTATTAAGATTTATAAATATTGTTATATGAAATAATAAAAAATATATATTGTTGTTTTATATGGATTTATTTATTTTTGTGTATAGTTAATGATACAAAGTAAAATAAAGTAAATTATAAAAATCGGGCTCATAACCCGAAGATCCTGCTCCCGCAACCAACTAATCGAATGAAATTGTCAGTGATTCTTGAAAGAATTAATTTGTCGCGGGATGGAGCAGTCTGGTAGCTCGTCGGGCTCATAACCCGAAGGTCGT
>CAXBGJ010000050.1:0-18174 GCA_963975045.1 uncultured Marinomonas sp. | reverse complement strand
GGCATAATAGAAGAACCCGTACAAAAGCGATCAGGAAGATAGATAAAGTTAAATTGAGCCGACACCCACATCACCATCTCTTCAGCCCAACGAGACATGTGCATCATGATGATAGAAGCAGTCGCTGTAAACTCAATAGCAAAATCTCGGTCACTTACCGAATCCAAAGAATTATAAGTTGGACGCTCAAAACCCAATAACTCTGCCGTCATATGGCGATCAATGGGGTAAGTTGTTCCAGCAAGTGCAGCAGCGCCAAGTGGTAAAATATTAATGCGCTTACGACAATCAACCAAGCGCTCATAGTCACGCTGCATCATTTCGTACCATGCCATTAAATGATGACCAAATGTAACAGGTTGGGCCGTTTGCAAATGCGTAAAGCCTGGCATAATGGTATTGGCTTCTTTTTCAGCCAAACTCAAAATACCTTGTTGTAGGCGTGTCACTTCCTCAAGAAGAAAGTCCACTTCGTCGCGCAAGTAAAGACGAATATCCGTTGCTACTTGGTCGTTACGAGAACGGCCGGTATGAAGTTTTTTACCAGAAATACCAATTTTTTGAGTCAATCGTGCTTCGATGTTCATATGAACATCTTCTAACTCAATCGACCATTTAAACTCACCACGGGCAATTTCACTCTCGATTTCAGTCAAACCCTGAATAATCTGATCACGCTCTTCTTCGGTCAATACTCCAATGCGAGCAAGCATTTTGCCATGGGCAATTGACCCTTGAATATCCTGTTTTGCCATACGTTGATCAAACTCAACAGACGCAGTAAAACGGGCGACAAAAGCATCCACAGGTTCTGAAAAACGACCACCCCATTGCTGGTTAGTGGTTTTATTAGTATCAGTCATTCGGTTGGTTCCCACACAAATTCAAACAGCTGCCAAGAGTACATTAAGCGCCTCGACTTATAAAGCATTGAAAGATGACGGACTCTTGCTTAGCGAGTATCATTACGGCACAAGATGTAAAGGTATTTGTCCGCCCACAACTCATTAGGAGATGAAGTGAAAGATAAAATTGTGATCGCAACCAGAGAAAGTAAATTAGCCCTTTGGCAAGCCAATAATGTCAAAGCGCAACTTGAAACGCTCTACCCAGATATGACTGTTGAACTGCTTGGCATGACAACAAAAGGCGATCAGATTTTAGACTCACCGCTTTCTAAAATAGGCGGCAAAGGGCTGTTTGTTAAAGAATTAGAAGCGGCTCTTATCGAAGGCAGAGCTGACATTGCGGTGCACTCAATGAAAGACGTTCCAATGGCCTTTCCAGCAGGCTTGGGATTGGCCGTCATTTGTGAACGTGAAGACCCAAGTGATGCCTTTGTTTCTAATCGTTTTGACTCACTCGACACACTTCCAAATGGCGCAATTGTCGGCACTTCAAGTTTACGCCGTTCGTGCCAATTAAAAATGCAGCGCCCCGATTTAATCATCAAAGATCTACGCGGCAACGTAAACACGCGCTTAAGAAAAATGGACGATGGCGAATACGACGCCATTATTCTTGCGACCGCGGGCTTAGTTCGCTTAGAGATGCAAGATCGAATTCGACAAAGAATCCCTGCCGAAACTAGCTTGCCCGCAGGTGGACAAGGTGCAATGGGTATAGAATGTCGCTCAGATGACGTACAAATGATTGAGCTACTTGCACCATTACAGCATGAAGAGACAGCGATTCGAGTCACCGCTGAACGCGCTGTCAATGAACGCCTTAATGGTGGCTGCCAAGCACCTATCGCTTGTTTTGCGATATTAACAGACGACACCCTTTGGTTAAGAGGCTTAGTAGGCAGCCCTGATGGAAAAAACATCATTGAAGGTGACATTCGTGGTCATAAAGACGATGCTAAATCCCTTGGCGTTCAATTGGCTGACGAATTACTTGCTCGCGGCGCCGATGTCATTCTTGACGCTTTATACAAATAAAACAGTAAATATAACAGGCGAAATATTGGTGCAAGATTGTCGTATCTTAATCACTCGACCCGAACCAGAAAATACCCTTAGCCGTGAGCGCATTTGCGATCACGGTTGGGATGCCGTTGCGTTACCAATGCTTGAAATTTCACCAATAAAAGACCCAAAACAAAGCGATGCCATTCGCTCACAAGTGTTTAACATCGACACCTTCGACTACGTTATATTTGTGAGCAAAAATGCCGCTCGCCTAGCCTGTGACTGGCTAGATGCTTGCTGGCCAATGTTACCCGTCGGTATTCATTGGATTGGGATTGGCCAAGGCACTACACAAGCGCTGCAGGATGAAGGCGTCCCCGCTTTATCCAACCCTGGACACACAACAGAAACATTACTAGATTGGTTAAAGCCCGCGAAAATGACCAATCAAAAAATACTGATTGTGCGAGGAGTGGGCGGACGGCCGGAATTAGGCAAAAAATTGGAAGAAAGAGGCGCAAAAGTCAGCTACCTTTCACTCTATGAGAGGAAAAAACCCGACTATTCTGCTCAAACTTTCTTTATGTTGCCCGATATCAATTTAATATGGGTTACCAGTGGCGAAAGCCTAGACAACCTTTCAGAATACGTGATGCAACATAAACCAGAATGGAAAACACTCCCTATACTTACCCCCAGTATTAGAGTGAACCAGCAAGCAAAAGAAATGGGTTGGATTAATGCCTCGTGCGCAAATGGCGCTGACGATAACAGCTTGATCAAAGCGACTGAATTTCACACAGGAAAATAGAATGACAGAGAATAATAAACAAGAGCGACATTCAGACGATGCTATTGAGGCAACTTCTACTGCAACTAATCAGGCAGAAAGCCACCCCGATCAATCTAAAAAACAGCCAACTCAGACTACAACAACAAAACTGTTTGTCTCTGTTTCATTTGGGCTTTCTGCCATTGCCATCGCAACAAGTGGCTGGCTTTATTTCCAAAGCACACAAAGCACAGTGAACCAAGATATTGAACAAGTCGTTATTCAACAAGCGAATACTGATAAAAAAATCAATACCAGCATGCTCAACCAATCTCAGCTCAACCAGCTGATGGAGCAAGTTAAACAGTCAGAACAAACCATTCAAACGCAAAAAAATCAGCTTCTCGCACATCAATCACAACAAAGCGTAAAGCTGTTATCGCTTGAATCAAAACTTAATCGACTCAGCAGTACCACTAAAGAAGATTGGAAACTTGCTGAAGCTGAATACCTTATTCGCCTTGCTAATCAACGTTTATTGCTTGAATCTGACAACATCGGTGCCGCCACACTTCTTAGTAACGCTGATGACATCCTGAACGAATTAGAAGACCCCATCGTGTTTACAACACGCAAGGCGCTTGCTAAAGACATTCAAGCATTAAAGTCTATTAGTCCATTTGACTTAGAAGGCGCTTATCTAAAATTAAACGCTTTATACGATAGTGTACAAGCTCTCCCACAAAGGGAGCCATCAAAAGAATGGCAAGCCAACACGACAGCAAAACCAACAACTAGCACAACAAATCAGCTGACATCGGCACTAGAGAGTTTTTGGCAATCCCTTAGATCTTTGGTTGTGATCAACTACAACCACAAACCGATCAAAGCCTTGTTACCTCCAGCAGAATACCAAGAACTCATTACCGGTCTTCAGCTTCAGCTAGAAATAGCGCAAGTTGCACTAATTAAAGGCGAGCCCGTTATCTATCAAACGGCTCTATCTCGTGTTGCAAATGCCACAACGGCGCATTTTGAAACGCAATCAAACCATGTCATTTCATTTTTGGCGAGCCTAACCACCTTGCAACAGTTGAATCCATCGCCAGACTTGCCGCTGCCTAGAGAGTCATTGATAGCGATGAAATCCTTAATGAAAGAGTGGACAAATCGAGGTGATAATCTCCCAATCACAACGGCCACTAGCACCACAGAGCAATCACCAGAGAAAGAAGAAAACCTCGACGCACCTCAAACAGATTCAGGAGATGACTTATGAGAAAACTCCTCTTTTTGCTTGTTATCATGATGGCCGTTGGTGGCGTTTTAGGATTACTGATGCGCCAAGACAGCGGTTATGTTTTATTGGCTTATAACGGCGTCACTATTGAAACCAGCTTATGGGTTTTGGCTACCGCCATGGTCGTCGCTTTATTTGTAATGAGTTGGATAAAACGCATTTTGTTTATTGCGCTCAGCCCCAGTAACTCTTTGGCAAAAGTAACGGGGAATCTAGCGCAAAAAAGAGCCTCTCGAAACACCATCAGAGGAATGTTGGAGCTCGTCGGAGGCAACTGGAATAAAGCAGAAAAACTACTGACCAACAGCGCCGAAAAAGTCCCTTATCCGTTGATCAATTACATTAGTGCTGCGTATGCGGCCAGCGAGCAAGACGAACATGAGCGTTCAAAAGCGCTACTACGTTCCGCTCATAAATCAACACCAGAAGCAGAATTCGCTATTGGCTTTGCTCAAAGCCAAATACAAATAAAACAACAACATTATGAAGGCGCTTTAGCCTCTCTTTTACGCCTTCAAAAACTAAAGCCAAAGCATAAGCAAGTATTAAAAATGCTAGTCACGGTTTACACACAACTAAAAGATTGGGATGCCTTACTTACACTCACACCAACCCTTAAAAAAGACGGCATATTTGACGACGACAACATGCTTGAGCTAGAACGTAATGCTTTTTTAGCCTTGCTCGATAAAATCAAGTTTCGCAATAAGCTAGGGCAAAACAAAAAAGAGTTGGTCTCTGAAGTAGAAAATCTATGGAATAAATTAGATACACTTTCTCAAGATGATAGAATGAGACAGCTGTACGCTCAAACACTCATTCATTTTGGTGACGACACCAAAGCAGAAAGTTTTATTCGCCATAGTTTGAATCAAAAATGGTCTGATATTCTGGTTTATGAATATGGCAACATCAAACAAGACAATATCAAAAAGTTATTAACCAACAGCGAAAACTGGCTTAAGAAAGAGCCAGCCAGTGCGAACCTATACCTTATCTGTGGCCGTCTAAGCCAATCGATGATGTTATGGGGGAAAGCCAGAGACTATTACGAACAAGCGCTAGCACTTGATACACAAAACGAAGCCCTTGCTGAACTAAGCCGTCTACTCAAAGCAATGGGTGACACAAAAGCAAGCCAAGAACTGATGATGATTCACCTAAACCATGCGAGCAACCAATTGAAAAACTTGCCGCTTCCTTAGCAATTCAGACAAAAATTGATCATAAAAAAACGCTGTTATTTTTATAACAGCGTTTTTTTCAAACTCGCTTAGGTGTTTTTATTTAAATCGCACCACTAATTCGTGCATATTATCCGCGACATCTTGCAGCGCACGGATGCTATTGCTCGATAAGTTAGATTTTTCTGAACTCTCTACGGACAAATCTGAAATACGTACTATCTGTCGATTAATATCTTCAGAAACATGAGCCTGTTCTTCTACCGCGGCTGACATTTGCATCGCCATATCAGAGATATTCGACACTGCACCAACGATGTTAACAAACGCATTTTCCAACTCAACGATTTTATCTAAGCCTTTTTCCGCATCTTGCTTACCTTGATTGGCAATCGTCACAGAGTTTTGAGAACCGCTTCGCAACGTTCCTATAATATTATGGATATCCTGCGTAGATCCCTGCGTCCTTTGAGCCAGTTGACGAACTTCATCCGCCACAACCGCAAAACCGCGTCCGTACTCACCCGCGCGCGCGGCTTCAATTGCGGCATTTAATGCCAAAAGATTAGTCTGCTCTGCAATTTGGTCGATCATTTGTGCGACTTGCGCTATTTTTTCAGAGTGATCCGCCAACTCCTGAACGGTAGCGCTAATGTCGTTCACTGTTTCGCTTAGCTGGCGTATTGAACTTCGTGTTTCTTTGACTATTTTTTGACCGTTCTCAGCCGACTCAAAAGAGGATTTAGCGCTGTCTGCCGTCATCTGTACATGCTGAGCAACATCATTAATTGTTGTCGTCATTTGCTGCATCGCAGCGGCAACATCCTGAGTCTCGTGCTGCTGGCTCACCATGCCCTTTGTTGTCTCAATAGTAAGCTCCAGACCTATCTTAGATTGCTGTGACACCTTTAAAGATTCATCTTCAAATCGAGTTAATACGGCATCCAATCTTGATAAAAGACCTTTCACACCAACATCCAAAGTGGCAATATCTAAAGCAGCATCCGAGTAGGTTATCCCTGCCAATGGGTGCAAAAAAGCACCCGATAGGCGCTTTCTTAATATCGCTTGCAGTGCTGAGTGATTTAGCCAAAACAAACCATTTGCTAATAAACTTGCCGCTGCTAGCACTCCAGCAGCGTAAAGTATATTGACGCTACCCACTGCAATGGCTATTACAACACTTACCACGGGCAATACAATTTTCCACGATAGAAAAGCATGGGGAAACACCGTCTTCCCGCTCACAATTTTTCGGTACACCTTTTCAGCTCGCAGCACGTCTTCTCGATTTGGAACCGTTCGAACTGATTCGTAGCCAACCACTTTCCCAGCTTCTGTGACGGGGATCACATAGGCATCTACCCAATAAAAATCACCATTCTTACAGCGATTTTTAACCAATCCCATCCAGGCTTTGCCTTGCTTTATTGTTTCCCACATAATTTGGAAGGCATCTTGAGGCATGTCTGGATGTCGAACAATATTATGAGAGCTGCCGATCAATTCACTTCGATCAAAACCACTCACTTTCACAAAGGCGTCATTACAGTGAATAATATTGCCCTTTAGATCCGTGGTTGAAATTAATTTTTCATTTTTTTCAAAGGTTTTTTCTTGAGTGGTAATTGGTGTGTTGTGTTGCATGGAGCAATCATCCTTAAAATAGTATGGGTATCCCCCATCACTCTTTTTTGTAACATTGAATTATTTGAATGCAAAAATAAGTCTAAATAAAATATTCAAACTCACTTTAGTAAAGTTCGGTTAAGCCAGCGAGTAAAAACAGGCAATAAATACGTAGGGATTTGTAAAGCGCCTGCTAACGGCAAAAAGGCTGGGCCTAATAGTACACCAGCAATACTGTATGTCAGCAATACATTCCTGTTTCCGGAGGTAATAGCCGCCGTCAGTGCAATGGCCTTACCTTGTTTTCGATAAAAAAAGTAAGAAAGCGCAAAAAACAAACAACACAACCCAGTGGCAATCATAAAAAATTTAAATGCCATCATTGGGTCTTGATCAAACAAAATTCGGAAGCTTCCAACCAATCCAAACGGAAAAGCAAACACTAACAAAATAGTATAAGGCGATATTTTTATTAAGAAGCGACTTAACGATTCTTCAGGAAGAAAACGATGGACTAGAAAGGAAAAAAGCATAGGCCCGAATATGAAAACAAGTAAACGAATAAAATAACTTATCCAGTCAAGCTCAACTCGCTCCGTTTGATACAGTACTAAAACAAGAAAAATAGAAACGGGTAAAATCAATGTGGTGGCAATGGTCATTGCCATCGCCTGCAGGCTATCAAAACCCAATGCTCGAACAATAGCGGGCGTCGCAAACAATGACCCTGTCGCAGCCACAGCAACCACAGCCAATAAAAGATTCTGGTCAAAAGACAACCACCAGCCGATAACACCGACCACAACCATAAAGACAGCAGAGTGCAACACAGCGTACACCCATATTTCTTTACTGCTTAAACGCTTAATTAATTCATTTTGCTTCATACCCAATAACGTCAATGTCATCAATGTAAACAAAACAAAAGGGAGAAAAGGGAAAAGAGCTAACGAGGCAGAGGGAACCAAAAAGCCGAGTACGGCAAACGCAAACATAAAAAGAAGTGAATGACGCACAAGAAAAAGCAACATGGGTTTTATACCTTAATAGGCGACCCAGAAGAAAAACAATGAAAGATGATTCGATTATTTTTTTGAGCCGCAACGCATTTTATTATTTTCAGGTAGCTCAGCAAGTTCTATTACCCAATCAGCCCGAGCTTGATCAAACGCCGCACGAAGCGCAGTAAGTTCATTGCTAGAAGCAAGGGGGATTTTTGTTCGCTGATCGGGCTGACGAGACTGAGGGAATGGTATCAGATTATTCTTCATAAATTATCTCTATTAAAGCATTGTCTGGATATTTATCGACACTCTATGGATAATCTTTAGGGAACGCAATGATCAAGCAGATGGAATAACTATGAAGTTTTTAATCTCACCAGCTAAGACACTGGACCTAACATCAAAGCCTAACAATGAGTCATTCAGCTTACCCGAGCTGCTGGATGACTCTCAGCAACTCATTAATACAATTAAACCTTGTACACCGGCCGATATCGCCTCATTAATGAAGTTAAGCGATAAACTTGCCACACTTAATGTATCTCGCTATCAAGAATGGCAAAAGACACACACAACGCTCAATAGCCGACCAGCAATTTACACCTTTATGGGGGATGTCTATACCGGACTAGACGCTTATTCGTTAAATGAAAGCGATATGAATTATGCCCAAGAGTCCTTACGCATTCTGAGTGGTTTGTATGGATTACTAAAGCCGCTTGATCTGATGCAAGCCTACCGACTTGAAATGGGGACAAGGCTGAATAACGACAGAGGAAGTAACCTCTATCAGTTTTGGGGGGACATCATTGTTGATAAAATTAATGACAACCTTCAAGAAGACGAATTACTGGTTAATCTAGCCTCTAATGAATATTTCAAAGCCGTCAACAAGAAAAAACTTACTTCTCCGCTTATTACCCCGAATTTTCTCGACGAAAAAAACGGTCAATTCAAAGTAATCAGCTTCTATGCAAAAAAGGCCCGCGGCTTGATGGCCCGATACCTGATAGAAAACCGTTGCGAGACGTTAGACGAAATCAAAGCGTTCAATCTAGCAGGCTATCGCTATGATCCTCAGCAATCAACAAAAAACAACCCTGTGTTTATTCGCCCTGAAAGTGCCCAGCCAAAAAAATAAGTAACACAGGCGACAATGAAGGAAGTACTCGCTTTAGTGCTTCCTTCACACACCGAGTTGATGCTCGGATTAATTAGTCAATCCATTGACCAATCGTTACGCGATCGTTGCCCCCTAGATCTTGGAAGCTTTCAACCGAAGAAAAACCCGCCAAATTAAATCGCTCTCGAATCGCTTCTGCTTGATCATAACCATGTTCGAACATCAAATACGCGCTTGATACCATAAAGCCATGTGCCACATTGATGATATGCTCAATGTCTGCCAAGCCATGATTGCCCGCCACCAACGCACTTTTAGGCTCAAAGCGCACATCCCCTTTCGACAAGTGCTCATCGCTAGGGTCAATATAGGGTGGATTAGAGACAATTAAATCAAACTTCTCAGCGCCGTTTAACGCATCAAACCAACTACTGTGCATAAACGTCACATTACCAAGTTGATTTCGTAAAGCATTGCGCTTAGCCAACGCTACCGCACCTTCAACAAGATCCACTCCAATTACATTCGCACGAGGCTGTTCTGTCGCGAGTGCCAGCGCAATAGCGCCTGTTCCAGTACCAAGATCTAGAATGCGATGCGCTTTATTGACATCAAGTACAGATAGAGCCACCTCTACCAAACGCTCCGTATCGGCCCGCGGAATTAAAGTACAAGGTGACACCTCTATCTCTAAACTCCAAAATGCCTGATGCCCCAGTAAATAAGCAATTGGTTCACCAAGCACTCGACGAGCCAACAGTAAGTTGAATCGCTCAAGATCGGCGTCACTGACGATTTTTTCAGGCCAAGTATAAAAATAAGACGTCGATACCGCTAAAACATGCGCAAGCAAAAGCCGAACATCTAACTGAGCCGTATCAGAGACAAAAGTAAGGCGCTCGGAAGCGCCTTTTAATAGTTCATCAATTCGCATACGCGATGATTACCTTATCCTAGTATTCAATTATGGATTAATTGTCGCCGCTAAGTGCCGCAAGCTGTTCAGCCTGGAACTCATTCACTAACGGATTAATCAATACATCCAATTCACCTGTCACAATTTCGTCTAATTTATACAGCGTTAAATTAATACGGTGATCCGTAACACGACCTTGTGGATAATTATAGGTACGAATACGTTCCGAGCGGTCACCACTACCCACCAAAGACTTACGCGCTTCGGATTGTTCGCTTGCGGCTTTATCTTGCTCGGCGGCTAACAAACGCGACGCCAATAAAGACATAGCTTTAGCACGGTTCTTATGTTGAGAACGCTCTTCTTGACACTCAACCACCACACCCGTTGGAATGTGAGTAAGACGAATGGCAGAATCTGTTTTGTTTACGTGCTGACCACCCGCGCCTGACGCTCGGAAAGTATCAATACGTAAATCCCCTTTATTGATAATAATGTCGTCTACTTCGTCCATTTCTGGCATTACGGCAACAGTACAAGCCGAGGTATGAATACGCCCTTGAGATTCCGTCGCTGGTACTCGTTGCACTCGGTGCACACCGGATTCAAACTTCAGTTTAGAGTAAGCCCCTTCACCTACTATTCGCGCAATAACTTCTTTATAACCACCGTGTTCGCCATCACTTGCGCTGACAATTTCAACTTTCCAGCGCTGAGTCTCTGCATAACGTGAATACATGCGGAATAAGTCGCCAGAGAAAATAGATGCTTCATCACCACCAGTACCCGCTCGAACCTCTAAAAACACGTTTCTCGAATCGTTAGGGTCTTTGGGTAAAAGTAATTTTTGCAACACAAGCTGAAGCGCTTCTTTTTGCGCCTGTCCTGCTTTGTATTCTTCAACACCCATTTCTTTAATATCGGGATCTGAGTCCGTCATCATGAGTTCGGATTCAGCGATATTTTCGTCAATTTGCTGAAACTCATTAAAACACTTAACCACTGGCTCGAGTTCGGCATACTCTTTTGAATAAGAACGAAACAAGTCCTGATTCATTATGACTTCAGCAACGCTCAACAGCACAGCCAACTCATCATAACGATCAGACAAACTCTCTAATTTTAACTTTATGGATTCTTTCATTTTTTAGTTATCTTTTTCTTCATAAATGCCCAATACATTTGAGGCAATGGTTAGTGCGTTTTGATCTGCATCTGCACCAGCATCACGCAAATAACGCGTCGGCGAGTGAATGAGCTTATTCATTAAGCCATGAGCCAGCTTATTGAGCACTTGCTCCGGAGACTGCCCTCTTTCAAGGCCTTTAAGCGCTTTTTCCAGTTCCGCATTCTTAATAAGCTCAGCAGATTTCCTAAACGTAACGATAAGATCTGAGACTTTTCTTGATTCGACTACCCGTCGATAAGAATTAACCCCTTCTTCGATCATTTCTTCTGCCGCTTTCGCAGCATCTTGCCTTGCGCGGACGTTTTCTTCAATCACTGAATGAAGATCATCAACGGTATAAAGGTAAGCATCGTTTACTTCTTCAACTTCCGGCTCTATATCACGTGGCACCGCAATATCGATCAATAACATAGGAGAATGACGGCGCTGCGACGTAGCGCGCTCCACCATGCCTTTCCCTATAATCGGTAATTGGCTGGCCGTAGACGAAATGACAATATCAGCTTGTGATAAATAGTCGCCTATTTCGCCTAACATAATGGCTTCCGCATTTAGCTCATTTGCCAATGCCTCGGCTCGAGCCAAGGTTCGATTGGCGACGATAATTCGCTTGATTCCATTTTCTTTAAGGTGTCTAGCCACCAGTTCAATCGTTTGCCCTGCCCCAATAAGCAACGCGGTGCTGTTTCTGATATCGGCAAAAATACGTTGCGCCAGACTCACGGCAGCAAACGCTATTGATACTGGATTTTCGCCGATGGCCGTATCGGTACGGACACGTTTAGCGACGGAAAAAGCTCGCTGAAATAAGGACTCCAGCTCAGGACCAATGCAAGACCCTTCTTGCGAAACCGCGTAAGCTGACTTTACTTGCCCGAGGATTTGAGGTTCGCCTAAAATCAAAGAATCTAAACCAGAAGCCACCCGCATAATGTGACGCACGCTATCATCGTTAGTGTGTGTATAGCAATATTGCTTTAATTCCGACAGAGCAATACCGTGATATTGCCCGAGCCACGCAATAACGTCGTCCACCATACTGAAATCTTCGACTGAACAATACAGTTCAGTTCGATTACAGGTGGACACTATGACGGCTTCATTGGCTTTTTTCTCTGAGATAAGAGAAGACAAGGCATCTATCATTTTTTCAGGGGCAAACGCCACACGCTCACGGATCGAAACCGGCGCTGTTTTATGATTTACACCTACAGTAATTAGCGGCATTCAGGGCTCTTCTCAAAGATCGAGATTTAAGGTAATGACTGGAGCAAGCATAGCTCCAACACGACTCTTTACATAAAGAAGACACATTATACGAGAAATTAGCTTTTTTTCGCACCCCATATGATCAATAAAAGTAATAGGATTAGTTTATAGTTATGCCTGACATAAAGAGCAGCTAGCGATACCATAAGGGTTATATGAATTTAACGTCGAGAAAGCACATGTCGTCTGTTTTAGACCTCACACACACAAACAACATAAAAAAGCCTCATACGAAAAGGCTTCTGGTGCTGCTTACGATTCTTTGCGGGGCATTATTAAGCGCCTGCACCCATAACACAACTCAACTCGATATCGTACCATCGAGCAAAGAACTCTCTCTCGAACAGAAAGTATCACATAGCAACATTGCAGAGCTTCTCAATGCCGAGTTTATGCTACAAAGAGAAGGCCCAAATAAAGCATTTGACTCTTTTTATGAACTAGCCAGCCAATCTAAAAATCTTGCATTGATAGAACGACTCACGCACATCGCGGTCGTTTCCCAAAACCGCCTATACATAGAAAGAAGCACAAATTTATGGCTATCCGTTGACCCAACGTCAGAGCAAGCTTACTCACTTAAATTGCAAATCCTTGTCAAAGGAAACCGTTCAGATGAAGTAACAACACTGCTGACCAACGCAATTCGACACAAAACGTCGCTACGCTTTCTGCCGCTTTATCTTGAGGAGGTTGTCCGTGACAGCGATCAAGTTAATACCATAGAAGAAGCGGTAACAGCACTATCCCCTGAGTCAAAAAACGATCAATACGTGCAGCTGAGCCACGCGCATTTTTTATTGCTTTCAGGAAAGTATCAGTCCGCCATTAATACTTCCAAGCAGCTTCTAGCCCAGCCTAACACCGAAAAAAGCGAAGCTCTTTACCTCATTTTGGCGTTTAGCCAAAAAAATCTTGGCCAATTCGAGGACGCCATAACAACATTACAGACAGCGACCCAACGCGCCCCCAAAAACACACGATTACTAACGCCTTTGATCGACTTTCTTGTCGAGAATAAGCAACCCGAACGTGCAGCAACGGTATTTCAAAATGCAAACTTAGAAACCCCCGAAAAGCTTCAAGTCGGCATCAATTTCATGCGCACCTTGCTAGAACATGAACAACCTACACTGACACTTGAGACCGCCAACCTCCTGCCAAAAAAACAATTGGGGTTATCAGATCAAATTCAATATTTAACCGCCGTTGCGCTTGCTCAACTGAACAAAAAAACAGAAGCCATCGAAACAATGAATGCGGTGGACGGCGCTTTACGCGCTAATGCCACCAGCCAGATGGCACTATGGCTTTATGAGACAGGCAAAGAGAACGACGTCAACAACATGGTTCTCAATCGCACTCTACGTGAGAATGTGCCAGAACAGGTCGCTGCGATCAGCCGACTTCATGAGGAAAAAGGCAATGTCGATTTATCGTACGAATTACTCAACAACGCCTTGATCGCTTTACCCGAGTCCGATGTTTTGCGCTATCGAAAAGCGTTACTCGCTGAAATGTTAGGACACTGGAAAGTAACGGAAACCGAACTCAAAACATTGCTCAAAAAAGACCCAGATAACCCACAGTATCTTAATGCACTTGGCTACACACTGCTCACCCGAACAGCGCGTATTGATGAAGCAATGAACTACATAGAATCCGCCTATGAGAAGGCAGACAATGATCCAGCTGTTATTGACAGCTTAGGATGGGGGTTCTTTATGAAAGGAGAGTTAGAGCAGTCTTCCTATTATTTAAAAAAAGCCTGGTCGATTCTACCCGACGCCGAGATTGCAGCCCATTACGGTGAGTCTCTCTGGCAACAACGCCACTACGAAGAAGCAATAGATATATGGAAAGAGGCCTTAAAAACATCGCCAAGCACGCCACTATTACTCGATACTATAAAACGACTTTCACCGTCGTTGATAGATGAACTAGAACAGGATAAATCATGATTAACTACCGTATCCTCTGTCTACTTACTTTAACTGCACTTATCAGTGCCTGTAGCACGCAACCGACTGGGCCAATCACGCCACCCCCCACCAGCGTCGGCGCCATTTCAAAGTGGGAAACATCCGGTCGAGTCGGCATTCGCACACCAAAAGACGCAGTTTCTGGCAATTTTAACTGGCAAAAAGATCCAACAACCTTTGCTCTTAATATCGTTGGCCCTTTTGGGCAAGGCGCAACCAAGCTAGATAAATCTCAAGATGGCGTTGTCACATTGGCTTATGATGACACCGTGATAACCGGCAACGACCCCGCCATACTGCTGCAGCAAGAACTTGGTTGGGAATTCCCAGTAGAGCAGGTTTCTTATTGGATAAGAGGCTTGGCGGACCCACGCTCAGCCGCACGAATCACCAAAGACACAGACAGCAAACTGCCAAGTCAAATAGAACAAGATGGCTGGCTGGTGACTTACAACAGCTTTACAACAATAGATGGACTATCCTTGCCACAAAAAATGCAAGTATCCAACCCACCCTTTAAAGTAAACTTGATTATTAACCAATGGACCATTCAGTAACCAGCATGCAATTACCTTCTCCTGCAAAATTAAATTTATTTTTACACATCACCGGCCGACGAGAAGACGGTTACCACGAACTGCAAACGCTGTTTCAATTTATCGATTTATGCGACACGCTTGATTTTTCGCTTACTAGGGATAGCAACATCACTATCTCACCTGCTATTGAGCAACTTCCAACAGAAGACAATCTCATTTATAAAGCGGCAAAACTGCTTATTCCCTTCAAACAAAATCCGTACCTCGGCGTAGATATTGTTCTAAAAAAACAATTACCTATGGGCGGAGGAATCGGTGGAGGAAGTTCCAATGCCGCCACAACTTTGTTGGCGCTAAACATACTGTGGGAATGTCATCTTTCTTTAGAAAAATTGGCTGAGCTGGGAGTCCAATTAGGCGCGGACGTGCCCGTTTTTGTCATGGGCTTTGCAGCCTTTGCGGAAGGCGTTGGGGAGAAGCTTCAAAAAGTCACATTAGATACTCCATATTTTTTACTCCTTAAGCCCAATTGTCACGTCTCAACAGGTCAAATCTTTACTGATAAATATTTGACAAGAGACACCCCTCCGATCAGAATATCGCACGCCTTGAAGCTGGGTGGCCATAACGACTGTTTAGAGGTGGTTAGAAAGCACAATCCTGAAGTGAATGAAGCGTATTTATGGCTTAAAAACCATGGTGATGCAAAGTTAACTGGGACGGGGGCTTGTCTATTTTTAGCATTCGATAATGAGCGCGACGCTGAGCGAGTAAGATTGTCTACACCAAAAAAATGGCAGAGTTGGGTTTGTCATGGGTGTAACACATCACCAACTCACGAAGCACTAAACCAGTGGATTAAGCAAAATAGGGATAAGTGCCCCAAATAAACAAATCACTTCTCTGGCCAGTCTATTTCATCGCTACAAAATACAAAGGGTATACACAGTGTCCAAGTTGATGGTTTTTACCGGTAATGCAAACCCTGAACTCGCTCGCAGGGTGGTACGCCGCCTAGGGCTACCTATCGGAAACGCAACCGTAGGTAAGTTTAGTGACGGAGAAATTACGGTCGAGATCAATGAGAATGTCCGCGGAAAAGACGTTTTTATTATCCAATCCACCTGCGCCCCTAGTAATGACAATCTAATGGAACTGATCGTCATGGCAGATGCTCTACGTCGAGCTTCCGCTACACGAGTGACGGCTGTTATTCCATATTTTGGTTATGCCCGACAAGATCGTCGTGTACGCTCAGCCCGCGTACCTATTACTGCGAAAGTCGTGGCCGATATGATTTCAGCTGTTGGCATCAACCGTGTATTAACCGTTGATCTTCATGCAGACCAAATCCAAGGATTCTTCGATATCCCTGTTGATAACGTCTACGCCACACCTCTACTACTTGAAGATTTACAGCGTCAAGGTTACAAAAACATTACCGTTGTCTCTCCAGATGTTGGCGGTGTGGTCCGAGCACGCGCCTTCGCAAAACTGCTTGATGACGCAGACTTAGCGATTATAGACAAACGTCGTCCTCGCGCTAACGAAGCTCAAATCATGCATTTGATTGGCGATGTCGCTGGAAAAACATGCGTTCTAGTGGATGACATGTGCGATACTGGCGGTACCTTGTGTGCCGCTGCAAAAGCACTCAAAGATCATGGCGCTGAAAAAGTCATCGCCTACTGTACTCATCCAGTACTGTCAGGCAAAGCCATTGAAAACATTACAAATTCCGTGCTTGATGAGTTGGTCGTGACTGATACCATCCCATTGACACAAGAGGCGCTTAACTGCCCTCAAATACGCCAATTGTCGATGTCTGACATTATGGCGGAGGCTGTTCGTCGTGTATGCAACGAAGAGTCTATCAGTGCCATGTTTGGGGCCTAAGCCAAACACTAACGCTCGGAACGGGTCGCAGTTCTGGGCACAAACTTTGATTAATTATTAGGAAAATACCATGTCATTATCTATTAATGCCGTAGCACGTAAAGAAGAAGGCAAGGGTGCGAGCCGCCGCCTTCGTAACGCTGGTCTAGTACCAGCGGTTATCTATGGTGGTGAAGTTGCACCACAATCTGTTTCTTTCAAAGACAACGAGATTCTTAAATCTGTTTCTACTCCAGGTTTCTTGACGGGTCTAGTTGAAGTATCTGTAGACGGTAAAGCGGAAAAAGTGCTTGTAAAAGCGCTACAACGTCACCCAGCAACAGGCCTTGTTATGCACATGGACCTTCAGCGCGTTCAAGAAGATAAAGCGATCACGACTCGTGTTCCTTTAAGCTTCATCAACGCTGCACAAAGTGAAGGCGTTAAAGGCCAAGGTGGTCGCTTGACAGTTGAATCTAAACTGGCTGAAGTACGTTGCCTACCAGCTAACCTACCTGAAGTATTGATAGTAGACGTGATCAAAGGTCAACTTGATCAAATTTACCATCTGTCTGATGTTATTCTTCCAGAAGGCGTTGAATTGATTTCTTTGCTGAAAGGCGAAGATCACGACCAACCTATCGGTCGTATCGGCAAAGCTAAACGTTAAGACTATTGAGGGTAGTATTGTGGCAGGTTTCAGATTATTAGTCGGCTTGGGTAACCCAGGCAACGAATACGAGAACACTCGTCACAATGCAGGCGCTCAGTGGATTGAGGCATTGGCTCGTCAGAGCCAATGCCTTCTTCGCTCCGAGAAAAAGTTTTCCGGCCAATTTGGCAAAGTTTCTATAGCTGGTGAAGAATGCTACCTCCTTATTCCCACCACCTATATGAATTTAAGCGGCAAAGCCGTTCAGGCTGTTTGTCAGTTTTATAAAATCCCCCCCGAAGAAGTCCTTGTTATTCACGATGAGCTAGATATTCCACCCGGTACAGTTAAATTGAAAAAAGGTGGTGGGCATGGCGGTCACAACGGATTAAAAGACATTATTGCTAAGCTTGCGAACAACCGTGAATTTGGCCGTCTTAGGATAGGTATTGGCCATCCAGGACATGCAAGCCAAGTTGCCAATTACGTCTTAAAAAAAGCCGCACCTGACGACTACGCAAAAACAGAACAAACCATTGATGAATCATTGCGCTATGTTGATGACATAGTGAAGGGCAACCTGAATTCCGTAATGAATCAACTTCATAGCTTCAAAGCATAACCATTTAATTATTTAGGAATCTCACTATGGGTTTTAATTGCGGCATCGTTGGGTTACCTAACGTTGGTAAATCAACTTTATTTAATGCATTAACCAAAGCTGGCATTGGCGCAGAAAACTTCCCATTCTGCACAATTGAACCAAATGCTGGCGTTGTTGCCATGCCCGACCCGCGCCTAGACGCACTAGCAGCCATCGTAAAACC
>CAXBGJ010000049.1:0-18190 GCA_963975045.1 uncultured Marinomonas sp. | reverse complement strand
CCTTCGCCTCGCTGAAAAAAGATAGGCGTTCCACCCACACCATTGAATGCTCGTACTGGAGAGTTAACGCCTCCAGGAATTCGACGCTGGGCTCGTGCGTATAAATCTTCTGACCGACTCATATTTTTCAATATCCTATAACAAATAATTTAATTGACTCTAAAGCAAAAAAAGCAGGTGACCGATAAAGGTGACAGCCCATCTACTAAAATCCATAACTAAAAACCAATGACTAAATCGAATCTAAAAAGAACAACACTAACTAGTCATTTTTTAATAAAAACTGATTGAGGCGATGTTGAGAAACACGACTAAAAGAGCCAACAGATAACTTTACCAATACCTCTTTCGAGTCCGTTTTCTGAAACCAATGCCACATAGACTCTAATGAAGGCGGCTCATCAATCGATGCGACAACATTCGACTCTAATGCTTGGGACAAATCCATCACGGCGGCATCCTCTATAAAAACAAGCCACGACTGAGGCCCCAAATCCAATGTTTGCAAGGCGTCTAACACTGAAATTCGACGGGCCAAATGCCACTCACCATCACTTTCAAATGCTATATAGTCTATCATACTTGATGCTAAATCTTTCGCCTGCTCAAGAGGAACATATACAGGTAATAATAAGACATCGTCAGAAACAGGCTTAACAGTATGATGTCGAAGATAGCGCTGAAAAGGACTAATAGTCGAAGACATTCCTATATAGTTTAATCTTTCAACAAATACAGATTCTTGATGGAAGAAAACCTTCATTAACAGACAAGCCAATACGACGACAAACAACGCAGGAATAATAGCTTCGGAAGAGCGCGTCATTTCAATAATAGCCACCAAAGCGGTTAATGGGGCTTGAAAACAAACAGCCATCATTGCCGCCATCCCAAGCAATGCGAATAAAGCAACGTCAGCAAACTCACTATCAAATATTAAGGCAATTTGAATACCAGCCAACCCTCCAATAATAAAAGTTGGCCCTATCGTCCCTCCAGGA
Organism: uncultured Marinomonas sp.; assembly: GCA_963975045.1. Lineage (GTDB taxonomy): Bacteria > Pseudomonadota > Gammaproteobacteria > Pseudomonadales > Marinomonadaceae > Marinomonas. The sequence continues at coordinate 17,189 of CAXBGJ010000049.1, read as the reverse complement.
ACCCCCAATCCAAGAGTAAATGCCGTTAATACGGTTTTAACAACAATCAACAAAAAAAGAGAATATAAAACCAAATCACCAGACCATAAGGACGCTAGCAAGTTATAACCACTACCCAGCGCCTCTGGTAAATAAACAGCCGCCAAAGCGGTCGCGATAGCCACTAATGTGAATCGCACCCAAACAGACAAACCACTTAAACGCCATAGCACTTTTTGTGTATGCAGAAACAGCGCCGACAACAAAACAATCACGACCACCAAGGCAAAGCAGGCAAAGAACAAATCCAGCGAAAAAACCACCGACGATAAATCATCGATATTAAAGACATCCAAAGGCCCAATTAAGTAATAACTCATCAAAGCCGAGATCACAGAAGACAACAATACCGGCAAAACATAGCGCTGCCGGTACTCTAAAAAAATTACTTCAAAAGCAAATAAAGCACCAGCAAGTGGTGTTTGAAATACCGCAGAAATAGCACCAGCAACACCACAAGCCAAAAGAGTTTCTACACCATATTGGGGTAATTTTGCTTTTTCAGCCAAGTAGCCACCCAAAGTAGCCCCAAGATGAACCGCAGGCCCTTCTTTACCAATAGAAAGCCCACCGACTAAACCAATCGACGCGGTAAAAAATTGCACCACAGCATTCCATAGGGGTAAATTACCATTATGATAATTAAGCCTTTCCATGACATAAGGAACACCAACTTTATGGTGTCGATTAGGTAAAAAAGTAAACACCAACGCCAATATTAAACAGGCGACCAAAGAAAGTCCTACACGCCATTCAACAGGTAACGATTCAAACGCATCAAAATCTGTCCCGATAAAATATCGCGCAGGCAAATAGATTACGGCATAAAAAAATGCCATCAAGAGCCCGCTTAATAAGCCACACAAAGCACCAAGTAGCGCCAGCATCCACAAATCATCGTATGACTTTGCCTTGCTAGACCACTTTTTCCTTAGATTTAGCCCTTTCAGATCACATCTCCACTTTTATAATGCAAGAAAAATAACAGCCAGCTACCACCGATCCAGCCGATTTGCTAAGCACATATGCGTCACTACTTTGCTCAAATTTGGCCAACTGTCCATTTCACTACGAATAACATTCAATCGCGTCATTGAGCTTGCCTGAACCAAAAGCAATAAATCTAAGTCACCACTAATAGAATGCGCCAACTTCACTTCAGGTATCGCGTTAATTAATGGCTGTACAAGGTCACACGATAATGGCCGAAATGTTAACGCCAAATACGCCGTCACTCCGTCTTCTTTTGAGACCGAAGTATGGGCATGATAACCCGTAATAGTACGATTATCTTCCATGCGTCGGATTCGCTCGGTCACCGCTGAACGAGACAAACTCACTTGCCGACTGATATCCGAAACAGAAAGTCGAGCATCCTCCACAAGCAAGGCTAATATTTTTTGATCATAATGATCTGCCACTCAACACTCCTTTTTTATTCGGTGTTATCCAAACTGACGGTCATTCCGACAAAGTGAGCCTTAATAGGGTCAACTTGTATAGCGTATTATTCATTGCGTTATTTTATCCTTAGCTACACTAAATAGCAGCTGGATAAAGGCAAACAAATGACCCAATACCAAAAAACGCTTGGCCCTTTACAAGGCATGGCAATGACAGTGACCACCTTTATTGGCACCGGTTTGATGATTTTACCTGCCATGTCTGTATCTCAGGCAGGATCATTTGCCTTTTACGCCTGGCTCATCACCGCCGTTATGATCATTCCCATTGCGTTTATTTTTGCGTTACTCGGCTCCAAATACCCTTCTGCTGGCGGAGCGTCTCATTACATTGGTCGCGCATTTGGGCCACGCTACGAAAAAGCCGTAGGCTGGTTGTTTCTGAGTATTTTATTAGTCGGTCCTGCGGTCGCCATTAAAGTCGCAGCGGCTTATTTAACTATCGTATTCAAAACATCAGATGAATGGATTCTTATCTTTAGTCTACTCACACTAGTCGGTATGCTCGTTTTTGCCATAATAGGCATGCAAACGTCCGCTCGATTTCAAACAGGCATTGTCATTGTGATGATTGCCGCCATCATTTGGCTCTGTTTTATTGGTGATATTCAAGACAGCTTTCACGTCATTGAGATCCCTTTAAGCACTACTGAGTGGCAGCAAACCTTATATGCTACAGGGGTTATATTTTGGTGTTTTTTAGGCATCGAAGTCATGGCGCACATGGGCGCAGAGTTTAAAAATCCAACGCGCGACTTTCCTGTTGCGTTACTAGGTGGCATTGCCATTGTCATAGTCGCCTACTTAAGCCTAGTGCTGCTGATTGCCTGGCATCACACTTACGGCAACGAAGTGACCAACAGCCAATCTCTCGCACTCTTGGTCAGTAAGTTGATGGGGGAAACCAGCAGTCGGTTTTTCGCCGCTGGAGCCTACGTCATTGCATTCGCTAACGTTGCGATTTACATCTTAGGGTTTTCTCGTATGGTTCAATCTATGGCTCAACAAGGTGCGCTACCCTCCACCTTCGTCAGCCTTAATAAAAATGGCGCACCAGCAAAAGCAGTATTGCTGGTTGGTTTAATTACACTACTTTCTATTGTTTTTTCTGAACTATCAGGTTGGAAAATGGCATGGTTTATTGAAATGACAAATGGCAGTTTTTTGATTATATACACATTAACCTGCATCGCGGCGTTAAAGCTGGTAAGTCGAACCATTCGCCCTGTCGCGATTATTGCCTTAGTGAGCTGCAGTTTCATGGTGTTTTTTATCGGACAAAGTATGCTGTTTGCGTTGATAGCCTTCTGCTTAGCGCTCACCTACGAATACATGAAAGCACCAAAAACCTCCATCAAAGACTCAAAAATTCCTGTACAATAATTGCCATTGTTATCGACCTTATACAGCGCAACGCACTTAACGTTGCACACAACGCACAAGTAGGAGAGTTTTATGCCATTATTAGACAGCTTTCGTGTCGACCACACACGTATGGACGCACCAGCCGTTCGTATAGCAAAATCTATGTCCACACCAAGCGGTGACGACATCACCGTTTTTGATTTACGTTTTTGCGTACCCAATGAAGAAATTCTTTCAGAGCGAGGTATTCATACTCTTGAGCATTTATTTGCTGGTTTTATGCGAAACCACCTTAACGGTAATGGCGTAGAAATCATCGACATTTCCCCAATGGGCTGTCGCACTGGTTTTTACATGAGCTTAATCGGCACTCCTTCTGAAGACAAAGTAGCAACGTCTTGGAAGTCTGCCATGGAAGATGTTCTTAAAGTAAAAGCCAAAAGCGATATTCCAGAACTAAACGAATATCAGTGCGGTACTTACGAAATGCACTCCCTAGAAGAAGCACAAGCCATTGCAAAAATGATTCTAGACCGCGATGTAAAAGTAAACAGTAATGAAGAGCTGTACTTGAGCGAAGAATTTTTAAAAGAACACAGCTAAGATTTTTTGCTCAGTGCAACGTTAAAAAGGTGACCAAGTGTTACCTTTTTAATATTACATTCAAAAATACACATGTCTTAAGAACGTGTCGCCGTCGCTAAAAAAGCACTCGCTAAGACAAATACACTTCCCATACCGCGATTAAGATTTTTCATGCCTTTCGGGCTACGAATAAAACGTCGAATCTGTTTACCGCTCATGGCATAAATATACGCCGCAATGAATTCTGTCATGCAAAAAGTGACTCCCATCCAAAAGAACTGCATTGGAACGGGCTGACTAAGATCAAGCAGTTGCGGGAAGATAGCCGTAAACAGTAATACCGCTTTAGGGTTACCAATCGCGACTAAAAATTCTTGACGCATTCTAGCAAGGTGCCCGCGCTTCGCCTTGGTTCCCACTTCATTTTCATGCTCTTCAAGAACCATGGCCGCACTGCGCCATGTTTTAATACCAACATAAAACAAATAAACAACACCAAACCACTTGATGACACTAAACCAAAATGTGGAAGAAACGATAATGGCCCCCAAACCTAGCGCAGAAACTACCATCAAAATACTGAATGCGAGATTCCGACCGATCACAGCAATAACTGCTTTCGTTGCACCAACCTGAATTCCATTATGCATAGAAGTAAAATTATTTGGGCCAGGCCCTAAAGAAAGCAACATCAATAACGGAGCGGTTGCCAACCAAACACTGAATGTCATAACAAAGGATACTCTTAATATAAGACTAAAATGGCCAGTTTTGACCATGAAATTGGGCGCAACTGTACAGTCTAATAATTCGCCTGTCAGCCTATTTGTAATCCTTTTCGGCTCTAAAAAAGTGAATATATTAAGACGCTTAAAAATCAATGAGTTAAACCTTTGCATTACTAAAGCAAAACCTCAAATTTGCTTTAGTATCCAAAGCTAAGCATAAAAACAACCTTTTATTCCGACTGTAGAATCCAACGTTAGCTCCGTAAAATAATCATTCCAAAAAAATGATCAGAGATTAATTATGTCTTTTGCACACCTTTTATTATGGGCTACGGCAGCTATTTGGGGATTTGCCTTTGTCGCCCAAAGCGTTGGTATGGAGAATCTCGGGCCGCACAGCTTCAATGCCATGCGTTTCTTATTAGCAACATTATCGCTCATACCTTTATTGTTGATCTTCAAACCAAAAAAATCTCAGAATAATCGTAAGCTGTGGCTAGGAGGTCTCACCGCTGGAGGGTGTCTATTCTTAGGCTTTACTTGCCAACAAATAGGCCTGCAGTACACGACAGCAGGAAATGCTGGATTTATCACCAGTATGTACATTGTGTTTGTGCCAATTTTGGGACTTATGCTAGGACATAAAACAGAAAGACACACTTGGGTTGGTGTCGGGTTGGCCTTAGTCGGACTATATAGCCTGACAGTGGGGCCTAATTTATCCATCAACAAAGGCGATGCTATCGAGCTATTGGGTACGCTATTTTGGACTTGCCATGTTTTGCTTATTGCCTATCTGTCTCGTTCAGTGTCCGCTTTACCACTTTCTATCGTGCAATTCTCCATCGCCACGGTACTCGCCTCTATTATGGCTTTTGCATTAGAAACACCCACATTAGAAAATATTAAGATGGCTTGGTGGCCACTCGTTTACGCAGGCGTCGCTTCTTCTGGCATTGCATTCACATTACAAACATTAGGGCAAAAAAATGTATCACCAAGCATTAGCGCACTCATTTTATCGTCTGAAGCAGTATTTGCGGTTATTGGCGGCTGGATATTCATGCAGGAAACCCTTTCAACTCGGGCTCTTATCGGCTGCGGTTTCATCATGACTGGAATGATCATTAGCCAGTGGCCGCGCAAAGCAAAAGCCGCCGCCGCGCTAGTGTAGGCATAACTTAATAAAGCTCCGCTTCAGCCCCTTTTTCTATGTTTTCAGGCATCTCTCGTGAGACTGGGGTTGAAAGTACCATCATGGTATTAGTGTCACTTAAATCAATCAAACGCTCTAACAGCTCGTCCAATAAAGACATAGAACGTACTGCCACTCTAAGTACAAAAGCATAAGGGCCCGTCACGTTATGGCACGAAATCACCTCGCCCAAACTAAGCACTAATGCTTTAAATTCACGCTCCTTAGCTCGGTACACCTGACATTCGACTAGTGCGGTTATTGGAATGCCGATTTTTTCCAGATTGATTTTGGCGCCATAGCCCGTAATAACACCTGACTCTTCCAGTTTTCGGACTCGCTCAGCAATCGCAGGGGCAGAGAGATGCACTAGCTTACCAAGCTCGGCATAGGTTAAACGGCCGTTTTTTTCCAATAACTTAAGCAATTTCCAATTCGTCTTATCCATTAAAAAACCTTTTATTCTTTACACATAAAAAAGCCGCGAACAATCGCGGCTTTTTAAGTTTAGCTACATGCAACTCGATTACAAAGACAGTGTCTTCTCACCACGAGCGATGCCTGAGACACCTGTTCGAACGACCTCAAGCAAATGAGCACCGCCCAACGCTTGTATGAACCCATCTAACTTATCTGATTCGCCAACGATTTGAATCGTGTAGATAGACGGTGTCATATCAACGATATTACCGCGAAAAATATCAACCGTGCGTTTTACTTCTGCACGTTGTGCTCCCGTTGCACGCACTTTCACCAACATCAATTCACGTTCAATGTGCTGACCTTCAGTTAAGTCCACCAGCTTGATCACATCAATAAGCTTATTCAGTTGCTTAGTGATTTGTTCTACTACTTGGTCAGAACCGTAGGTTGTCAATGTCAAACGAGACAAGGTTGGATCGTCAGTTGCGGCTACGTTCAAAGATTCGATGTTAAAGTTGCGCTGAGAAAACAAACCAACAACTCGCGACAAAGCACCTGGCTCGTTTTCCATCAATACAGAAATAATATGTCGCATAATTAGGTTCGCTCCGTCTTGCTCAAGAACATATCACGCATCGCACCACGAGGTACTTGCATTGGATATACATGCTCTTCTGGATCCACGTAACAGTTGATGAAGACCAATCGGTCCGTCATGGCAAACGCTTCTTCCATTTTACTATCTAGTTCATCTTTGGTTCTGATTTCAACGTATTTATGACGATAAGCATCCATCAAAATTTTAAAGTCTGGCAAAGAATCCATGAATGAATTCGAGTAACGCCCTTCATAATTCATGTCTTGCCATTGGCGAACCATGCCTAAGTAGCCATTATTCAAACACAAAATCTTAACCGGCAAACCGTACTGCAAGCAGGTAGAAAGCTCTTGGATATTCATTTGAATACTGCCTTCGCCTGTAACACAAACAACGGTTTCTTTAGGGAAACTCATCTTCACGCCCATGGCAGCTGGAAGACCAAAACCCATTGTACCTAGACCACCAGAGTTCACCCAACGGTTTGGCTTATCAAATTTATAATACTGCGCAGCAAACATTTGGTGCTGACCGACATCAGACGCGACAAAGGCATCGCCTTTCGTCACACGCCAGCACGCTTCAATAGCAGCTTGAGGTTTGATCTTATCGCTGCTCGTATCATAACGACCACCGTGCACCAAACGCCATTCATTGATTTGCTTCCACCAGCTAACGAGCGCTTCAGTATTAGAAGTTCCACCCTCAACCAAGGACAACATTTCCTCTAGAACCTGACGAACAGGGCCAACAATAGGCACATCCGAGCGAATCGTTTTAGAAATAGCAGCAGGATCAATATCAATGTGAATAATTTTAGCGCCGGGGCAAAACTTGTCAGGATCATTGGTCACACGGTCATCAAAACGAGCACCAACAGCAAGAATTACATCACTGTGATGCATGGTCATATTCGCTTCGTATGCACCGTGCATTCCCAGCATACCGACAAACTGTTTGTCTGTGCCTGGGTATCCGCCCAACCCCATCAAGGTATTGGTCACAGGAACATTCAAAGATTTTGCTAGATTCACGAGTAAATCAGACGCACCGCCCATAATGACGCCACCACCTGCGTAGATGATTGGACGCTTGGCTGCCAACAATAGCTCAACGGCTTTTTTGATCTGACCACTGTGACCTTTAGTTGGTGGTGTATAAGAACGAATAGAAACAGACTCAGGATATTTATATTCGTATTTATCACCTGGCATGGTCATGTCTTTTGGCACATCAATCACGACTGGACCAGGACGACCTGTACTAGCAATGTGATATGCCTTTTTCATGATCATAGGAATTTCAGAAGGATGCTTAACCGTAAAGCTGTGCTTCACAATTGGACGTGACACACCAATCATATCGGTTTCTTGGAACGCATCTTCACCAATCAGGTAACTCATAACCTGACCACAAATAATGACCATGGGAATGGAATCCATGTAAGCCGTCGCAATGCCTGTCACCGTATTTGTCGCACCTGGCCCAGAGGTGACGAGAACCGTGCCCGCCTTACCTGTTGCACGCGCATAGCCATCCGCCATGTGCGTTGCCGCTTGTTCATGCCTAACCAGAATATGCTTTACATCAGACTGACGATGCAAGGCATCGTATATATGAAGTGCGGCACCACCTGGGTAACCATAGATATATTCAACTCCCTCATCTTTGAGGAAGCGGGCGATCATTTCACCACCGGATAATAACTCCACCTTGTTACCCTCTATAAGTATTCATCTGTCTTTAAAAAATTTTAAACTACGGCTATTGTAACCGCATAAGACAGGTAGATTAAAGTTGATAGAACGATGTTTGCAAAACTAACTGAGGTAACTTTTAAAAATAACGAACATTTATATAAAAGTAAGAAACACTCAAACGCAAGAAATCGCAGTTGTTACACTGCCCGCGTCTTTTCGCGAGGAAAAGCATAAAGTAACGATATTGCGTCACAGTACACTTGTGCTTATCAGAATAAATCTGATTGAGATGGGCTAGTGGCCCATAAAAAGGAGTCATCGACAGGGTGTCGTCGAATTATATAGCGCTTCATTCTGTCTTCACTCCTAACTTTTGTCAATACAAAGTGCGTATAAAAACTTGCTCTAACCTACGCTTCATGATGTTATAGCGACATATATTGATTAGGAGTTTTACCATGGCCAATGAGCTCAACAAACAACGAGTTATTGATGAATTTTTACGCTGTTTCCGTAAAATGTTGATGGATCCAGAACTGGCGGGAGAGTTAGTCCGCATCGCGAAAGAAAACATCAACGAGCCTAATGCTTACCAACGTATTGCAGAAGAAGTGTCGAATCAAACGACATTGAAAATCCAAGAAGACCATACCGAAGCAGATCGCATGTTCATCAAGCTTTTGATGGATGTTGTTAAAGGTGACTCTTTGCTTTACTAGTTTTTCGCTCTTTTCGCTAGGCTGAACATTCCGGCCTAGCGCCAGATATTTCGGTACCCATTTGCTTCCTACGTTTTTATCCAGTTCAGACGACTTAAACCAACTTGCTGATGACATTAAATCATGGGCAATTGACTTCGGCTTCGCCGAGGCCCGCATTGTCGAGCCTGATCTGGCACAATACAAAGATGAGTTTAACGAGTGGCTTAATAACCAATATCACGCTGGCATGGACTATCTCGCCAACCACGGTGACATGCGTTTTTACCCAGAACAGTTACATCCAGGTACGCGTCGAGTCATCTCCTTACGAATGAACTACTTGCCACAATCAGTCGAAACGGTTGGACGCTTAAAAACAAAAAACAAAGCTTACATTGCACGCTACGCTCTGGGACGTGATTACCATAAATTAATACGTAAACGCCTAACTCAACTGGCAAAAAAAATTGAGCAACGCGTCGGTGATCATGGCTACCGTGCTTTTGTCGACAGCGCCCCTATTTTAGAAAGACAAATCGCCGAGCAAGCCGGAATGGGGTGGATTGGTAAAAACACCTTATTACTCACCCCCAAAGCTGGCAGCTGGTTTTTGCTCGGCGAGATATTCACCAACCTTCCGCTTCCTGTCGACGCCCCCACTCAGACCAAACATTGTGGCAGCTGTACAGCGTGCCTCACTCAATGCCCAACCGATGCGTTCGTCGAACCTTGGGTGCTCGATGCCGGAAAATGTATTTCCTACCTAACCATTGAACATAAAGGCCCGATTCCCGAGGAACTACGCAGTAAAATGGGCAATCGAATCTTTGGCTGTGATGATTGCCAACTGGTTTGTCCTTGGACAAAATTTGCAAAGTACACAGAAGAAGACGACTTTCAGCCAAGGCACAATTTAGACTCAGCGGGTCTGATTGAGTTATTTGAATGGGATGAAGAAACCTTCTTAAAAAATACCGAAGGCTCCCCTATTCGACGTACAGGTTATGAAAACTGGCGTAGAAACATTGCCGTTGCACTAGGCAATGCTCCAACCAATAAAGAAACGACCGAATCGCTTAAACGTGCGCTCATCAGCTCATCAGACTTAGTGAAAGAACACGTTATTTGGGCCTTGCAGCAACACAAAGAATAATTTTATCTAGATAAAGTTATGTTTTCTATTGTCGCGAATACCGCAACAACCCTTCTTGTGCCGTCGATGCAACCAACTCACCTTTTTGATTAAAAATTTGTCCGCGTACAAACCCTCTTGCCGAGCTGGCAGACGGAGAATCTGCCACATAAAGCAACCACTCATCTAACCGAAAAGGACGATGAAACCAAATCGCATGATCCAGACTGGCAATGGTTAAATACGGATTACCAATAGACAATCCATGAGGCATTAAGGCAGTTTCAATAAAGCCGTAATCCGTTGTATAAGCCAACATAGACTGATGAACTAGCGCATCGTCAGGCAACGCCGCCACACTGCGAATCCACATATGCCGTTTGGCAATCCCTGGACGAGGTCGAAATGGATTTTGATTCTCTACAATACGGTATTCAATCGGTCTGTCTGCCGTGAACAACCCCCTTACTTTAGCGGGAATTTCATCCCCATGTTCCCTAAAAAGAGACAGCTCTGACTTAAATGATTCAGGACCCGGCACATTTGGCATCGCATCTTGATGATCTAGCCCCGTTTCTTCAATATGAAAAGAAACCGTCATTGCTAAAATGCTTTTTCCAAATTGTGAGGCAATCACTCGCCTCACACTAAAACTGCCAACGTCTCGAACCACTTCAACTTCGTATTCAATGGGATGTGCAGAGTCACCAGGGCGTAAAAAGTAACAATGCAGTGAATGTGGAAAACGCCCTTCTACTGTTTGTGTTGCTGCACTCAATCCTTGGCCAATAACTTGACCGCCAAATAATTTCGGGAAGCCTATGTCTTGGCTACGCCCAATAAACTGAGTAGCTGATATTCGCTCTAACTTCAGTAGACCAATTAAATGGTTAACGACTTGACTCACCATTACTCTCCTGCAAATTATAAATATCTGTATTATGCCGCTTTTTACGTGACGTTTTTAACAGGAAATCGGCATAATTTGAAAATAATACCCAAATACCGTCTAAATCTTTTTACCGCTTTGCTAAATAGGCGTTTTTTTGCTTTGATGGACAGCTATCTTGTGGGGTATTTTTCTTGGCTACATCCGCTTTAATCGATCCATTTGGTCGAAAAATAGATTACTTACGTATTTCTGTTACTGACAGATGCGATTTTCGCTGCACCTATTGTATGGATGAAGACGTCTCTTTTTTGGCTAGAGAACATATTTTGTCTTTAGAGGAAATTGTTCATGTAGCAAAAACCTTTATTTCAATGGGAACCAAGCGTATTCGGATTACTGGTGGTGAGCCTTTAGTCCGCAAAAATATATTATGGGCAATAGAACAAATCGCCAACACTAACGGCCTAGAAGAGCTAACTATTACCACCAATGGCTCACAGCTTTATAAGATGGCTCAAAACTTACTTAATGCTGGCGTATCTCGTATTAATATCAGTCTTGATACATTAAAAGCCGATCGCTTTTACGCGCTAACGCGTAGAGATAAATTCCAGCAAGTTATCAATGGCATAGAAGCCGTCAGCGCACTGCCTTTCAAAAGATTAAAAATCAACAGCGTTATGCTCAAGAACCATAATGATGACGAATTATTCGACCTTGCACGCTTTGCGTTAGAGCGTAAAATGGACATCAGTTTTATTGAAGAAATGCCATTGGGCGTTATTAGCGACCACGATCGCGCCGCAACCTATTTATCCAGTGATGATGTTATTGAAACGCTCAGTGAACACTACGAGCTTACTCCCAGCTCAATGACGACTAGTGGGCCGACAAACTACTATCAGGTAGCAGGTTACGACCACAAAATTGGCGTTATTTCACCTCACAGTCATAACTTTTGCGATACCTGCAATCGGGTCAGACTTACCGCTGAGGGTCGATTATTACTTTGCTTAGGCAATGAACACTCAAAAGATTTAAAAAACGTGATTCGAAACACATCAAGCGAATCCATCTCATTAGAAAGCGCTATTATCGACGCGTTAGCACTTAAACCACTTCAACATCATTTTAACCTCGATGAAGCTCCACAAATTTTACGTTTTATGAGCGCAACAGGAGGCTAACAAGGAATCTCATGGCTAAAACACCTTCCCCATTTCGACCACTAAAAATCAGTGTACTAACCGTTTCGGATACACGATCACTCGCTGAAGATACCTCTGGCGACGCTCTCGTTGACTTATTAAGCAACGCTGGCCATACACTCAGTGGTCGAGACATTGTAAAAGACGATATTTACCAAATGCGCGCGGTAGTTTCGAACTGGATCGCCGATGAAGGAACTCATGTGGTTTTGATCACCGGCGGAACGGGCTTTTACGCCAGAGACAGTACTCCTGAGGCAATGACGCCATTGTTCGATAAAACCATCGAAGGCTTTGGTGAATTATTTCGACAAATATCGTATGAAGAAATCGGCACATCAACTATTCAATCACGTGCTATTGCTGGCCTAGCCAACCAAACACTGATTTTTTGCTTACCAGGATCGACCGGCGCTTGTAAAACGGCGTGGAGCGGCATTCTAGAAGAGCAACTGAACGCATCGCATAGACCTTGTAACTTTGTCAGTATGCTAATCGGGCCGTCTGTGCCAACACAGCACGAGGCTTAAATAACATGTCAACTTTGCTCGCTTTTGAAGACGCATTACAAGAAATAAAACACAGTGCCACGGTGCGTGTTGAACCACAAACCATCGACGTATCTAATGCCATGGGGAGAATTCTTGCTGAAGACATTGTCGCAGATATTTTTGTCCCGCCCCATGATAATAGTGCCATGGATGGTTACGCCCTAGCGTGTGATGATTGGCAAGTCGACAAGTGTTTTACGGTAAGCCAGCGAATTACCGCTGGACAACCCGCCCAACGTTTAATGCCCGGAACATGCGCACGCATTTTTACTGGCGCAAATATTCCGAGCGGTGCTAACACCGTCATTATGCAAGAAGAGGCTCAACAAATTGGCAATACGCTTGTCTTCGCTCAGCAACCCTTAAAAGGCGACAACATTCGTCCGAAGGGTCAAGACATGCAAGCAGGTCAAACCGTGATAAAAGCAGGTGAGAAGATCTCACCAATGCATATTGGCCTGCTGTCTAGTCTTGGCATCACAAACATTACTGTCTATAAACCATTGCTCGTAGGCATACTCACCACCGGAGACGAACTCATTCCAGCGGGCGAGAGCTTACAACCTGGGCAAATTTACAATTCCAATGGCCCGATGCTTAAAGCTCTGGTTACGCAAGCGGGCCACCAGGTTGAACAATGCCTTCACGCCGCAGACTCACCAGAAGACACCGAAGCCGCACTAAAAACATTACTGCAATCTTGTGATGTTATTCTTTCATCTGGTGGCGTTTCTGTCGGTGAAGAAGACCACGTAAAAGGCGTTCTGGAAAAACTGGGTAAAGTACACCTTTGGAAAATCGCCATTAAACCTGGTAAACCACTTGTTCATGCGACACTTGAAGGCATCCCATTCTTAGGCTTACCAGGAAATCCTAGCTCAACCTTAGTCACTTACCATTGGTTCGCTCGGTTATTGTTATCAATTTGTTCAGGCCAGAAAGCAGAACTGCCTCCCTCTTACTTAGTGGATGCGGGGTTTAATCGCGCCAAGGTAATTCAACGAGATGAGTTTATACGCGTTTCTATCAGCCAAGACGGCTTGGCTTACGCTCATCCACAACAAAGCTCTGGCGCGTTACTAGCAGCTTGTGAAAGCCAAGGTTACTTGCATGTTAAAGCGAATACTCAGATTGAATACGGCTGTTCTTATTCTTTTTATCCTTTCTCTGGTTTCTAGCATCGCCCTTTTCAAATAACTCACCTAGACTACAAGTAGCGTGCAATATAATCCACGCGCTACTTTCCTATCACTAGAAGGCGATAACAATGAGAGACGTAGAGTGGGAAACCTCCCTTTATGAACATCAGCACGCAATGATAAAGCGCCTTGATGCCTTTAGAAAAAGACCCGCTTCAGTGGTGTACTCTAAAGACGAAATAATGGTGATCGAGCATTCATTTCAATTGCTTGTCGCCTCCATGCTAGACCTTGCCCAATATGTTTTGAAACATCATTACAAAACAGATATTTCTTCACGAAAAGAGGTGCTTGATGCGCTTATTTCGAATAAAGATGTGACCTATGAACAAGCAGAACAAATTAAATTTCTGGTCGTATTGCGAGACAAAATACTCCACGACTATTTAGAGGAAAGTTTTGTAAATTTAGAAGAAGCAATGACACTTAGACGGTATAGCCTAGTGGAAGCATTAACCAAAGAATGGATAACTCGCTTATCAAGCCCTACTTGATAAGCCCTACGTGATAAGCGCTAACAACACATATCAGACTGCAGCGTCGACAAAAGCTTTTCTCAATAACCCTCGAAACCAGACATGAGCTGCGTCATGTTGGAAACGTTCATGCCACATCATCGAATAATCAAACTCTCGAGTAATAAATGGCAGTTCATGCAACACGATTTCAGATGCCGTTTCCACTATATCCTCAGCAAAAAGCCTCGGTACGGTCAACAATAAATCACTGTCCATAACAACTCTTGCCGCTGGGACAAAATTCGGTAAATGGACTGAAACCTGGCGTTTATGCCCCATTTTATCTAGCTCGCGATCGACTGCAAAATACTCTCGTCGACCTAATACAACTTGCACATGATGGGCCTTCAAATAGCTATCCAGTGTTAAAGCATCTTGAATATCTGGATGATTTTTACGAGCCAAACACACCATAGAATCGCTTTTCAAACGCATTGCACGAATCGCTGCAGGCGGCTCTTTGGATAAAACAGCGACAGCGACATCAATGTTCATCTGATCCAACTCAGTTACCATGTCTTCATTCCAGGACTTAACATCTAAAATAGCGCCAGGCGCCTCTTGACGAAATTGATCGAGAATTTTAGGTATAACAGTCAATGTACCAAAGTCAGTAGTCGAAAGAATAAAACGACGCTTACTGGTTTGTGGCGTGAATTCACTGGGCTGAATCAAGCTTTCAAGACCTTTGAGCGTATCTGCTAAAAGCGGTGCTAGATTCTGAGTCTTAGCGGTAGCGGAAAGACCATGAGAGGTTCGGATAAACAATGGGTCGTCGAACACATCACGTAACCGTGATAATGACCGACTGACTGCAGGCTGGGAGACACTAAGTCGCGTCGCGGCTTTTGTCACATTAAGTTCTTCGATTAAAACCTGAAAGACATACAGTAAATTTAAATCGATATCAGACAATCTTATTTCTGACAAAATAACACCTCACCCAAGCTTGTTATAGTTATAACACAGAATCATAACAAGCTTTTCGTGATGACAATAGCAGTCTCTATCTTGAGCGTAGGAAATCACCACCAAACGATAACAACAACACATTGTCTATCATCGTCCATAATTAAGCAGGCAGCGCACGAATCTGTGCAGACGTCATGCCTAACAAATACAAAATGCCTTCTAAGCCAAGATTATTCATTGGGCATGGAGCCTGCTCTCGAACCAAAGGTTTTGCATGCAAAGCCACGCCTAAAGCGGCATGATTCAACATCAACAAGTCATTGGCACCATCTCCACACGCTATCGTTTGTTTCCAATCAATACCTTGTTTTTCAACGATATTCGTCAATAGAAACTTTTTGCGCTCACCATCAACAATCGCCCCTAAATGTTTACCAGTTAATTCACCATCTTGGATTTCTAAAACATTAGCATGCACTTCCGTCATACCATATTCTACTTGGACTCGATCGGCAAAATAGGTAAAGCCGCCAGACAAAATAGCCGTGTGCCACCCATAGTGATGTAAAGCGGACATCAAGATTGCAATACCATCCATGTGCTGGATTCTGTTATACACACCGTCCATGACTTCACTACTCAAGCCTTTTAAAAGTGCCAACCGTTGTACGAAACTTTCTACGAAGTCAATCTCTCCACGCATTGCACTCGCCGTCACCGCAGAGATCTGCTCTCCAATACCGGCCTCTACGGCTAATTCATCCATGACTTCCGCTTTAATCAGTGTTGAGTCCATATCAAAAACCGCCACACCAGCTGTGTGGATGTCCAACATAGTAGACTGATATATATGGTCTACTCCCGTGTTATCAGATAAAGCTAAAAGTTCAGCCCGAATTGATGCCGTGTTCACGGTCTCGTTTTCTAGTACTACTTGCACAACAGAAACCAAATCTTGATTGTCCGTCAATCGACGTGGCGCGCCCTTTAGTCCGCGTTTGTCTAACCAGACGTTAAATTGATCAAGGTATTCAGGGCTCAAAGACCCCATAAGAGTAATACTGGCAGACATAAACACTCCAAATTCAATAAGACGCCTACTATAGCAAATCGTTTTCTTTTCGCTAAGCACCTATTCTACTTTAAAGAATTCAGAAAACGGCCGTTATGATGTGTATACTTTAGTCATTGTTTTACGAGTTACCCAAAGGAAGTGAATGGACACCCAACCTAAAACTAAGCCCCTCACCGCTTTTATACGCAAAAAACTGAGTGCCTCCGTTGTCACCGTTGCCACCTTTATTGCGCTTATGGTTCTCACCGTGTGCATTTTTTGGTACACCATGACCCATGCATTAGGAAACTATTTATCTCAACAAACCGAAGTACTAGGCAGTAGCTTAGCGACTCAAGCGGCCTTTAATGCCACCCAATCTATACTCACCAATGATTTACTAAGTTTAAATGTATTGCTCAATCGTTTGGTTGTCGATGACAATATTTTAAGCGCTCGAGTTTACAATAAAAAAGACGAATTACTTGCTGAAGCAGACAGTGATAACTCTGGACGGCAATCAGAAGGCGACTTTCGACCAAACGACAAACGCCGAGTTTACAGTTCGAGCATAAAATTTAGAGATGAAATTGTCGGTCATGTATTAATTACACTAGACAAGACCCCTGCTCAAGCCACATTACAGCACCTTAATAATCTATTAATTGGCGTCGCTATTTTCATCTGCACTATCTCGCTATTGTTCATCATATTAATAACAAGATGGCTTTTCACGCCAATCAATGAAGCTTCTTCTGCGCTTATTACCTATAGTAAAGGCCAGCATAAAAGCCCGCTAGTGACGCCAATTTATAAAGAAGCGAGAGAACTCCATAATGCGGTTGAAGCGATACAAGCGTTAAAACTCCCCAAAGAAGTCGTAGAAAAATCAACAAAACCGGTAGCAGACATAGACATTATTGCCG
>CAXBGJ010000048.1:0-18370 GCA_963975045.1 uncultured Marinomonas sp. | reverse complement strand
TCCAATGGGCTCATTTGGTTATTCGCCTTTCATCGTTCGTTTAATAATCGGTAATGTTCGGATTGTAGAGCATCTCAACAAAGTTGAATATATCGACTTTCAGCTTCATTCCCAACGCCACATCGAACTGGGTTGCTATGCATACTCAACCTAGTCCTACTTATCTATTAACACAATTTACCACTCACCCAAAACGACCTATTTCGGTGCAAATCTGACGTATTTTGTCCGCCTGTTTCATGATGAAGTCGGTAGAATCGAGTTTTACTATCACGGCTGGAGCTAGGCGGAGAAATGGAATTCAATATAAAACTTATTTTTAGTATCGTCGCCATCTTGTTAGCGATCATTGGTTTTGTGCCTTACATTGCGTTGATCTTACGCGGCCAAGTGAAGCCTCACGTGTTCTCGTGGGTGATTTGGGGCATTACCACCACCATCATTTTCTTTGCTCAACTGGAAGCCGAGGGCGGCGTGGGCGCATGGCCCATTGGGTTATCTGGGGTTGTTACGATTTTCATTGCCATATTGGCTTATCTAAAGCGCGGCGATGCCACTATAACCACATTGGATTGGGGCTTTTTGGTCGTTGCTTTGGCGTCGTTGCCCCTGTGGTACATTACCAATGATCCCTTATGGACGGTGGTGATTCTGACTACGGTCGATATGATCGGTTTTGGGCCTACCTTCCGAAAAGCCTACCATAGACCCTTTGAAGACAGCCGTGTTTTCTTCATGATTATGATTTTACGCAATGCGTGTTCCGTTGTAGCGCTCGAAGCGTACTCCGTTACCACGGTACTCTTTCCATTCTGCTTAGCGGTAGGGTTTGTGATTTTACTGGTTATCCTGCAACACCGTCGTATCGCTCTGTCCCAGCAAGCAACAATTGGGATCAGATGAAAATTAATGCCTATGGCTTGGCCCCAGCTTCATAAGCGAAACACGCCTGCCCGTTAGCCTCGTAGCCTCTTCTTTAAATCTGTCTTTCTCCAACGCCATGTCGGATTGGGTGGCTGTGCGCTCTTACCCTAATTTCTCATCTGATAATGATACTTAAATAAACAAAAGCATCCGACGCACGAGCATCATTCCATGAAAAATTTGGGTCTATTCCGAGCGATGTTAGTTCTTTGTAACTGGTTCGCATTATTGAATTGAATAAGCCCAAACATCGAATAACACTTTTATGCGCATTAAAAAGATAAAAACCACACTTTTATGCGCATAGAAATGTGGTTTTGATTAATTTCTAGTCTATTCCTTCCATGTTCTATATTCTTGCGCCCCATAGACGGGGCAGTTTCAAGCTTATTAAATCCAACAAGAGACAGTGAATGGCAAAGCGTAAACAAGGTATTTTCGGTAGGGTTTGGTTTGTTGTATGGCGTTTTTTGCTATTTCTCGTTCTCGTCTTATTGTTGTTTCGGTTTGCGCCACTTCCGACGACGGCGTTTATGCTGCAAAGCCCTTATCCAGTGACTCAAAATTGGATAAGCATTGATAAGCTACCGTCTTACATGCCGTTGGCAGTGGTGGCTTCAGAAGATCAGCGTTTTCCTAATCACTTCGGTGTCGATTTTGCCGCTATTAGTAAGGCGCTAAGCCAATACGACGATGGTGACAGTCTTCGTGGTGCCAGCACGATTACGCAGCAAACCGCGAAGAACCTTTTTCTTTGGTCAGGTCGAAGCTTTGTTCGCAAAGGTCTGGAAGCCGGTTTTGCTCTGAGCCTTGAAACACTTTGGGGTAAGAAACGTATTTTAGAAGTGTATTTAAACATCGCGGAATTTGGTCAAGGCATTTATGGTGTCGAAGCCGCAAGCCAACATTATTTTGGTCGAACGGCCAGCAAACTCACTATGAACCAAGCCGCACGATTGGCCATCATGCTACCAAGCCCACGCACTCGAAGCCCTAACGATTTAACCTTTTACCTTCGTCAAAGAGTGATCTGGGTTGAACGGCAAATGCAGCAACTTGGTCCTGATTATCTCAAGCCTATTCTTGAGTAAAATAGGATAGGATCGGCACATTTGGCTCGGTATAAGCAATCCACTAAGTGTCAAATTCCGTGATGTTGTATAGGTCTAAATTGGTTGCTCTGAAGTATACTCTCTCTTTATATATAAATTAGAAAACAGAATGACCATAGCTGAGCCTTGGTCGCACTGTTTAATCAAAGCGAACAAGATAAATTCACTCAGAAGCCATTGGGCGGTTGAAAGTGGTTTGCGCGATGACACTCTAAGCTATTAGAAATAGTCACTTAAATTTAAAAAACATATACATAGGAGATAGCGATGAGTTTCTTTTCAAACAGCTCAGTGAGAGCTAAGTTAATCACTGGGTTTGGAATCGTCATTCTAATTATGATGGTACTCGTTGTATTTGGTATTCGAAATGTGAATTTCATTGATCGAACCCTAGCCGAAATAACCGACATCAACTCGTTAAAACAACGCTATGCGATTAATTACCGAGGCAGTGTTCATGATCGTGCCATCGCGATTCGTGACGTGGGTATCGCGCGAAATGAACAAGAGATTGACAAACTCGAACAAGAAATTCGACGCTTAGAAAACTTCTATAACGTCGCTGAGAAAGATATGAATACGTTATTACAGCAAGGCGTTTCATTCTCTGACACCGAAAAAGACATTCTGAAGCGCATTGATGCCATAAAACAGCGCACATCGCCTATGGTCGAAAAAGTACTGACGTTGTCACGCAATAACGAGCCCGTTACCGCAATGATGCTGGATCAAATTCGTCCAGCCTTTATCCAATATCTCAACGTGATTAATGAGTTCATCGACTATCAAGAAAAACAAAACCAGATTGCGACACCAAAAGCACGAGCCGTCGCCGGTGGTTTTGAAAACCTGATGTTGATTTTAGTCTCATTTTCTGCCGTTATCTCTCTCATTATTGCCATGCTAATCGCACGTAGTATTCGGTTATCGTTAGGGGGTGAGCCGCTTGAAGCTCAGACAAAAATCAAAGAATTCTCCGAAGGTTATTTAGCGGTAAAAGAGGAGGATTTTATCGCTGGTTCTGTGATGGACTCCTTGTGTGCAATGGGCATAAAGTTAACCAGTATTGTTCGTTCAATCGTGAGTTCATCAAACAATGTTGCGACTCAAATCAGCGATGTTGCCAGTGGTAACACCTTAGTTTTATCTAGAACAGTTGAACTGTCTGAGTTAACTAAGACAACGGCTCAACGACTTGAATCGATGAGAGAACGCATTGATCAAGTCGCGGCCATTGCGTCTAAAACCGAAACCAACTCGGAGACAACCGCAGAGTATGCGAAACAAGGACGAGAAATCGTTGAACAAACCGCTGCAGAAATAGATAAGATTGCCACAACCGTAAATACATCAGTTGATCAAATTCGTGATCTTGAAAGCCGTACTCAACAGATCGGTGGCATCATCGGTGAAATCAGTGCCATTTCGGAACAAACCAATCTGTTAGCGTTAAATGCTGCAATAGAAGCTGCACGTGCAGGTGAAACTGGTCGAGGTTTCGCGGTTGTTGCAGATGAAGTACGCAATTTAGCGAAACGAACAGGCGACGCAACGGCGCAAATTGAAAGTGTTATCAGTGAAATTCAAGTCGCTACTCAAGCATCAGTAAACATGATGGAAGCGGCTCAACCACAAGTAGATAACGGCAAAAAACAATCCGAATACGCCACTCAGCTGCTTAAAAATATCGAAGCACAAGCGGCGGATTCTTTATCTCAAATTCGCGAAGTTGCTTCGGCAAGCTCAGACCAAGTGTCGTTTGTATCTGAAATTTCAACCTCCATGGAGCAAATCATGAATATGACCCAAGAATCCATGGACTCCATGCACCGCAATGCTAAAGCCGCTGAAAATGTTGATTCATTGGCGAAAGCGCTCAAAAAAGAAGTCGAGTTTTTCAAACTTTAAGTGAGCGTCATAGAGGCATAGAGCAATACAGACTTCGATTTGAAATCGTGTTGTTCTATGACCTTTAAAACAGACGATCCAGCAACGGCGTATCTGTCCGATTTTTTAAAGCTGGCAGTTTGTAGAACCTGTGTAATGTTAGCCAAAATCGTAACGGACAAAAGGCTTGAGTAAATCAGGCCACAGGCACAAACAAAGGCTTGCCGTTTAGTTCTGTCATGGCGAGTTTTTGGCGGTAAAGCGGTTCTAAATTGTGTTGTGTTAAGAGGCTCGCGGCAGCGCCCCAAATCGGCGGGCGATCTGGGTACAAGAGCAAAACATGGCTGCACCACTGAGCGGCGACATTCACATCATGCAGTGACATCACAACAACCCTACCCATACTCGCCTGCTCCGCAAGTAAGCTCATCACGGCCACTTGATAGCGTAAATCCAGATGATTGGTTGGTTCATCTACCAGCCAGACATCGGGCGTTTGCGCCATTAAAGTAGCCAATGCCGCTCGCTGCCGTTCGCCACCGGATAAACTGTTTAAGGCTCGTTCACGAAAAGGAGTCAGATCCAAACGCTCTAATGCCGCCAGTGCGATGGCTAAATCCTCTTCACCTTCCATTTCCCAAGGGGATAAATGAGGAAATCGCCCTAATAAGACGGTTTCCAAAACCGTGGCAGGGAACCCATCTTGATGTTCTTGAAACATGATGCCAATTTGCTGTGCGAGCGTTAAACGATGCAAGGCTGTCATCGGTTGTCCGTTTAATTCGATGCTTCCTAATGCAGGGGCTTTCAACGCCGCCAAGGTATGCAACAAGGTGGTTTTCCCCACCCCGTTTGGCCCTAAAATGCCCCACATTTGGCCCGCTTGAAACGTTAGAGAGAGCGCATGCTCTGGCTGGTCAGGCTTGTTGGGGATAGCGGCCAACAGGTGAGTTAACGTCAACTCGGTCATAAACGCCCTCTTTGCAGTAGATACAGGAAGGTTGGCACTCCCAGTAACGCCGTAATGACGCCCACAGGAAGTTGTTCTGGGGCGATCACGGTACGAGCCAACGTATCGGCTAAGGTCACAAGACAACCCCCTGCCAACGCACTCGCGGGTAAAATCAATCGCTGATCATTGCCCAGTACCATGCGCAACATGTGTGGGATAACCAGCCCAACAAAACCAACACTGCCAGCCGTCGTCACGGCGATCGCGGTGAGCAAACTGGCGAGCAAAAACACAAGACGCTCTAAGCTTTTTACATTGACACCCAGTGACGCTGCTTGCAAAGGCCCTCGGGCCAAGACATTCAGGCTGCGCCCTAGCGGCATTAAGATCAAACAGGTTGGCACCAGTACAATCCAAGCAAGCCACGGTGTGCTGGCATAGGATAAATCGCCCATCAACCAATACAGCATGCCGGGGATTTTATGGGGCGGCGCAAGCGCCAACATCAAGGTGATCAAGGCACCCCAGCCTGCGGCAATCACCACGCCCGTGAGTAACAAACGCATGGTCGCCATATTGCCTAAACGTGTAGAAAGTCCAAACACCAACAACGTCGATAACACCGCACCGATAAACGCCATGCCCGACATCAAAATACCGCTGATCCCAAGTAAAATCGCCGTCAGTGCCGCCACCGAAGCGCCGCCAGAAATACCCAATACATAAGGGTCCGCCAGCGGGTTCCGAAGTAAGATTTGCATTAATGCACCCGCCACCGCCAACAAGCCGCCCGTAGCGAACGCCGCCATCACTCTAGGCAAACGCAGTTCCAGTACCAAGGTTTGATTTAGGCTAGAACCTTGCCCGAGTAACGCTTGCCAAACCGCATAGGGCGATAAACCAACGCTGCCTTGGGTGACCGAAAAAACGACACTTAGCAGCGATACACTGGCTAATATCACCAGCGGCCATAACATGGCGCGGCGATGGGTTGGATAACGCGGTTTAACGTCGGGCACGAGCCACATCCAATGTTTGGCAAAGAATTTGCGCGCCTTCTAATAAACGCGGTGTTGGGCGCTGGATCAGCGAAGGCGGCACAAAGAACAGATTGCCTTTTTGCGTGGCTAACAAGTCTGGAAAGACCCGCCAATTCTCCAACCATTGAGCATTACGCTCACCCATTCCCCCAGCAATAATGGCTTCTGGATTTTTCAACAGGACGGCCTCTTTACTAAGTCGAGGAATCAAGCGAGGCGAATCAGCAAACACATTAATACCGCCACATAAGCTGACCACCTTGCTGATGTAGTGGCTGCCATTCATCGACATCAGTGGCTCTTCCCATACTTGATAAAAGGTTTTGACTGGCGCGGCTTTTTTATAGCGCTCGCGTAACGCATCAATGCCGGTACGAAAACGCAATGCTTCGGCGTCCGCGTGTAATCCGGTGCCCGCAAGTTTGCCTATGCTTTCGATATTGCGGGCAATGTCTTCGAACTCATAGGGCTCTACGTAATAAACTGGCAAGCCCAAGCGCGCCAGCGTATCAATCTGTTCCGTTGGATTGCCCGTCCCCCACGCCAAAATCAAATCTGGTTGCAAACTGATCAAACGTTCTAAATCTAAACGTGTGTGACTGCCCACCGACGTGACACTTTTAGCGGCTTCTGGATAATCACTATAAGACACCACAGCAACCACATTTTCACCGGCACCGGCCGCATAAATCAGTTCGGTCGCCCCCGGTGACAACGCCGCTATACGCTCGGCGGGATGATCAAGGCAGACATTCAGTCCGCGATCATCGATAACACACACAGACTCAGCGAAAGCGGCTGGCACGAATGCCCAGCCACTTAGCCACAATGCCGAGATGGATAACAAAATACGCATCACATTAGCCATTAAAAAACCGAATAGTTAAACGTTAAAAACACACCACGCCCAGGGTTAAAGTAACCCTTTGCCGTTTGGTACTCTTTATCAAGGGCATTTTTGACACTGAGTTCGGCGTTCCAGTCAGTCGCAAAATCATAGCTGCCGCGAAGGTTCATCGTCACATAGCCGGGCAAGGTTTCATCACTGCCCAATGTACTTGCACGACCATCCGCGCCAAGTAATGTCATACCAACCCGCCCCTTTTCAAATAGACGGTCAGCACTTAAACGAGCACTGCGTTGTGCACGTTTTGGCAACTGAAAGCCGGTATCATTATCTTTTGCGTCTAACCATGTAAACGCGGCTCTAAGCTGCCATTGATCCAACGTCACCCCAGACGCCAGTTCGACACCCTGAACATTGGAATCCACATTGTAAGCCGCCCAAGCGCCAGTGTAGTTGGACCAAATCACCATGTCGCCATAGGATGCATCAAACACGGCGGCATCCCAATAAAAGCGGCTATAGCCTGCACGAATGCCCACTTCAACGGTTTCCGATTTGGTTGCTTTGAGCGTGGGATCACCGCTGCTTGGGTAGTATAAATCGTTAAAGGTAGGCGCTTCGAAGGCTTTGCCGTAGCTGGTCCGTACGGTATGCACGTCATCCAACCGGTAACCTACGGCGACGCCGCCCGTCGTTGAATTACCGTAAGCGCTATTGTGATCCTGACGAATGTTGAGTTGCAGGCTGGTCGCGCCAAAATCAAACTGAGACTGAGCAAAAACCGCGTTATTATTGCGATCCGGCGCTTGGTATTTAGTGACATCTATGCTGTCTGCCGACGCTTCTGCACCGACTACATATTCATGATCGCCCGCCCACAGCGTGTTACTCCAGCGAGCGGTTTGTGTCTTAGTATCGTATGTATCCCCTGAAGAAAGTGTGGTGCTCTCGTTGCGACTTTGGGACAGCTTTATTTCCGTATCCCATTGCTCTGTTACTGGCAGGCTGACTCCAAGACCAATGACTTGTACTAGGTAGTCATTTTCGTCACCAACGTAATGGTTGCGCCCTTCACTGTTCATGACCAAACCGCTGACGCGTGCGCCGTTAGAAAAATCGTGCCCTAGATTTAGCAATATATTGTCGTTGTCATAGCCTTGCTCTTCCTGGCCTTTTTTCACGACATCACCGTCGGTTTTTAAGGTACCTACGGACAAGAGGTACTGAGATTTGTCACTCGCCCCCGACAAGGTCGCATCCGCGGTTGTCGTACCGAACGAGCCTCCACCGAGAGAGATATCCAATTGTTTTTCATCGTCCGCCTGCGGCAAAAAAGCCTGTATCACGCCGCCAGCGGCATCGGCGCCGTATAACGTTGCTTTAGGGCCTCGAACAATTTCTAGCCGATCAATCAAAGACGTTGGGATATTTTCAAATGGCGCACCGCCAGATGTCGCGGAATACAAAGGAATGCCATCGAGTAAAAACTTGGTGGATTCAGAGCTAGCGCCACGCATATAAATACTGGTGGTTTTACCATAGCCACCATTTGAACTGATATCCACACCGGGCTGAGCCGCGAGCAATTCGCTTATTTCTTGCGCTTGCTGAGCGATAATTTCTTCGCGATCAATAACGGTGACCGACGAAAGTGAATCGGCCACACTCACTGGCGTCAAGGTCGCGGTGATGACCAAAGGTGACAAGATGGCTGATTGATCCGGTACGCTGTCCGCATGGGCTGCAGCGGAAATAACACTAAGCGCCACGAAGGATTTCGCGCACGCTGGAGACGTAAATGACATTTTCATAAATAAGAATCTACTGTTGCACTGAGCACGCCCGCACAGTGGTGACATTCGGCTCTCGCACACGCAAGAACCCCCAGTTACAGGCAGGTCTCCGGACTCAAAAGTTGCTGACGCAAGCGTTGCCGCCTTCCCATGGTTTACCACAGTGGCTGTTTGGCAAAGCGTGACTTTTTTACCGTTGCGGGGGCAGCGTCAGAGTTGCACTGACTTCCCTATTATTGCTGACAATACGCCAACAACCTGTAACGGCGCGTACTCTAACATAAGGCGTTATCAGGGTCAGATGAAAACGAGGAGGCTTTGATTCAGTTTTCTTCAACTAACGGATTCAGCCAGCCAGACGCCTTAAATATCAACGTCATTGCGAATCAATAGCCTCATCATTTTTTGAGGGTGATGGTTTCTTTTAAATGCTAGAATCGCGCCTTATTCCGATTAGGTTTTACTTTAAAGGCAAGCTATGACCGTTCTTCTGATGACCCCACCGATGACCCAGTTAAATACACCGTACCCAGCGACGGCGTATCTGACCGGTTTTTTACGCTCTCGGGGCTATGAGGCGGTGCAGCGTGACCCTGCCATCGAGCTTTTTCTTGAGATGATGACGGCGCCCGCGCTGGACATAATCCGTCAACATGTGGAAGACAATTTCGAGTCATTTGAAGACGATGAACTGCCCGATGTGATCTACACTTTTATGGCGGAATTTGATCGTTATCGCCTCGCGGTTGAACCGGTTATCCGTTTTTTACAGGGCAAAGACCCAAGCCTTGCGCTGCGTATTGTTTCTCGTCGTTTTTTACCAGAAGGCCCCGCGTTTGACGCCATCGCGCAGATGGAAGCGGTATCTGGCGACATACTTAAAACCGCCTTTGGTAGCTTGGGTTTACAGGACAAAGCCAAGTATTTGGCGACCTTGTTTATCAATGATTTATCGGCGGTGATTACCCAAGGCGTTGACCCGTATTTCGAAGTCAGCCGTTACGGCGAGCGTCTTGCGGCGGCGAACCCAAGCTTCGATAACCTCTACGACACCCTAATGGGTGAGCCCAGTTTTAGCTCCGAAATTCTGGAACAACTAGTCGAACAATATCTTGAAGAAACGCAACCCAGCGTAGTGGCATTAACCGTACCCTTCCCCGGTAATATGTTAGGCGCGCTGCGTATTGCACAAACTTGTAAAGCCATTAATCCTGACATCCCAATCGTCATGGGCGGCGGTTTTGTGAACACCGAATTGCGCGCACTAAAAGACCCACGTGTGTTTGAGTTTATCGATTTTATCTGCCTCGATGATGGTGAACGCCCTTTTATGACCTTGCTGGAATACTTTGACGGCAAACGCGAAATAGACGACTTGGTGCGCACCTACTTCCTCGCGGAAGACGAAAACGGCGAACCGTACGTTCACTACAATGAAAACCCTGAACTGCACGACATTCCACAAACCGATGTAGGCACGCCCATTTACGATGGTTTGCCATTGGGCGAATACCTTTCCTTGTGTGAAATGCTTAACCCGATGCACCGTATTTGGAGTGATGGCCGCTGGAACAAGCTGACCATTGCCCACGGTTGTTACTGGCGTAAATGCAGTTTTTGTGACGTCACGTTGGATTATATTGACCGCTACGATGCCGCCGGCGCCGATATTCTGGTGGACCGAATCGAAGAGCTGATCGAAGAAACCGGACAAACTGGCTTCCACTTTGTCGACGAAGCCGCGCCACCAAAGGCCTTATTTGCACTGGCAAGGCGCCTGATAGAACGCGGCGTGGTAATCAGTTGGTGGGGCAATATTCGTTTTGAGAAAACCTTTACACCAGAACGCTGCCAGTTATTGGCGGATTCCGGTTGTGTCGCGGTCAGCGGCGGACTTGAAGTCGCGTCCGACCGATTACTAAAACTGATGAAAAAAGGCGTGAGTGTCGAGCAAGTCGCTCGCGTCACCAAAGCCTTCAGTGATGCGGATATTTTGGTTCACTCTTATTTGATGTATGGCTTCCCGACGCAAACCGAGCAAGAAACCATCGATGCGTTGGAAATGGTACGTCAGATGATGGCCCAAGGCTGTTTTCAGTCTGCTTTCTGGCACCGTTTTGCGGCCACCGCACACAGCCCGATCGGTATTAATCCTGAAGAGTTTGGCATCACCCTCGCTGAACGCCCTGAGATTTTGTTCGCTGAAAACGATGTGGATTTCACCGATCCAACGGGCACGAATCATGAAATGTTGGGCGAAGGATTGCGTAAAGCGCTCTACAATTACATGCACGGTATCGGCTTTGATCAACCAATGAACTTTTGGTTTGAGCAACCGGTTAAACGCACCTTGGTGAAAAAAGAACTGATTTCGAAAGCCATTAACAATTTGATTGTTAGCAGTTAGGCGCCGTTGCTAAAGGGCTTTTTGGCAAAGAACGCTGATCAGATAAAATGGCTTTTTCTGCATAAGCCATTTTTTCTTATTATTTCTTATGTTTATAATTGACGTTCTAATAATGATATAGGAACTCAGTCAAATGAAGATTATGCCTTCAGTACTTCCTGTTATGCTGCTTTCTGCTATTTCCGCTAATGTCAGTGCTGCTAACTGTGGTTCCTTTACCATAGCTGACATGAACTGGAACTCCGCCAGCCTGATTGCCCACGTTGATCAATTCATTCTTAATAACGGCTACCAATGTGATGCCGAGCTAATCTCTGGTGATAGCGTCCCAACGGGCGTCTCAATGATTGAAAAAGGCAAACCCGATGTCGCGCCCGAGCTTTGGACCAACGGCATAAAAGAAGCGTTGGATAAAGGCGTGGCTGAAAAACGCCTTCGCTATGCTGGAAATTCCTTGATTGATGGTGGTGAAGAAGGCTTTTGGGTTCCCGCTTATTTAGTCAAAAAATACCCAGAAATAGCCACCATTGAAGGTGTTATTAAGCATGCCGATTTATTTGTCCACCCTGAAAGCGATACCAAGCACGCATTTTATGGCTGCCCTGCCGGATGGACATGCCAAATTACGGCCGAGCATCTTTTTAACGCGCTTAAGTTAGACGACAGTGGCTTTGAACTGATTGATCCAGGCTCTGGTGCGGGGCTCGCCGGTACCATTTCTAAAGCCTACGATCGAAACGAAGCCTGGTTTGGTTACTACTGGTCACCGACACCCGTACTGGGCAAGTACAATATGGTGAAAGTGGACTTTGGCAGTGGTGCAGATGTAGAAGAGTATCGTAACTGTACGACTCAGCCAGACTGCGTGTCACCAAAAGTGACCATGTACCCACCATCGCCCGTGCAAACGGTAACAACAGAATCATTTGCTCAACGTGAGCCACAAGCCTTTGAATACTTCGCAAAGCGCGGCTTTACCAACCAACAAATGAGTACGTTATTAGCCTGGATGGAAGACAATCAAGCAGACGGTGAAGCGGCCATGTATCACTTTTTAGAGCAGTATCCTAAAACGTGGAAAGCGTGGGTTTCTAGCGACGTTGCTGCGAAAGTAGAAAAAGCACTCTAACCTTTAGCCTTCACCCGCTCCTTCTCGCTTGCAAGAAGGAGCGGTGTTTCACACCTCAGTGCGTTTCATCTCTTCGTCACCCGATGCTGGCTTTTATTTAGAAAGTAGTGCTACTCTTTTGGTACATGGCTGGATGCTAGGAGAGAGAGCTTGTTTAATCCCAATTATTATTTATTGGTCACTGCCTTTTTTGTTTTCTTGAGCGTGATGACCAGCGCGGTATACTTTAAGTTGGCTTGGGCATGGTTTGCCTTGTCGTTCTTTGCTGTCAGCCTTGCTTACCTTCTCAACAAACCGACTATTTTTCGTAAACGCTCCAATGGCACTGTGCCTATTTATATCCGCTGGGTATTTATGCCTTTTTTATGGAGCACTCAGCTTTATAACAGCTGGGCGAGAAGCACAGATACGGTTCCAGCATTACAAAAAATAGATGAGGGTTTGTACCTTGCAAGACGATTGTTTCCTTCCGATATCCATGACATAAAAAACGAAAACATCAGTGCGGTGTTAGATGTCACGGCGGAATTCAGCTCGCTGAATTGGGTAGCTTTTCAAACCGATATAGATTATTTAAACATTCCCATTCTTGATCATTCTGTTCCTTCTGATACACAAATACAGCGTGCGCTAAACTGGATCCATACTCACCGCAAAACAGGTCG
The DNA here is from genome assembly GCA_963975045.1 of uncultured Marinomonas sp. Lineage (GTDB taxonomy): Bacteria > Pseudomonadota > Gammaproteobacteria > Pseudomonadales > Marinomonadaceae > Marinomonas. Next base: position 5,614 of record CAXBGJ010000048.1, on the reverse strand, counting down.
CTCGGTAGTAGTGCATTGTGCCCTAGGCCGTGGTCGTTCTGTTTTTATGATGGCGGCGTACTTGCTTAGCCAGAACCCTACATCTTCACCCGCAGAGGTGATGGATAAAGTGCGCACTATTCGCCAAACCGCGCGGCTGAACAAACGCCAATTTAAGCATTTAACGCAAGCGTTAAAGGACAAACACTTGGTGGTTCGCAATACAGCATGGTTGATCGCGAATCCTGTGTCTGGAAGGCGCCAGTGGGAAGAAGATCAAGAAACGATTTTGCGCTATTTATCTGCTTACTTTGATATAACGGTCAAAACAACGACACCAGAAATGAACGGCACGGTATTAGCCAAAGAAGCGGTAAAAGCATCGCCGGATATGGTGATTGCTTGTGGTGGCGATGGCACCATTACCGAGGTAGCGACCGCATTAGTGGGAACCCATATTAAGCTGGGCATTCTTCCTTTTGGTACCGCGAATGCCTTAAGTCACGTGCTGTGCGGGACGTTGTCGAAAGTAGCCTCACTGGAAACCATGTGTTTGAACTTGATCGACGGCTGCGAGCAACGGATCGACACCGCCACCTGTAATGGCGAGTTAATGCTGTTACTTGCTGGCGTGGGATTTGAGCAACAAATGATTGAAAAAGCCGACCGGAGCAAAAAGAACACCAGTGGTCAGCTCGCCTATTTACAAGGCTTGTGGGAAGCCATTAGTCAGAATGAGGTCCATGAGTTTACCGTACAGCTGAACGACGACGAACCGTTTACCATCAAGACTCCGAGCTTAACCATCGCCAATGCCGCGCCTATCACCACCTTGTTAGCGCAAGGGAAAGGCATTCCTAATATTACTGATGGTGAGTTAGATTTAACCTGGTTAGATCCTGAGCGTATGCAGATTTTAAATTTGGCGGAATTAGCCTTGCTAGGGATGGGGGACCGACATGAAGACAGCGACACGCCAGCAGGTAACAACGGCGTATTTCATCGTACGGCTCAGCGTGTCACGGTAGATATAAGCCAAGTCGGCCATTATGTTGTCGACGGTGAAGAACGCCAAGCAGATACACTTGAAGTGGTCGTGAAACCTCAATCTTTGAGTGTCATCGTACCAGAGTCGGCACTGGGCTAAAGCAACGCTTCCGCTTAACCCTTTTTTCTAATACAAAAAAAAACCAGCAATCACCCTTAGTCTGTGAATGTTGGTTTTTGACTTTTTACGCTATAACATTGATCTTTCTCTTAGTGCTGAGCGGTCACTTTCAGCGCTTTCATTTCGTCGTGACACTCTTTCATTCTGACTCTGACTCGCTGAAGCGTGATTTCGCAGTCCTGCGCTTGTTTTTTCTCTAACGCGGTATCAATTTCGTCTAGTACTTTGTCTTCCACTTCTTCTAGCTGATCAACGTAAGTAAAGGCGGAGTCACGAGAAATCTTAAACAATAATTTAGTATACGCTTGATGCGCTTTCACCGAATTACTGGTATCACTTTCTGGTTGCCCATTTTCTTCGATGGCAAATTTTTGCAGTTCTGTCACCGCCTCTTCTTTAGCACTGATCATTCGATTAAAAAAGGCTTGGTAAGTTGTATTGTCCAGTTTGGTTATCGCTTCTTGGTAGAATTCAATGCCGCCGTTCATCACTTTTATAATGTCTGAAATATGATTAGTTTGAACCGTTTGAGTTTGCATGTTTCCTCCTGATTAGCGTTTCGTTTACTTTTTTTCCTAATGACATTTATCCTAATGACATTATTCAGTCGCTCTTTTTCCCTAGTCTCTTTCTTGCTAAATTAAGCTCACTTAGGGAAAAGAAACGACCCTATTATGAATCTTAAGCAGCCTCTTTTTGCAGTGCTTTCATTTCGTCATGACACTCTTTCATTCTGACTTTGATCCGCTGAAGCGTGGCTTCACATTCCTGCTTTTGCTCTCTTTCAAGAGCAAGATCGAGCTCTTCTAGCACTTTGTCTTCTACTTCTTCTAACTGATCAATGTAAGTAAAGGCGGTGGAATCACTGGAAACCTTAGATCGCAAATTGGTGTAAGCTTGACGCATTTTCACCACATTGCTGGTGTCGGTCTCTGGTTTTCCTTGTTCTTGGACAGCGAATTGCTGTAGCTCTGCCGCGGCTTCTTGTTTGGCGCTGATCATACGATCAAAGAAGACTTGATAAGTGGTGGTATCCAATTTGGTTTTCGCTTCTTGGTAGAATTCAATGCCGCCATTCATCACTTTTATAATGTTTGTAATGTGCTTAACTTGATCTGTTTGATTTTGCATGTTTCCTCCTGATTAGCGTTTCGTTTATGTCGTTTTGCTGCTTACATAGTTGGCGATAACATCCACAAAAACAACCAAGTTTCTGGGAATACACATAGACTCCATACTTTGTGCAAGAAGTAGAGAGTCTTTTACAAACCCTGTTTTTCTTAAAATTTTGTGCCGTCTTTATTATTCAAACTTAAGCCTCAACCCTTGATCTAAGGCAGCTTGCACGCCTTTCAAATGTGCCACTATGGTGAAAAGCATGTATTGCTGATCCCTGCCTCCAAGAAAGGAACCGTGTCATGACTGATAAAACACTGTCTACGTTTGATATTCCTACAACCGCGCCAGAAGGCTTTGAGCACGAGCCGGATGCAACACGCGATTTCTGGCATCATCAACCACTAAACACCCTACCGCCATACGATTTTATTGCGCCATACGCGCGTCATAAAACCTTGCCCACGCCCGGAGTAGAAAATCGCAACGCGTGGATTATTGGTGGAGGCATTGGCGGTCTTGCGGCGGCATTTTATCTGATTCGTGATGGTCACATGCCCGCTGAAAACATCACCATATTTGAAGAAATGGATGTGGAAGGCGGTTCTATGGACGGTTCTGGTAATCCTGAAGAGGGCTATATTATCCGTGGTGGCCGCGAGATGAACTGGAACTACGATACCTTGTGGGATCTATTTCAAGACATTCCTGCGGTGGAACTGCCAGAAGGCTACTCTGTACTCGATGAGTATCGCCTTATCAATGACAACGATCCAAACTATTCCAAAGCGCGTTTGATGCATAAATGTGGCACGCTGTTGGACTCGAGTGATTTTGGTCTAAACAAATCTCAGCAATGGGAATTGATTCGTTTGATGCTAAAACGCAAAGAAACACTCGACGACATCAGCATCGAGGATTATTTCAGTGATGGGTTCTTAAAAAGTCACTTCTGGTTCCTTTTCCGCTCAATGTTTGCCTTTAAAAATTGCCACAGTCTGCTGGAAACCAAACTGTATTTACACCGCCTACTCGACTCAATTGATGGCTTTGGTGATTTGTCCTCTTTGGTTTTTCCTAAATACAATCAGTACGATACCTTCATCAAACCCTTGGCGGACTTTCTACGCGACAAAGGCGTTACCTTTCAATTTAATACTCGCGTGAATGACCTTGATCTCTCGCTTTCGGGCGATAAAAAAACCGTTACCGGCATCCAAGCCGAGGTAACCAACAACGGCAAAACAGAAACTCAGCGTATAAACGTCGGGTTGGGGGATATAGTCTTTGCGCTGACAGGGTCAATGACAGAACACACCGCTTATGGCGATATGGACACGGTTCCAGAACTTGGTTGTGGCAGACATGATCCGGGTGAACACAGCGGATGGTCGTTATGGAAGAATCTGGCGAAAAAATCCCCCGCATTTGGTAAGCCAGAAAAATTCTATGGGGACGTAGAAAAATCTATTTGGGAATCCGCGACACTAACTTGTAAACCCTCTCCTTTGATCGACAAGTTGAAAGCCTTGTCTGTCAACGATCCGCATTCAGGCCGCGCGGTCACAGGTGGCATCATCACGATTACAGACTCTAATTGGCTGCTGAGTGTGACTTGCAACCGCCAGCCGCATTTCCTAGACCAGCCTGACGATACGCTAGTGCTTTGGGTCTATGGATTATTAATGGACAAGCAAGGCAATCGCATTCAAAAAACCATGGCACAATGTACTGGCAAAGACATTCTCACTGAGCTTTGTTATCACCTTGGCATTGAAGATCAGTTGGATGAAATTGTTGCCAATACCAAAGTGCGACTCGCACTGATGCCCTATATTACCTCGCAGTTTATGACACGAGCGGCAGGAGATCGCCCTAATGCCGTACCAGAAGGCTGTACTAATTTGGGTTTGATTGGGCAATTCGTAGAGACGCGTAACGATATTATCTTCACTATGGAAGCGTCCGTTCGTACCGCCCGCATTGGTGTATATAAACTACTGAATATTCCCAAACAAGTGCCGGATATTAGCCCAACGCAATACGATATTCGTAACTTGATCAAAGGCGCGCGGGCGCTAAACAGCGGGAAACCTTTTGTTGGCGAACGCCTGTTACATCGTCTGCTCGACAACACGTATTTTGCGCATATCTTGCCGCCACTTCCTGAACCGGAAGAGTCGAAGCAATCTCGTTTTGAAGAGGAAATGCACGAACTGCTCGGCAAAGGCAGCAGTGCCATGCAGACATTCGGCGGCTGGGTTACATCGCTTAGAGAGAGCTTTTCAAACAAAGATAAAAAATAAGAAGTAAGAGCACGCTAACGTGAAGGCTTAACCTGCTCATTTCCCACAAACAAGTGACTAAGCGTATTCTGTCGAGAATCAGCTTAGTCACTTGATATCACCGCATTCCGTTTATACGCCCCACTCCATTTACTTTCTCTTGTTAGAGATGAGTGTCTTCAATCTACGAACGTTTCTTTTTCAAACCAACAACGCTTAAATGACAAATAACTGTGTGTTATGCCTTTTGTTGATGACAAAAGTGCGTACTTTTTCATACGCGTCGTTAAAGATATTTGCCAATAACGAATGCCAGCGGCGGCCGCTGATTCGCTTAAGTGGTTGATGTCGATTCTTAAGTTAAGGAAAAGCAGCTTATTTAGATTAGAATGTTTGCTTAGACAAAAAACCAATAACAAAAAAGCGGATTGATTCACCACGGAACAATAAGCGGAGTTGAAATGTCATTAAAGAAACTGGAAAAACTCTCGCAGGCAGCCAACACTTACAAAGCCATTTTGAATGCGATGGAAGAATGGGTCGTTATTGTCGACCGTCAAGCAAAGATTTTTTTCATTAACCGACCTTACGCACGCTTTCTCGGTGTGAAGGCGGAAGATGTGAAAGGAAAAAAGGTCACCGACGTCATTGAAAACACTCGTATGCACATTACTGTGCAGACAGGCCAAGCGGAACGATTGTCTTTTCAGAAGATTCTAGGCAGCAACATGATCGCCAGCCGGTTTCCTATCGTCGATCAGGGCGAGGTCATTGGCGCGGTGGGCACAGTGATTTTTCACGATACTCATGAATGGAAACAGATTAATAGCCACATAAAAGCCCTTTTGGCCGAGCAAGATTTCCAATACCAAAAAAGCATCGCCTCCGACAAGGTCAACACGGGCGCTAACTTTCACCTAAATGACATCATCGGTGACAGTCAGGTAATGAAATCCTTGAGTGCCAAGGTCACGCAAGTGGCCTCTGGTGACGTAACAGTATTAATTCGTGGCGAATCTGGAACAGGGAAAGAGCTGTACGCCCACGCTATCCACCAGCTGTCTGA